>NZ_JBHLWN010000079.1:0-35280 GCF_042432825.1 Paenibacillus chartarius | reverse complement strand
AGCTGGCAAATCATCCGCAGGTGACGGAGGCGGTCGTCGTCGTGCTGGAGCCGGAGGACGGGGCCGGAGAAGCAGCGCTGTGCGCCTACTACACCGGACCCGAAGCGCCGGCGCCAACGGAGCTGGCGGCGTTCCTCGGCGAAAGCTTGCCGCACTACATGATTCCGGCCCATTTCGTGCGGCTGGAGCAAATGCCGGTTACGCCGAACGGCAAGATCGACCGTAAAGCGCTGCCGAAGCCTCAGCCTGCGGAGACCGGGACGGCAGCGGGCTGGCAGCCTCCGCAGAGCGGGCTGGAGGCACGGCTCCTCAACCTGTGGCGCCGTGTGCTCGGTAGCGGGGCCTTCGGTATGAACGGCAATTTCTTTGAGCTTGGTGGACATTCGCTATTGGCGATTAAGCTGCTGCATGCAATGGAGCACGAATTCCAGGTGGAGGTACCGATGCGAATCGTGTTTACGCATCCGACCGTACGCCAGATGGCGGATTACCTTGCGGCGGAATCGGGTATGCGGCAGTGGGAGGCGATTCCGCGTTCTGCAATGAGGGACGGGATTCCGCTCTCCGCTGCGCAGGCCGAAGCCGTCGAATGGTATACGTATGCCGCCGACAAACGAGGCGGTCATGTAACCCGCGCTATCCTGATCGAAGGCGCGCTCGATGCCGACAAGCTGCAAGAGGCGTTCAGTGGGCTGCTCCGGCGTCATGAAACGCTGCGGACATCGTTCGTGCTGAGTGACGGGGAAGATGCTTGGCAGCAGGTGCACGAAGCCGGCGAATTCGACCTTGCCAGCGAGAACGCCCGTGAAGAGGAGCTGCCAAGCGTGATTGACCGGTTCGTGCGTCCGTTCGACCTGGAGCGAGGGCCCCTGCTTCGAGTCGGGATCGTACGCATTGCGGACGACCGCCACGTGCTGCTGACGGATCTGCATCGCTCTATTGCCGACGGATTGTCGACCGGCATCCTGATCGCCGAGCTGTTTAGGCTGTATCAAGGCGAACAGCTCCCGGCATTGCAGGTTCAGTACAAAGACTTCGTCGTATGGCGGCAAGCCGCCATGCAGCAGCGGGCCATGCTGGAGCAAGAAGCGTATTGGCTGAACCGCTTGGCTGGGTCGCTGCCTTACGTCGAGCTGCCATACCGCACCGGGAATAAGCCTGTGCGCGGCGGCGCAGGAGCGCAGCTGACCGAGCTGCTGGAGCCCAAGCTGTCCAGCGAGCTGCGAGAGCTGGCCGTCCGGCGCGGGGCGACCCTGTATATGGTGCTGTTGTCCGCCTTCGGAGCACTGCTCCATAAGGTGTCCGGCCAAGCGGATATCGTGATCGGCACGTCTGCCGGCGGCAGAAATCATCCCGATACCGTCCCGATGATCGCTCCTCTAGACAACGCGCTGGCGATTCGGGTTCATTTCGGTGATTCGGACACTTCGGACAGCCTGCTGGAAGCGGTGAAGGAAACGGTGCTGCAGGCGTTCGACCATCAAGACTATCCGTTCGAGCTTCTACAGCGGAAGCTGCGGCAGAACGGCTGGCCGGATCTGCACAGACCGCCGTTCGACGTCTCGTTCCAGCTGCAAAACGAACCGGCGCAGCAGCTGCACAGCGCTGGCCTTACCCTGACGCCTTATCCGGAACGCAGCAGCCTGATGGTTGCACTGCTGGCGGCCGGAGCGGTGGACCGCGGGGAACGGGGTATCGAGATTATTTTCGACTATATGGCTGAGGCTTGGCAGGAGCAACAGATCCGGCTTATGCTCGGGCAATTCGTGCAATTGCTGGAGCAGACGGTCCATAATCCGGACATGCCGCTCGCTGAGCTTGTTCTTCCGGCAGGATCCGATTTGCAGCTGCATGGCCAAAGCCGGTGATGAGCCTGACCTATTTTGCGAAAACGAGGTGGAGCGAATGACGTATCCGTCCATTCTGGACAAGGTAGGACAAACCCCCATGATTCGCATGAACGATGCGGAGCTGGAGCAGATCGATTTGTACGCCAAGATGGAAGGCTTCAACCCGACGGGCAGCGTGAAAGACCGCAGCGCTTCGTACATTCTCGACAAGCTGCTCCGCAGCGGGACGATTACCCGCGACACGATTATGATCGAATCGTCTTCGGGCAATTTCGGCGTAGCTTTATCGAATTATTGCAGGAGCTTGGGTCTCAAATTTTGGTGTGTGGTCGACCCGAACATTTCGCCGGAAAACGAACTGATCATAAGCAAGCTGAGCGACAATATGATTAAAGTGACGGAGCCCGATCAGAGCGGAGGCTACCTGCTTACGCGAATCGCCGTCGTACAGCGGCTGCTGCGCGAATTGCCGGATTGCTATTGGATCAATCAATACGGCAATCCGCTCAACGCCGAAGCGTACTACAATTCGCTCGGCACCGAAATTTGCGACGAGATGGGAACGATCGATTATTTGTTTCTTGGGGTCAGCTCGGGCGGAACTATCGCCGGCGTATCGGCGAAGGTGAAAGAGAGGTTTCCGGACGCCAAAGTCATTGCCGTTGATATGCAAGGGTCGGTTATTTTCGGGGAAACGCCGCGCAAGCGGCATATCCCCGGAATCGGCTCCAGCATGGTGCCGGATATTTTGCAGCAGGCGCGGTATGACGATGTCGTGTTCGTCGACGAGATCGCCACGATCGATCACTGCCATCGGCTCATGAAGGAGCATTACATGTATGCCGGGGGATCGTCAGGGTCCGTGTATGCGGCGGTACGGCATTATTTTGCAGGGCGGAGCTTTTCCAGGCAGCAGCGGGTCGTCATGATTTTCCCGGACCGGGGCGAACGGTATGCCAGCACAATTTACAACGAAGCTTGGTGTTCATCGATTCGCGAGCTGATCCATGGCCCAAGGGCTTTCACCCTGAGCGACAGCATGCTGACGGAAGCCGCAGGCACCGTATCGAGGTAAGACAGAAGCATAGAAAAAGCCCGTATATCCCGCTGTTAACGCGGGTATACGGGCGGTTCCTGTGCAGGCGTTACAAGGCCGCTTCCGTCGGCTGCGAAGGGGCGGGGGCAGACGCTTCCGCGGTATAGCTCCGAACCGAGCGGATCGCCAGCATGACGATACCGCAGCATATGATCATAAGTCCGGCCAGAAGGAACATCGTCTCGATGCGAAGCTGCAGCGCAAGCGAAGAGCCGATGACGCTGCCGAGCGGAATCGCAATGTTGGATATCGTCGTGACCGTAGACATGACCCGGCCCATCATCCGTTCTTCGGTCAGCAGCTGCAGGAAGGACATTTGCAGTACGTTCACGACGCCGGAGCAAAGCCCGAACAAGGCGATGGAGCCGGCCTTCCAGCCGATCCCAAACGGTAGGACATAGAACAGCAGCAGCGCGAGGCCGCTTCCGATCCAGAACAACGATATGTTCAGCCCGGATTTCTTGATGGCATTCGTGAGCAGCGCGCCGACAATCATGCCGAAGAAAAAGGCGACGTAGATAGCGCTGTAATGAAACGCCGAGCCGTACGATTCGCCGAGGGAAGGCAGCACGATGACGAGCAAGGATACGGAAAAGTTGGCGATCACGTTCAACAGCATCAGCACGCGAAGGAATGTGTTCCGCCATAGAAACTGCAAGCCTTCCTTGATTTCGGCGGCATAGGCGCGAAAGCCGGCTGCCGGACGCTCAGCAGTGTCATTCCCGCTATTCGTGACATTCCCGCTGTTAGGCTTCACTGCTTTCAAGCGTCTCATCAGTACAAAAAACAGCAGCGAACCGAAGAAGAGGGCGGCGGATGCAGCATAAAACGACGGATTCGACCCGATCCAAGCGACCAATGTGCCTCCGATCAGAAAGCCGATCAGGTTGATCAGCTGATCCGATGTGGAAACGAGTGAGTTGCCTTGTACGAGCTTGTCCTTGTCCTCCAGGATTTGCGGAATGAGCGACATATTCGCCGGATAAAACAGCGCGGAGAACAGGGCGGCGATCAGCACCAAGATGAGCACAATCGAAAAGGACAGCGGATTCGGACCGGCCAGACTAGGGATGACGAGCAAAATGACGCCTTGTACGAGCAGAGCTATACCGGATAGTGCGGCAGCGGAGAACCGGTCGATCAACGGACCGAACGCAAAGCTGAACATCGCCGCCGCCGATAAAGCCGTGAACGTAAACCCGGTGAAGGCCGGGGAATGGAACGTCGTCTGCACGGTCCACAATAACGCGATGAAGTATATGCTGTCGGCAAAATTCGCTAACGTGCGAGAGGCGAAGAAGGAAAGAAAGTTCACATTTTTCAAAATGGGCAGCATCGCGCGGCAATCCCCTCTCTACGCAGACAGCTTCGAACTGGATTTCGCTCTGGCTTGCTTGATGGCGTTGGCGATGATGGCGGTAATGGAAAACACAACCATAAAGAGCAGCCCGATATTCAAGGCGATATGCGGCGGAGCAAGCGGGCTCGGTTCAATTCCGCGGAGATGGTACCCGACGTTGTCCCACACCCAGCCGACGGTTTGAATGAGGGTGCCGGCGATAATAAAGTACAAGGGCCAGGCTGGAGCTTTCTTACCGCGCAGAAGCAGGATGGACATAATGAACAAAAACGGAGCTCCGACCAAATCCATGTAATGGGCCGGCGGAATCATATACAGCTCGTCATAGCCGAATCGCTCGTGATACAGCGTGTCCCATACAATCCCGGTAATCTCGATCCCAACTCCAACAAGCAGCAACCAAATCATTAGTATTCCTCCCGAAATAATAGATTAATTTCAAACTCATACTAAACGATAATGGGCCATAATGTAAATATCTACTTTATTTACATAAAAATAACAAAACAAAATGAGGAAGAATGAACAATCAGATCGGAAGGAGTCTATTATGCTATCCGCCATTCGAAAAGACATTCAAGCAGCGTTAGCCCGGGATCCCGCCGCCAAATCGGCGCTGGAAGTGATCCTCGTGTATCCGGGCTTCCACGCCCTGGTGCTGCACCGGATCGCACACTGGCTCATGAACCGCAAAATCCGGCTGGCGGCAAGGATGCTGGCTGCATGTAACCGAGCGCTGACGGGAATCGAGATTCATCCGTGCGCGGTTATCGGCGAGGGCGTATTTATTGATCACGGAATGGGGGTCGTCATCGGCGAAACGGCGGTGATCGGGGATCATGTCACGATCTATCAAGGCGTAACGCTGGGCGGAACCGGTAAGGATGTCGGCAAGCGCCATCCGACGATCGGCAATCACGTCATTCTCAGCTCGGGAGCAACGATCCTGGGGCCTTTCACCGTAGGCGATTATGCCAAAATCGGCGCCGGCTCCGTCGTGCTGCACGAAGTTCCGCCGCATTGCACGGTCGTGGGCATTCCGGGCAGGGTCGTGCGAAGGGGAGGAGGACCGGGCGGCGAGCGTGCGGCGGAAGGCGGCGAAGCGGTGAAGCCGGCTGATCCTGTTCAGGAGAAGCTGAACAAAATGGCCGTACATATCGAGCGGCTGGAACAGCAGCTCGCCAAGCAGGCCGAGCTTGTCGAACAGCGGCTTCAATCGCTGGAGCAGATATCCCGTTTGGAGAAGGTGAGATGATGATCGAGACGCCGGTAGAACGAGCCAGGCAGCAGCACGTAACTGTTTCCCGAATCGTTTGGTTCGTCGTCGTGGCGGCCGCCGTTACAGCGGTATGGCTGTTCACGGGACATATCGGCATGGCCGGCGCGGCTTTGGGTCTGCTGCCGGCATGGGCGGGCATGGCGGGATTGTTATGGATCACGCACGGTTGGCGCAGGAGGCGCGGCGGCCGGGCTCGCACAGGTTCTTATGCGGCCGGCGCGGCGGCCGGCATCGTGCTGGGCAGCGTTTTCCCGGTTCTGCTTCCCGTATTTGAGCTTCCGCAGCCTAGCGGACCCTATGCCGTAGGGACGACGGAACGATGGATCGTCACCGGGCGGGAGGAGACGTTCACCGCCGATTCGGCCGACCGGCGTTCGCTGCTCGTGCGCTTCTGGTATCCCGCACGCACCGAAGGGATATCGGACATAATTCCCGAGCCGTATCCGCAGGAGATGAGGCGCGCCTTGTTCGCCAGCACCGGCCTTCCTTCGTGGCTGTTCGGTCATTGGGACCGGGTCCGCACGCACGCGGTCCGGGCGCTGCCGCTATCCGGCGGCGAGCAGCGGTATCCGGTGCTCGTCTTCTCGCACGGCGCTTCGGCTTCGCGCTTCCAAAGCTTGTTTCAGGTCGAGGAGCTGGCCAGTCACGGCTACATCGTTGCGGCGGTTCAGCATACGTATATGGCCTCGGAGACGGTGCTGCCGGACGGGCGTATCGCCCCCTATCACGGCGGTCCCGATATGCCGAGCAACGAGGAGGGCGCCGAGCTTGTCCGGGTCCGGGCGGCGGACGTAACCTCGGTGCTGGATGAGCTGGAGCGCTGGAACCGGCAGGACCCGCTTGGCTTCTGGAACGGTCGTCTCGACCTGGAAAGGGCTGGCGTCCTCGGCCATTCCGACGGCGGATCGACGGCCGTCGAAGCGCTCGCGCTCGATCGCCGTTTACGAGCCGGCCTGGACATGGACGGGACGGTTTACGGTCAAGTGCTGCAGCAGGAACTGACGCAGCCGGTTATGTTTCTTATGGCTTCGGGGACTTGGGACGGCTTAAAGCAGCAGGTAGGGAGAGGGAGCCGGCAGGACGGTCCGGAGTGGCGTTATTTTGCCGATTTCCTAGGACATATCGAACAAGTGTACTCCCGCGCCCGCGCGGACGCGTATCGGGTCATCGTCCCGGGCACGCATCATCTCAGCTTCAGCGATGCCGCGTTATTTTCGCCGCTTCTTGCTCTTGAAAGGTCTGCATCTGACGTTCACGCCGACATTAACCGGTATGCGCTGGCATTTTTCAACCGCTATTTGAAGGATCAGCCTTCCAGCCTGCTGGAGGCGGCGGATCCTAAGCGGCAAGACATTCGATTCGAAGCGCGTATTCAACCGTAAGGTAAGGGACAGGAGGAAATGGATATGAACAATACGATTCCGAACTTGAACTTGCATGAGCTAACTCATCCACAGAAACGAATCTGGTTTACGGAGAAGACGTTTCCCGGCACCAGCATGGCTACGATCGGCGGCATTATGAGCTTGGAGGCGGATGATCTGGACATCGGGCGTCTGCGGGAAGCGGTCCGGCAGCTCGTCCGAACGAGCGAAGCGCTGCGGCTGCGGTTTACCGAGGCGGACGGGGTGCCGTACCAATACGTCGTCAGCGAATACGATGTTCCCGTTAAAGAGATCGACTTTACGGTGGGCGGCGAGCAGGAAGCGACATTATGGATGATGCGGCATTTCCGGATCCCGTTCGAGCTCATGAATTCGCCGCTCTGTTCGTTTCATATCGGACTGCTGCCCGGCGGCAAGGCCAAGCTGCTGCTCAAGCAGCACCATCTCGTTTCCGACGGCCATTCGATGGTGTTGACGGTTAACAAGATCATTGATACGTATTTGGCGCTCGGTCGGGGAGAGACGGTAGATGAGGCGGAGGAGGCGCTGCCGGGCTATTTGGAATTTCTCGTGAACGAACGGCAGTATGAAGCTTCGCCCCGCTTCGCCAAGGACCGCAGCTTCTGGCTGCAAAAATTCGCCGTCCTGCCGGAGCCGACGCAGCTGAAGCCGTATGACATGTATTCGGCCAGCACGGATGCGGGGCGGTACAGCTATCCGCTGCCGGCACCGCTGCTGCAGCAGCTGCGTCAGCTTTGCAGTGAGCTACAGACGAATTTGTTTACGCTATTTTTGGCGGCCTTCTACATCTATGTGTACAAAGCAACGGGGATGGAGGACTTGGTCGTCGGGACCAATTTCCTCAATCGGACGAACGCCCGGGAGAAAATGACGCTGGGGATGTTTACTTCCACGACGCCGATCCGCCTCAAGGTCGAAGCCGGCATGACGTTTGCCGAATGGGTCGGCCTGGTCGGCAAAGAGCAGGCAAGCCTCATTCGCCATCAGCGTTATCCGTTCGATGTGCTGTTTACGGAGCTGAAGGAACGGGATCGCGGATTGGACCGGCTGTTTCATATTTTGATGGAGTATCAGGTTATGGACTTCGTGCGCAGGCCCGGTCTGACGTGCGAGATCGACGCTTTATTCGCCGGCGCGGAAGCGCTGGACATTGCGATTCATATTAAGGAGCATATCGGAACGGGCACGCTGCAGCTCGATTTCGATTATCGCAGTCAGGTGTACACCGAGCATGAGATGGAGCAGCTGTGCGGGAGAATGCTTCAGCTCATCCGGCATGCCATGGCTGATCCCGGCAAGCCGGTACGCGAGCTGTCGATGGTTGGCGAACGGGAGCGTCAGCTCGTTGTGCATACGTTCAACGATACGGCGCGTGACTACCCGCAGCACCGTCTTATCCATGAAGGCTTCGAGCGGAATGCAGCGGAACGGCCGGATCATCCGGCCGTCGTGACGGACGGTGCCGTAATTACCTACCGAGAGCTGAATGAGCGGGCGAACCGGATCGCCCACTATTTGCGCCGCACCGGCGTCGAGCCGGGCTCGTATGTCGGGCTGATGCTGTCCCGTTCGGTCGATATGATCGCCGCCATGATCGGCATCGCCAAATCGGGCGGAGCCTATGTGCCGATGGAGCCGACGACGCCGAAGGCGCGGATCGAGCGGATTATCGACACGCTCGGCGTGATGCACCTGTTGACGGAGCAGACGCTCAACCCGCTTGCGAGCGCGCTGTCCGCCGTTTGCCCGGCGCTGGCGCATGTGCTGTTTGTCGATGCGCCCGGCGAGCTGCTGCAAGAAGCGGATATCGCCGATTTACCGGCCGCAGCAATCGCCACGCATACCGCTTACGTCATCTTTACCTCGGGCTCGACCGGTGTGCCGAAAGGAGTCATCATCGCCCACCGGACGGTATCCAATCTGATCGATTGGGTGAACCGGGAGACCGGTATGGGCGCGGACGACCGGGTGCTGTTCGTCACGTCGCCGACGTTCGATTTGTCGGTGTACGACGTATTCGGCATGCTGACGGCCGGGGGGACGATCCGTCTGGCAGGCGCTGAAGATGTGCGTCAGCCGGAGCGTCTGCTGCAGCTGCTTCGCGAGGAGCCGATTACGGTGTGGGACTCCGCGCCGGCGGCGCTGCAGCAGCTCGCCCCGCTGCTGCTTGACGCTCCGCTTCCGGCAGGCGGCAGCTTGCGGCTCGTCATGCTGAGCGGCGATTGGATCCCGCTGAAGCTGCCCGGCCTGCTGAAGGAAGCGTATCCCGGCGTCCGCGTACTGGCGCTCGGCGGGGCCACGGAAGCGACGATCTGGTCGAACGCGTTCGAGGTCGGCGAGGTGCAGCCGGATTGGGCGAGCATCCCGTACGGCAAGCCGATCCAGAACGCCCGCTACTATATTCTCGATCCCGGTCTGCAGCCGTGCCCGATCGGGGTGCCTGGCGAGCTGTATATCGGCGGCGATTGCCTCGCCGTCGGTTATGACGATCCGCAGCTGACGAGCGCACGCTTCGTGCCGGATCCGTTCGTAACCGAGACGGCGGGGCAAGCTGCGGAACCCGCTGCATCGGCTGCCGGCCAAGCCCGTATGTACCGCACCGGCGACCGTGCGCGGTGGATGCAGGACGGCAACATCGAGTTTCTCGGGCGGATCGACCATCAGGTGAAAATCCGGGGCTACCGGATCGAGCTTGGCGAAATTCAAGCCGGGCTTGCGAGGCATCCGGCGATTCGTGAAGCGGTCGTCATCGACCGGGAAGACAAGGGCGGAGACAAATATTTGTGCGGCTACATCGTGCCGGAGGCGGAGAACGAGGAGCTGACCGTCCGGGAGCTGCGCGAGTTCCTGGCGGAATCGCTGCCGGATTACATGATCCCCGCGCATTTCGTGCGGATGAAGGCGATGCCGGTAACGGCGAACGGCAAGCTCGACCGCAAAGCGCTTCCGGAGCCGGACGGCAGCGTCGGCAGCGGCTCCGAATATGTGGCCCCGAGGAATGAAATCGAGGCCAAGCTCGCCGGAATATGGAGCGAAGTGCTGCAGCGGGACGTCGGGGCGAAGGACGACTTCTTCAAGCTGGGCGGGCATTCGCTGCAAGCGACTCAGATGGCCGCCCGAGTGCGCCAGCAGTTCGGTGTCGACATTCCGCTGCGCATCTTGTTCGTTCACAGCGTATTGGAGCAGGTCGGACAATATATCGCCGAGGCCCGTTCGGCCAATTTCGGAGTCATACCGGCAGCTCCTGCCGCCGATCTGTATCCGATGTCTTCGGCGCAGAAGGGAATCTTCGTCATCAGTCAGCTGGAGGATACTGGGACGGCCTACAATATGCCGGGCTTGTTCCGGATCGAAGGCAGCGTCGATCTGCAGGCGCTCGAGCAGGCGATTCACCGGCTGATTGAGCGGCATGAAGCGCTTCGAACGAGCTTCGAATGGAACGATGGGGAGCCCGTACAACGGGTGCATCGTGAGGTGCCGTTCCGTCTGGACATATCCGAGCAGACTGCTGCTGACGTGCGGAAGTGGGCCGAAGCATGGATCCGGCCGTTCGATCTGAGCCAGGCTCCGCTGCTGCGTGCCGTATGGACGCCGACCGGTCCGAACGAATCTTGCCTCTTGTTCGATATGCATCACCTCGTTTCCGACGGGGTATCGATGAATATTTTAATGAATGAGATCGCCGAGCTTTACGAGCTTGCACTGCGGCATACGTCCGGGCAGCCTGCGTCCCCGCGGCTTCCGGAGCTGCCGGTGCGGTATCGTGATTATGCGGTCTGGCAGCAGCGGGAGCTCCGTGAAGGCCGAATGGCCGAGCAAGAGCAGTATTGGCAGGAGCGGTTCTCCGGCGACATTCCTGTGCTGCACCTGCCGACCGATCGGCCGAGACCCGCCGTGCAAAGCTTCCAAGGAGCGCACGTCACTTTCGCCGCCGGGCCGACGCTGACGAATGCGCTGACGAAGCTGGCGGAGCGCGAGGGAGCGACACTGTACATGGTGCTGCTTGCAGCGTATCAGGCGCTTCTGGCCAAATACAGCGGGCAGGCCGATATCGTCGTCGGCAGTCCTGTAGCCGGCAGGTCGCATCCGAGTGTGGAGCGTATCGTCGGCATGTTTGTCAACATGATTCCGGTGCGCACGTTCCCGAGCCCGGATCTTACCGTTACCGAATATATTCAGCAGGTCAAGACGGCCGCAATAGAAGCGATCGAGCGGCAGCAGTTCCCATTCGAAGAGTTCGTCCGGCGGCAGCAGGTGCAGAGGGATGCTAGCCGAAATCCGCTCTTCGACACCGTCTTCTCTTTGCAAAATTTGGACGTAGACGGAATGTCGTTCGGCGGATTATCGGTAAGACCCGAGCCGCTCAAAGGCATAGCGGCCAAGTTCGATCTGCTGCTGGAGGCTTATCTTGGCAGCGAGGAGCTGAGCTTTACGGCGGAATATGGCGCTGCGCTGTTCGATGAGGCGACGATGCGCCGGTTCGGCGGCCACTATGTGCAATTGCTGGAGCAAATGGCCGCGCACCCCGAGCGGAAGCTGGCCGAGCTCGCGATCTTGACGGAAGCGGAGCAGGAGGAGCTTCTGCGGTTCCATGCGGACGGCCGCGTGGAAGCCGACGAACTGCGCACCCTGCAGGACTGGTTTGAAGAGCAGGTAACGCTCACTCCCGAGCGCATCGCCGTCGTCCATGAGGAGAAGCGGCTGACGTACCGCGAGCTGAACGAAAAGGCGAATCGTCTGGCACGAACCTTGCGCAGGCTCGGTGCGGGACCGGACCGGCTCATCGCCTTCATGGCTCATCGCTCGATCGATATGGTCGTCGGCATGATGGCTATTTTGAAATCCGGCAGCGCCTATGTTCCGATTGATCCGAACGCTCCGCAGGAACGGATCCGTTACATATTGGGCGATTGCGGCGCCTTATTGCTACTGGCGGGCGAGGGAATCGAAGCGCCTGCAGATGCGCCGTGCAGCGTGCTCCGTATGGATGACAACGGCCTTTATGACAGCGACGGCACGAATTTGCCCGCTGTTTGTACGCCCGATCATTTGGCTTACGTCATCTATACGTCCGGCACGACCGGACTGCCGAAGGGCACCCTCATTCCTCACGCCGGCGTCGGCCGCATCGTGAAGCAGACGAATTATGTCCGGTTTACGGAAGACGATCGGGTGCTGCAGCTTTCGAATTACGCGTTTGACGGCTCCATCATCGATCTGTTTGGCGCACTGCTGAACGGCGCACAGCTCGTGATCATCGACTACGAGACGGCGACGGACATTTCGCTGTTGGCCCAATGCATCATCGACAAGGGGATTACGGTCTTCTTCGCTACGACATCGTTGTTTAACGCTATCATCGACGAAAGGCCGGACTGTTTGGCGGGCGTGCGATACATGTTGTTCGGCGGGGAAAAAGCATCCGTGCATCATGTGCGAAAAGCGCTGAAGCTGCTCGGTCCGGGTCGCCTGATCAACGGGTACGGTCCGACGGAAACGACCGTGTTCGCCACTGCCTATGTCGTTGATTCGCTCGCGGAGGATGCCGTTTCGCTTCCGATCGGCAGGCCGATGCGGGGCACGCGGTTGTACGTAACTGATCCGTTCGGCAAGCTGCAGCCCATCGGGGTTCCGGGCGAGCTGTGTATTGCGGGAAGCGGTTTGGCCCGCGGTTATTTGCACCGACCGGAACTGACGGCGGAGAAGTTCGTGCCGTGCCCGTTCGAGCCGGGGGAACGGATGTATCGTACCGGGGATCTCGTCAAATGGCTGCCTGACGGCACGATCGAGTACATCGACCGATTGGACCAGCAGGTGAAGGTGCGGGGCTTCCGGATCGAGCTCGGGGAAATCGAGCATCGGCTGCAGGAGCTGGAGCCGGTGCAAGATGCCGTAGTAACGGCAATGAAGGATACGAACGGTTCCATGCAGCTGTGCGCCTATCTCGTATCCGACCGGCCTTGGACGGTGGCGGAGATGAGGTCACAGCTGGCCCGCAGCTTGCCGGACTATATGATCCCGCACTATTTTGTCGCACTGGATCGGATTCCGCTGACGCCGAACGGGAAGCTGGACCGGAGAGCGCTGCCGGAGCCGGACCGGAGCACAAGCGGGGCCGAATTCGAAGCTCCCGCAAACGAAATCGAACGGCTGCTCGCGTCCGTTTGGAGCTCGCTGCTTGCCGTACCGGAAATCGGCATTCACGATCATTTTTTCCACTTGGGCGGCGATTCCATCAAAGCGATTCAAGCTTCGGCACGGCTGCAAAAATACGGGTACAAGCTCGGAGTCAGAGACTTTTTCTCGTATCCGACAATTGCCGAGCTCGCCTGCCGCGTACAGCCGCTGACGGCCGCCGCACCGCAAGAGCCCGTTACGGGTGAAGTTGTCATGGGGCCGGTGCAGCGATGGTTTTTCGAGCGGAATTTTACCGACAGTCATCATTTCAACCAGTCCGTACTGCTTCATCGGCAATCGGGCTGGGAGGAGCAGGCGCTCAGGCAAGTGCTGGAACGGCTCGTCGTGCATCATGATGCGCTTCGGATGAAGGTTGTGGAGTCGGAAGGGCGGCTCGTTCAAGAAAACCGCAGCATTGATGAGGATGAGCTTGCGCAAAGCTTCCGATTCGAAACGGCGGAGCTGCCCGCAAGTGTCCGGGATGAGCCGGAGCGCCTGCGGCAGCTGGCCGACGAGCAGCAGGCCGGGCTTAGCCTGCAGGAAGGCCCGCTCGTCAGAGCCAAGCTGTTCCATGCGGCGGACGGCGATTACTTGCTGATCGTTATCCACCATTTGGTGGTCGACGGCGTATCGTGGCGCATTTTGCTGGAGGATTTGGCCGAAGGGTATGAGCAAGCGGTTCGGGGCGAAACGGTCTCCTTCGCTGCAAAGACGCATTCGTATCAAGCTTGGACGAAGGCGCTTGAGGGATATGCGTCAAGCGAGCAGCTGCAGCGGGAGCTGTCGTATTGGATGACTTCGGAGGCGAAGGCCTTCGCATCGCTTCCCCGCGATCTGCCGGATACCGATGCCGAAACGGATATCGTCGGACTGGCGCAAGTGTGCACCGTTGCGCTATCCGAACAGCAAACCGAGCAGCTGCTGCGTAAAGTGCATCATGCTTATCATACCGAAACGGAGGACTTGCTTGTTGCCGCGCTTGCGTTAGCGGTCGCCGAATGGACGGGGGACGAACGAGTCCGGATTCAGCTTGAAGGACACGGACGTGAGCCGCTCTTTCCGCAGCTGGACGTATCCCGTACGGTCGGCTGGTTTACGAGCCAATATCCCGTCACGCTGTCGCTCGATCGTGCCCGGCATCCGCTGATTGCCGTGAAGGAGCAGCTCCGCTCGGTGCCTCACAAAGGTATCGGTTATGGGATTTGGCGATATATGGGCGACACAAGCGCAGACGGGCGAAACAGCCCCGAGTCCGCTTGCGAGCCGGAAATCAGCTTCAACTATTTGGGGCAAATCGATCAGGAGGGTGTTTCGGCATTTTCCATTGTACGGGATCCGATGGGACAGCAAATCAGCCCGAATGCACAACGAATGCATGCGATCGGCATCAATGCGATCGTGCAGACGGGCTGCCTCACGGTACGATTCGATTACAATCCATACCGGTTTCAACGCGCGACGATCGTACAGCTGGCGGAACGGTACAAGCATCATCTCCTTCAGTTGATGGAGCACTGCCTGACGAAGAAAAAGTCCGAATTGACATCGAGCGACGTCAGCTCCGGGGAAATTTCGCAGGACGATCTGGAGGATCTGTTCAGCTTGCTGTCCGAATAGCCGTCCCAATGGTGATGAAGAAGCTGCGGACGGCAAACGGCTCAAAATTAGTGAAGGGGTGACGGCCACGTGAAATGGACCAAGGATCAAATCAAGGATGTGTATGTGCTCTCGCCGATGCAGCAGGGCATGCTGTTCCATTCGCTGCTCGACGCGCAGTCGCTGACCTATCGCGAGCAGATTACGCTAAAGCTCAAGGGCTCGGTCGATATCGGCCTGCTTCAGCGCGCGTTCCAGGCGCTTACCGACCGTCACGACATATTTCGGACCGTGTTCGTACACGATCAGGTCAACAAACCGATGCAGATCGTGCTGAAGGAAAGGACGTTCCCTCCAATCGTCTTCGAGGATATGGCGGATTGGGACAAGACGGTTCAAACCGAACGGATCGGGCAGCTGAAGCGGGGCGATTTGGAACGGGGCTACGTGCTTAGCGACGATATGCTGATGCGTGTAACGGTCGTCCGGGTATCAGCCGACGAAAGCTTGCTCGTATGGAGCTTCCATCACTTGATCCTCGACGGCTGGTGTCTGGGCATCGTGCTGAAGGAGCTGCTGGACATTTACGGAGCGATGAAGCGGGGAGATACGGTTCGTCTCGAGCTGGCTCCTCGCTACAGCGCCTATATCAAATGGCTGGAGCGGCAAAATATGTCGGCCGCCCGCGATTATTGGCTCCGCTACGTACAAGGCTTCGAGCAGCTGACCGCTCTGCCCCGCAGCAAGGCGGCCCGGGATGGAGACGGCTACGAGCAGAGGGAGTATCGGTTCGAATTCAGTACGGAGCTGACTGCATCGCTGCGCGGCCTTAGTCTCCGCTTTAATGTGACGCTTAGCACGCTGATGCAGACGATATGGGCGGTGCTGCTTCACAAATATACGCATCAGGAAGACGTCATGTTCGGCGCCGTCGTCTCGGGCAGACCGGCGGAAGTGCCGGGCATCGAATCGATGCTCGGGCTGTTCATCAATACGATTCCGGTTCGCATGCGAATAGCGCGGGAAGCGCCATTTGCGGAGCTGCTGCGCAAGGCCGGCAGCGCGGAGCAGGCGTCCGCCGAATATCAATATTTTCCGTTATATGAAACGCAGGCTGGCAGCGCCATGAAGCTGGGCATGATCGATCATATCGTCGTGTTCGAAAACTTCCCGTTGGACGGGGCGATGGGTGCAAACCAAGCCAATGATGCGGGATTGGTACCAGTGGATGTCGAAGCGTTCGAGCAAACGAACTACGATCTCAATGTATTGTTCGTGCCTGGGGAACGGTTGACGGTTAAATTTCTCTTTAACGCGCGCGCCTTCGAGGAAGCGTTCTTCATCCGGCTGGCGAAGCATCTCAGCGGTATCGCAGCAAAACTGTCCGGCGACCCTGATCTTAGGCTGGATCGATTGCCGCTGCTGGACGAAGAAGAGTTTGCCCAGGTGGTGCATACGTTCAACGATACGGCGCGAGACTACCCGCAGCACCGGCTCATCCATGAAGGCTTCGAGCGGAATGCCGCCGAGCGGCCGGACCACCCGGCCGTCGTGACGGACGATGCCATAATTACCTACCGCGAGCTGAATGAGCGGGCGAACCGGATCGCCCACTATTTGCGCCGCACCAGCGTCGAGCCGGGCTCGTATGTCGGACTGATGCTGTCCCGCTCGGTCGATATGATCGCAGCCATGATCGGCATCGCCAAATCGGGCGGAGCCTATGTGCCGATGGAGCCGACGACGCCGAAGGCGCGGATCGAGCGGATTATCGATACGCTCGGCGTGACGCATCTGCTGACGGAGCAAACGCTGGACTCGCTGACAGGCGCGCTGTCCGCCGCTTGCCCCTCGCTTGCGCATGTGTTGTTTGTCGATGCACCCGGCGAGCTGCTGCAGGAAGCGGATATCGCCGATTTACCGGCGGCTGCTATCGCCACGCACACCGCCTACGTCATCTTTACCTCGGGCTCGACAGGCGTGCCGAAAGGAGTCATCATCGCCCACCGGACGGTATCCAATCTGATCGATTGGGTAAACCGGGAGACCGGTATGGGCGCGGACGACCGGGTGCTGTTCGTCACGTCGCCGACGTTCGATTTGTCGGTGTACGACGTATTCGGCATGCTGACGGCGGGGGGGACGATCCGTCTGGCAGGCTCGGACGATGTGCGTCGGCCGGAGCGTCTGCTGCGGATGCTTCGCGAGGAGCCGATTACGGTGTGGGACTCCGCGCCGGCGGCGCTGCAGCAGCTCGCCCCGCTGCTGCTTGACGCTCCGCGTCCGGCAGGCGGCAGCTTGCGGCTCGTGATGCTGAGCGGCGATTGGATCCCGCTGAAGCTGCCCGGCCTGCTGAAGGAAGCGTATCCCGGCGTTCGCGTGCTGGCGCTCGGCGGGGCCACGGAGGCGACGATCTGGTCGAACGCGTTCGAGGTCGGCGAGGTGCAGCCGGATTGGGCGAGCATCCCGTACGGCAAGCCGATCCAGAACGCCCGCTACTATATTCTCGACCCCGGTCTGCAGCCGTGTCCGATTGGAGTACCGGGCGAGCTGTATATCGGCGGCGATTGCCTCGCCGTCGGCTACGACGATCCGCAGCTGACGCGGGCACGGTTCGTACCGGATCCGTTCCTAACATCTGCAGCGGATCGCGAACCGGACACGCGGACGACCTCTTCCGGCCAAGCTCGCATGTACCGCACCGGCGACCGCGCGCGGTGGATGCCGGACGGCAACATCGAGTTTCTCGGGCGGGTCGACCATCAGGTGAAAATACGCGGCTACCGGGTCGAGACGGGAGAAATTCAAGCTCAGCTTATGAAGCATCCGGCGATACGGGAAGCGCTCGTCATCGACCGGGAAGACAAAGAAGGCGACAAATACTTATGCGGCTACATCGTGTCGGAGCTGGAGCTGACCGTCCGTCAGCTGCGCGAATTCCTCGCGGAATCGCTGCCTGAGTATATGATTCCGGCGCATTTCGTGCGAATGAAGGCGATGCCGGTGACGGCCAACGGCAAGCTCGACCGCAAAGCGCTTCCGGAGCCGGACGGCAGTATAGGCAGCGGGGCCGAATATGTAGCGCCGAGGAACGAGCTGGAGGCGAAGCTGGCCGGCATTTGGCAGGAAGTGCTGCAGCGCGAGGTCGGGGTCAAGGATCATTTTATCGAGCTGGGAGGCCATTCCATCAAAGCGACGATGCTGATTTCGCGCATTCACAAGCATTTGCACGTTTCGCTGCCGATTCGCGCCGTTTTTCAGCACCCTACCGTCGAAGAGATGGCCCTGCTGATCGGAAGCGCCGAGCAATCGAAGCTGCCTGCCATCGAACGGGTGCCGCGGGCCGCAGCGTATCCGGTATCGTCGGCCCAGCGCCGCATGTATATTTTGCAGCAGCTGGAGGACAGCGGGGACGGCTACCATATTCCGAGCATCATGACGGTAGAAGGCGAAATCGATTTGTACCGGTTCGAACGCGCCTGGCACGGGCTGATCGAGCGGCATGAATCGCTGCGTACGTCGTTCGAGATGGTGGACGGCGAGCTGATGCAGCGCATTCACGCCCAGACGGAATTTCGCGTCGAGTACGACACGCTCGAATCGTCGCAAGTACCGTCCCGGATCGCCGCCTTTTTCCGCCCGCACGACCTCTCGAAAGCTCCGCTCATGCGGGTCGCACTGCTGTCGACGGCGCCGGATCGGCATGTGCTCCTGATGGATATGCATCATATCATTGCGGACGGGGAGTCGATGCGTATCGTCGCGGATTCGTTCATGAAGCTTTATGCGGGGGAGAAGCCGGAGGAGCCGCCGGTCCAGTACAAAGACTATGCCGCATGGCAGCAGTCGTACCTGCAATCGGAGGCGATGCGCAAGCAGGAAGCCTATTGGCTGGAGCGCTTCCGGGAGCATCCGCCCGTCCTGCAGCTGCCGACGGACTTTCCGCGCCCTGCGGAGAGGAGCTACGCAGGCGACAGCATCAGGTTCGAATTGGACCGCGAGCTGACCGCGGCACTCGTAAGGCTTGCGGAACAAGCGAATGCAACGCTGTACATGCTGCTGTTGTCCGCCTATTTCGTGCTGCTGCGCCAATATTCCGGTCAAGACGATATCGTCGTCGGAACGCCGGCGGGCGGACGGCCGCATCCCGATACGGCATCGCTGATCGGTTTGTTCGTTAACACGCTGGCGATCCGCAGCGGTGTGCCGGGCGGCCGTTCGTTCCTGGACTATGTCAAGGATGTCAGAGAGCTTGCCCTGTCGGCTTACGAGCATGCCGATTACCCGTTCGAGCAGCTAGTCGAACGCTCCGGAGCGAAGCGGGACTTGAGCCGGAATCCGCTGTTCGATACGATGTTTGCGCTGCAAACCGACCCTCCCGCACTTGGGGGCGGAGGGCTTCTGTTCAAGCCGTATGAGCACAAGACGGCGTCGGCACAATTCGATATTACGCTGGAAGGCACTCAGCAGGGTGACCGGTTACATTTTCAAATTGAGTACTGTACGGATTTATACCGCAGGTCTTCGATGCAGCGCATGGCATCTCATTACGAAAGCTTGCTGCGGCACATCGCTGCGGATCCGCTTTGCCGCATCGATCGGCTGAACGTATTGCCGGAATCGGAGATGGAGCTGATCTTGACACGATTCAACCCGCCGCCTGCGCCTTACCCGGCGGACGCAGGCTTCCTGCAGCTATTCATGGATCAGGCGGCGGTTTGCCCGGATCGCATCTCCGTACGTTATTACGATAGAGCCGTCACCTATCGCGAGCTCGACGAATGGTCCGGCCGGCTTGCTTCCTTGCTCCGATCGAGATCGGTACGGGAAGAAACCGTCGTGGCGATCATGGCCGAGCGATCCGTCGATTGGGTGGCTGCGGTACTCGCCGTCTTCAAGGCCGGCGGAGCGTATGTGCCAATCGATCCCGCGTATCCGCCCGAGCGTATCGAGTACATGCTCCAGGACAGCGGGGCGGTGCTGCTGCTGACCCAAAGGCAGCAAGCTTCCAAAGGGGGAGCGTTTAACGGAGAAATCATGTACTTGGACGGCGCTGAGGCGCTGATCGAATGGCCGGCCGCGGAACCGCCCGCGTACAATCCCGCTCGTTTGGCCTATGTGATCTATACGTCCGGTACGACGGGCAAGCCGAAAGGCGTCATGGTGGAGCACGGCAGCTACGCGAACGTGACACTGGCTTACCGGGAGGCGTTCGCATTGGACACGTTCCCTGTGCGGCTGCTCCAAATGGCCAGCTTTTCGTTCGATGTATTTCTGGCCGACTTGGCGCGTACACTGGCAAACGGCGGCGAGCTCGTATTATGTCCGGAGGAAGCGAAGCTGATCCCTGCGGAGCTGCATAAGCTGCTGCTCGCCAATCGCATAACGGTGCTGGACATGACCCCCCCGCTTGCGGTGCCGTTCATGGATTATGTGTATGAGAACGAGCTGGAGCTCGGGGAGCTGAAGCTGCTTGTGATCGGCTCGGACAGCTGTCCTGCCGACGACTTCGGACGGCTGCTCGCCCGATTCGGCGGCAAGCTTCGCATCGTCAATTGCTACGGCGTGACGGAAGCGTGCATCGATTCGAGCTTCTATGAAGCAACGGCGGACCGCTACGACGCTGCCGGCTCCGTGCCGATCGGCAAGCCGCTGCCGAATATGCGCATGTATGTTGCGGACGGGTCGGAGCGTCCGCAGCCGGTCGGCGTAGCCGGCGAGCTGTGGATCGGCGGCGCCGGCATCGCCCGCGGCTACTTGAACCGGCCCGAGCTGACCGCGGCCAGGTTCGCGGCGGATCCGTTTCATCCCGGCGGGCGCATCTACCGGACGGGGGATATGGCCAAGTGGCGCGAGGACGGCAATATGGAGTTTCTCGGACGCATCGACGATCAGGTGAAAATCCGCGGCTTCCGCATTGAGCTCGGTGAGCTCGAGTCGGCGGTAGCGTCTCATCCGCTCGTCCAGCAGGCCGCCGTCGTCGCTCACGGGGAGGACGCCGAGAAGACGCTTTGCGCGTATATCGTAGCCCCTTCCGCAGATTTGGAAGAGCTGCGCGCCCACCTCAAAAGACTTGTTCCCGAATATATGGTGCCTGCTTATTTCATGAAGCTCGAGCATATGCCGCTGACACCGAACGGCAAGCTCGACCGCCGGGCGCTGCCGAAGCCGGACGCATCGCAATGGCGCACCGGCGGGCATGTTCCGCCGCAAACCGGGATCGAAGCGGAGCTGGCCGCGATATGGAGCGAGGTGCTCGGCATCGGGCTGGTCGGCCGGACTGACGACTTCTTCCTGCTTGGCGGCAATTCGCTCAAGGCGGCCCGTCTGGCTGCAATTGCGCCGAACCGGCTCGGCGTCGGGCTCCCGCTGCGAACCGTGTTCCAGCATTCCGTATTGGAGCACATGGCCGCGGCCGCCGCAGCGGAAGCGGAGCCTGCTTCGGTTAACGCGCCAACGCTTTGGAACGAGGCCGGCCGCTCGAAGCTGTTCTGCTTCCCGCCGCTGTTCGGATATGGCTTCGTATTCAAGGAGCTTGCGGCTTGCTTGAACGGAGAGATCAGCGTGTATGCCTTCGATTTTATCGCGGAGGAAGACCGAATTGCCCGATATGCGGCCGCAATACGGCGTATGCAGGAGCAAGGCCCTTACGTGCTGCTCGGCTATTCCGCAGGCGGCAATGTGGCGGTTGAGGTTGCGGCGGAGCTGGAGCGAAGCGGCGCGGAGGTGAGCGGCATCGTGCTCATCGACTCGATTCACCGGGAGCCCGGCGAGCGTTCGCAGGCGGACATCGACGAAGAGATCCGGATGCTGCTGGGACTGGCTGCCGAACGCTACGGCATGAACGACGATGACGGATTCACCGAGGAGCGAGAGCGGCTGATCGGAACGTATGCCCGCTATGTCGAGCGGCTGACGCATACGTGCGAGCTGAAGGCTCAGCTGCACGACATCCGCTCGGAGCACCGCGATCTGCAAGGGGTCGCCGTCATCCCATGGTCCAGGTCGACCAGCGGCAAAACGACGGAATACGAAGGAGCGGGGCGGCATCTCGACATGCTGCGCAGCCCTTACGCGGACACGAACGCAGCTGTCATTAAGAGCATTGTCCATTCTCTGGCAGGCGCCCCGCTTGCGCTGTCCGGTGATCGGCGATGATTCGGATTCGCGGTCTGTCGCATTCGTATGCGGGACGAAAGACACTGTCCAATCTTGATTTGGATATAGCTCCGGGAGAGTTCGTGTATCTGCAGGGGCCGTCCGGCTCCGGCAAAAGCACGCTGCTGCGCATTCTAAACCGCCAAATCGATCGTTTCGACGGCGACATCTCCATCGACGGCCAGCCGCTCAAGCGAATGGCCCGGCACGAGGTGCGGCGCAAAGTGGCGACCATCCACCAGAGTTATGAGCTGATCGAACGAAAGACGGTATTGGAAAATGTTTCTCTCGCCGGCGAAGTGCAAGGCAAGCCGCCGGCGACGGTGCGGACAGAGTCGCGAGCGTGCCTAAGTAAAGTCGGATTGGCCGGTAAAGAAGAAATGTTCCCGCAGCAGCTGTCGGGCGGAGAGCAGCAGCGTGTGGCCATCGCCCGGGCGCTGCTAAACGGCCCTGCGGTGCTGCTGGCTGACGAGCCGACCGGCAATCTGGACCCGGACAACGCCGAACGCATCCTGCAGCTGCTGCGGGATCTTAACGAAAGCGAGGGTACGACGATCCTGATGGTCACCCACTCCAGCGAGCTCGTCCGATCGTTTCCGGCGCGTACGCTGTTCATGAAGGGAGGATGCCTGCATGCGCATGAACCGGACACTGGTACATTACTACATTCGTGATGCCCGTGACGGAATCCGGCGCAATCCGGGCGCCTCGCTGGCCGCCGTGCTGCTGATCTGCATTACGCTGACGACGGCGGGGCTGCTCCTGCTGCTGCGCGGCTCGATGCAGGATGCGATATCGTATCTCGAATCGCAAGTCAAAATCAAGCTGCTGCTGGAGCCGTCCGCCCCTGCCGCGCAAATGAAGGAGCTGCTAAGCACCAAATCGTGGGTCAAGCAGGCGGAACTGGAGACGAAATCGGATTCCCTCGCCAAGCTGCAGCAGTTCTTCGCCGGGAAGGAGCATTTGTTCCGCGTCTTCCAGGATCAAAATCATTTGCCGGATATGATCACAATCGAGCTTGCGAACCGCGGCCATGCGCCGCTGATCGCCGCTGAACTGGCAGGGATGAACGGTGTGTCCGAAGTCGTATTCGCCCAGAAGTATGCCGAAGCCGTCCTGTCCTGGTCGTCCCGCTTCGAACGATTCGGAGCACTGCTGCTGCTCGTGCTTCTGCTCGTAACTGTAGCGACGGTGACCATCGCGATCCAGCTGGCGATGTATCGGCGGCAAAAAGAAATTCGCGTGAAGCTGCTGCTCGGAGCGAAGGATGCTCATGTGCGCGGACAGTTTTTGTTCGAAGGAGCTTTGCTCGGTTTGCTGGGCGGCATTGTGGCGAGTCTCGGCGTGTACGCCGCTTATTATTACGGGTACACCCGTCTGGCCGGCTCCTTCGGCTCCGTGTTCAGCTTTCAGCAGGGCAGGGTTGAGCTGACGTCGGCCGGCATCGTTCTGGCGGGCATGCTGATCGGGCTGCTCGGCAGCTGGGCGGCGACAAGGCGGTGGCTGCATGACTAAGCGAGGTATTATGCTGCCTGCGGTTATTGTTGTGTTCGCGATGCTTGCGGCTCCGGCTGCGTACGCCCACGTCAGCGGCGTATTCGGCGATTATTTGGCCGGGAAAGACGATCCCGGCGCCACCGAGCGTCTGCTTGCCGATCTTGCCGAAAGCAGGGCGGAGATGGAGCGTTTAAGCCCTCAGCTGCAAGGGATGCAGCAGGAATTCGATGCCAAGGCAAAGTCGGCCAAGGACAAGCTCGGCCTGTATCAAGCGATCGGAATGGACACGTATGTTCCGTTCATATTGCAAGGCGATGATGTGGTCGATGCTATGGCCGGCGTACGGCTGCTGGAGCGGGAGGTGGAGGGGGATCTGACGGATCTGGAGCGGCTGTACGCCGAATATGCGCCGGTTCAAGCGATCCGCAGCTCGCTATCTCTCCACAGCAGGCTGCTGGAAACGATCCAAGGCCACCTGGCGGCCCGCGACAGAACGGTGCAAGAGGCCGAAGCAATGGGCGGGACCCGTAAAAACGCAGTGGATTACTTAAGCATAAGCGAGTGGATTAGTGATCTCATGACAGAGGACAAGGAGATCGATCCGCTCACCCATCGGCTTGATGAAATATGGACGCAGAACATCGGGTATTTGCGAGAGCTGCGGGAGGACGGCGAGCGGCTGCAGAACGATCCGTACCGGTTCATTACGCGCAAGACGGAGGTTTCTCCTTACACGCTGGAAGACCGGCTGTTAAATGAACAAAGTCCGCTGACGTATTATTTTTTGACGGATCATGCGTATGTGCATCTGCAGCGGGGCCCGGCCGATCTCTTGCTGATTGGCACCGTAAGCAAGTCCGACAGCGCCATAGCGCTGCAGTGGGAGGCCGGCTTCCTGAACGGCTTTGCCGTGCCGGACACCGTACTGAAGCGGTTGTCCGGGTTTAAGCTCGATTACGCCATGCTGCGGGCGGCCGGAGGAGATTTTATCGTGGAGCTGTCCAACGGTTCCATCATCATTCAGCCGGTCGAATATTTGAAAGAGTAGAGAGGAGATTGCAAGCGTGTTGCGGAGAATTGTGTTCATTGCCATCCTGCTATTGTTCGTACAGACTTCCACAGCTGCATTCGCTCACGTTGAAAATGAAAAAACGCTCTATGACGATATCGAAACGTCCCGGGCGCTTGAAGATATCGTATATTTGCGCGGCATGGGTCTGATTGCGGCGGAACCGGGAGCCAAGCTGTTTCGTCCGTTAGCCCCTTTGCAGAAGGCGGATTTGGCGTACTGGGCGGGCACCTTCAAAGGCTTCGGCGGCGACGGGAAGCAGCCGGAGCAAGTGCGAGCGGAGGCGCTGCGCAGCGGACTCGTGACTTCGCTGGAGGGTGACGCCACTTATGCGGATGTGAACCGCGCGTATCTGGACGGCCGCGAAGCGGCGGACCAATCCGACGCCAAGCTGACCCGCGAGCAATTTGCGACGTATTTGCGGAGCGCCGTACAGCAGCCGGCTGCCGCCGGGAGCTTGGTCCAGCGGCTTGGATATGTTCAAGGGCCGTCCGGCACGATCGAGCGCGTCATCGAGAACATCGTGGGCGAAGGCGCAGCGGCTTATGCTTCGTATACGATCGTGGTCGGGGGTAAGGAATATAAGCTCAGCGAGCATCCGAAAGCGTTGTACGGCCCGACAGACCTGAAGCAGTGGCAGGGGAAAACGCTGTCGGAGACATGGATGGCGGGGGAAGCCTCCGGCCGGCCGGAGATGATCATTCTGAAGCTGGAGCAAGGGCAGTTCAGCAGGGAGGCTATGGCCGTTCCGGAAGGCGGGCATGGTCATCATGGGCATGATGCGGCTAACCATAGTGCCGGAGCTTTGAAAATCCCCTATGTTCCGATCGTCGCCGGATTGGCGGGCGTATTGCTTCTGCTGTGGTTTTGGCGCAAATCCCGTTCATCCAAGGAGGTTCGGTAACCAATGATCGCCAGCACCTACGAGCTGCACACTTTGCGAGTCGTCTCCGGAAAGCTTGTGAATTATTGCTATGTGATCGTTGACCGGGCTTCCCGTCAAGCCGCCGTCGTCGATCCCGCTGCGGATTACGAAGCGATTGCCGGCAAGCTGGGGGAGCTTCGGGCCGAGCTGAAGCTGATTTTGCTCACACATTCGCACGACGATCATGTACAGCTGGTTCACCGGCTGGCCGAGCGGTATGCACCGGAAGTACGTATGTCTCGAAAGGAAATTGACTATTACGCCTACAGCTGTACAGGACTCCAGCCGTTCGATGACGGGCAGCGTTTGACGCTAGGAGAAACAACGATAACTTGCTTGGTCACGCCCGGTCATACGTATGGAAGCTCTTGTTTTCTGCTTGCCGGCGATTTGTTGACCGGAGATACGATCTTTATCGAAGGCTGCGGCCTCTGCACGGATCGCGGGTCGGATGCCGGGGCGCTGTACGACAGTGTGCAGCGGATCAAGTCCTTGGTCCGCACCGATGTCCGGGTGCATCCGGGGCATGCGTTCGGTGAGCCGCCCGGCCAGCCGATGCGATTTTTGCACAAGTACAATTTTTACTTCCAGTTTGACAGGAAGGATCAATTCGTCGCTTACCGGATGCGTCATCGCGACAACTTGTCACTGCAGTATATTTGAAGGCTTCGTCAGCATGGCTCCAGCCCGCCGTCGGATAGGTCCGATGCGGTTGGAGCCGTATTATTTTGCTGAAATTGCTGTCCGGCGGCGTGGCATTTGTGATACGATATTGTAAGTAATATCCAAAAAAAAGGATCGTCAAAACAGAACCCGCATTCGCTCGGCTTCTTCGTCCGGAAGGCGATCCGTACGAACGTCTGCCGGACTTGTACACCTTGGACGGGAAGAAGCTGTGTGAAGGTTTACGATAGAAAAGAGGTGTATCCAAACCATGCGAAACGAACGAGAGGTGCTGAGCCTGCTGCTGGACTTCGCCCGCGAAGACGATTCCGTCCGAGCGGTATTGCTGAACGGCTCGCGGGTCAACCCGAACTTGACCCACGATCGGTTTACCGATTACGACGTCATCTTCGCCGTTACTGATCCGTCCCGGTTCCTCCTAGACCAGAGCTGGATTCGGCGGTTCGGGGAACTGATCATGATGCAGCAAAATATAATCGACGAGCTAACCCGGCCATGGCCGATTTTCCTGATGCTGTTCGAGGACGGCGTCCGGATCGATTTGAGCTATCGTTATGCCGACGCGATCGATAGTTACCTTGACGACAGCTTGACGAAGGTGCTGCTCGATAAGGACGGCGCGATTCCCGTACTGCCCGAGCCAAGCGACAGCTCCTACGTAACCCGCCGGCCATCCCGCTCCGAATACGATAAAACGATCAACGAAATATGGTGGTGCCTTACGAACGCGGCGAAGGGACTGTGCCGTCAGGAGCTGCCCTACGCCAAATTCATGCTCGATACGGTTGTAAGAGATGCATTGGTGCGTCTGCTGTCCTGGCACATCGGCTCCCGCGCCGACTGGCAGGTCAATGTCGGCAAAGCCGGCCGCTGGCTGCGGCAATATTTGCCCGAAGAGCTGTGGCAGGTCTACGTGGCAACGTATGCCGACGCGGACACGAAGCACAATTGGGCGGCCATTATGGAGGTCGGCAAGCTGACGAGAGCGGCGGGGAAGGAGCTTGGGAAGCGGCTCGGGTACGAGTATCCGCTGACTGACGACATGAAGGTGACGGCGTATTTGCGGCAGCTCATGCTGACGGAAGGGAGCTAAATAAGAATGGAACGGTTGTTGCGAAAGGCGATTACTGCGATCGTGTCCAGTGTCTTACTGTCCTTTATCTTATCGGCGCTATCGGGCTTATACTGGACGAAAGTAGAGGGGGGAATCATTGACTTCCTGCTGCCGGTTCCCTTTTTTCTGTTATATACGCTGCCCATCTATATGTCTGCAGGAATCGCCTACTCCTATTTGGCCGATATGTTTCTTGCTCATTATTCCTTTCCCGCGTGGCAGAAATATATGGCAGGCATCGCCATTTACGCCGTCGGAGGCTGCTTCGTGATGACACTCGTCTTGCTGGTGATGGCCGCCCCGGGCGGCTGGGGAGATATGGAGCCCGTCTTGCTGGCAGGAAGCACGGCTTCGGTGTTATTTTACCACTTGATGCTCGCGGTCGAATGGTCCTTTAACCACCTTGGGAGACGCCAAGGCGAAGCACGATCCGTTTGAAGCTTGCAAGAACATACAACTGGGAGGGGACCGTGATGATCTATAAGCAGTACGATCAGTTTTTGATTAGTGACGATAAAAGCTTGCTCGATATCGATGTGATCGTCGGCTTCCTCGGTCGAAGCTACTGGGCCGACAAGCGGAAGCGGGCGACGATTGAAGCTTCCATCCGCGGTTCCCACTGCATCGGACTGTACGATAGCGGCCGCCAGATCGGGTTCGCAAGAGTGATTACAGATTTCGCGACGATGTACTGGTTATGCGACGTATTTATTGACGAAGCGTACAGAGGACGCGGACTAGGCAAAATTTTCATCGAAACAATCATCGAATCCGACGAGCTGCGTAATTTAACCGGTACACTGGCCACAAAGGATGCGCACAGCCTGTACGAGCAGTACGGATATGTCCGCGATGAGGGTACTTGCATGCGCCGCCGGCCCGATTTTTTAAAGAACACCGAATAATTGATACGGCCGCTTTGCCGAAAGGGACGAAATGTGATACAACAGAGAAAAGAAGATTATCGTTCTTGGAGGAGGAACCCGGCATGACCCAGTGGAAAGAAATTACGAAGCTTGAGGAATGGAATGACATCTTGGAAAATTCCGGCGAGCAGCCGGCCGTGATCCTGAAGCACAGCACAACGTGTCCGGTCAGCGCCAGCGCTCTGGACGAGTACGAGCAGTATTTGAGCGGCAATCCGAACGGGAATGTCAGCTATTATTTGGTGAAAGTGATCGAGTCGCGTCCGGTCTCGAACCGAATTGCCGAGGACTTGAAAGTGAAGCACGAGTCGCCGCAAATCCTGTATGTGAAAGACAAAGGCGCGTATTGGAATACATCGCATTGGTCGGTTACAGCAAAGCATATGACCGCTGTACTGGACTAATCGCTCGATTCGGCTAAAGCAGCCCGCACCCGCCTGAATATGGCGGCGATGCGGGTTATTTACTTTACTCAACATCAAGGAGATAACATGAGCGAAAACACTTCAACATCAATCCTGCTGCCTGCAAATTCGAAATCTGTCCTCCCTATCCCGCTGCTGCTTGCCATCGGCGTCATCGCCATTTCGTTCTCGGCGATATTCGTCAAGTGGTCGCAGGCGCCTGCCGCCGTCATCGCCATGAACCGTCTGCTGCTGACTTGCTTGTTTCTGGCTCCGTGGCTGTGGAAGCGCCGCAGCGAATGGAAGAGCTTGCCGCTTCGCGCCTGCCTGCAGCTCGTCGTATCGGGAGCGTTCCTTGGCCTGCACTTCCTGCTCTGGATGGAATCGCTGCGCTACACGAGCGTCGCCTCGTCAACGGCATTATTGACGCTGGAGCCGATCTTCGTCATGCTCGGTTCGTTCTTCGTATTCCGGCAACGAACGGCTGGAGGCGCCGTGCTGGGCATGATCATCGCTACGGTCGGAGCGGCGCTGATCGGCTGGGGCGATTTCCGCTACTCGGGCGAGGCGCTGAAAGGGGATATCCTTTCTTTGTTGGGGGCGGCCGCGGTCGCCGTTCATATGCTTCTTGGCAAGAGCTTGCGCCGCCACGTCTCCGCCTACACATACAGCTACGCGGTATTTGCCGCTGCGGCCGGCGTTCTGCTCGTATATAACGTTCTTATCGGGTACCCGTTATTTGACTACGAGCCGAAGGAATGGGGGATTTTCCTGCTGATGGCGGCGGTCCCTACATTGCTGGGGCATTACATTTTTAATTTGCTGCTCCAATACATGAGGGCGACTTCAGTATCGATGACGGTGCTTGGAGAGCCGCTTGGAGCCGCTTTGCTGGCCGCCTTATTGCTCGGCGAGAAGATTACCGGGCTGCAGGCATTGGCCGGAGTCATTTTGCTGGCTGGGGTGTGGCTGTTTATTCGTTCGACGGAGCGGGGGAAGCCGTCCTGAGAACGGTGGACGTGAACGCGGGCAATGGAGTACGAACCGGATGAGTCGACTAGCAAATCGCCTTGATTTTACAGCCCTATAAGACGGTTGCTTCGGATGCGCACCCCGACAATATAAGCTTTCGAAATTTTGGTTTAATTTGCTCTATAATAAGCAGGGAAGGGAGGAGGAATATGGACTTTATGAAAGATAATGTGAAAATGTTGCTAAATACTTGTTCTGCCGGTGTGTTGTCACTTGGTATATCCATTTGCTACAGAAACCGTGTGTTTAGTTTTTCTTTTTTAGGCCACGAAGAGGGCTCTCAGTCTTACTATGTTAGTCTATGGGCTAAGGTTAGTTTTCTTATAGGCGTTTCATTAATCTTGCTAGGATTTTTAGCTATCGTAAATAAGCGAGCGCTTAGATTAAGTGCCATATGTATCATTCTTATTATTTCCATAGCGATGATAGCCATACAGTTTCCGCCGCTATTTTGGTGGACACTTGCAGGCATGGGAAGAACTTTGTTTTTGATTATAGCGTGTATTCACTTGATTTTATTTCTGTTTGCGGGCTGGGTATTTGTTGTGAGTATGGATGCTTTTCAAAAAAGTTTCCGTGGCGATGAAAACTCCGAAGCTATATGAGGGTGTTGACAGCCAATGTGTATTAGTCGTATAGTACACATATCAGGTGTATGAACCACGTAGTACATACACAGTGTATGTACTACTTAGTACACACACTTCCAAACCAGACTGGGAGATGGGCAGATGAAGGTGATCTTCAATAATCGAGATCCAGTGTATCTGCAGGTAGTCCGGCATTTCAAGCAGGAGATTGCGACCGGCAGGCTGCAGGCGGGACAAGAAATCCCGTCGCGGCGGGAGCTCGCGGCTACGCTCCAGATTAATCCGAACACCGCGCAGAAGGCTTATAAAGAAATGGAGGAGCAAGGTTTGATACGTACAGAAGGCAATTCCCCGAGCCGTATTACAACGGATGAGCGAGTACTGAGCTCAATTCGCGAAGAGCTGATCCTGGAGGCGGTGCAGACGTTTGTCTCTTCAATTAAGACGATTGATGTGCCTGTAGACGAGCTGCTGCATATCGTGAAGGACGCATATCTTGCGGAGCGGTCCAAGGAGTAGGGGGATAACGACATGATCGAGTTAAAATCGGTAACGAAAACATACGGCCGCAAGAAGGTGCTTAACAACGTTAGTTTTACGGCGGAAAAAGGACGCATCACCTGTTTAATCGGCATTAACGGCGTCGGGAAATCGACGGTCATGAAAGCAATTATGAATCTAACTCCGATTCAAAGCGGCCACATCCTGGTCGACGGGCAGCCTGTAGGGAAAAGCACGTATGAGAAGGTTGCCTTTATCCCGGATACGATTACGATGCCGCCGCAGATGAAGATCGGCGAAGCGTTGACGTTTATGAAAGATTTCTACTCGGCCTGGAATGAACAGCGTGCTGAAGAGCTGCTGAAGTTCTTCAGGCTGAATCGGACCGACCGTATCGCGAATCTGTCGAAGGGAAATGCGGCCAAAGCGAATATGCTGCTCGGACTTGCGCTTGATGTCGACTATTTGCTCATGGATGAACCGTTCTCCGGGATCGATATGTTCAGCAGAGAGCAGATTGCGGACGTGTTCACGAGCCATCTTGTCGAAGACCGGGGCGTGCTGCTTACCACTCATGAAATTCATGATGTCGAGCATTTGATCGACAAGGCGGTTTTGCTGGATCACGGCGCGGTGCTCAAGGAATTCGATACGGAGGAGCTGCGGGAGTCTGAAGGCAAATCCGTTGTAGACGTAATGAGAGAGGTGTACCGCGGATGAATCGTTTTGTGAAGCTGTTTCACTTTGAACTGCACCGAATCCGGTATTGGTATGGGGCGCTGCTTGTATTGACGCTGCTGCTGCAAGTCGCCGGAGTGATGGAGTATGCCATATCGTACAAATCCAGATTTCAAGAAGCCGTGCTGCGTGAAGGCATTTCGGCCGGCCAGTATGTCGCTGACTATGGGGCTGCAAATTTTATTCATTATTCGAGTGGTTTTTTCTTTAGCGGTCCGATAGCCATATGCGCTGCGGTGCTGCTGATCTACACGCTGTTTATTTGGTATCGAGACTGGGTCGGCAAAAATATGTTCGTTTACCGTCTGCTGATGATTCCAACGTCTCGCATGAATGTATTTGCCGCCAAGCTGAGCACGATTATGCTGCTGACATTAGGATTGGTCGGTTTCGAGCTGCTGGTCGTTCCGCTGCAATTAACTGTATTTAATACTATCATGCCTGCGGAGCTGCGGGAGACGTTCAACATCGTCGAAGTATTTTCGTCTCATACGCTGCTTCAAATCCTGGTCCCGAATCGATTGGGTCAGCTATTGCTGTACTACGCCGCCGGACTAGCCTTTGTTATCGTCGTGTTTACGGGTATCATGCTGGAACGCAGTTACCGTTGGAAAGGGGCCATTGCAGGAGTGGCTTATGTCGTAGCTTCAATTGTCCTTTTCCTCATGCCGTTGATTGCTTCCGAAACCTTTTACCGGTATTACTTGTATGATCATGAAGTGTTTTGGCTATTGGTGGGGGCTGGAATCCTGATTGCGGGTTGTTCCCTTGCCCTCAGCTCGTATTTGCTCAAGAACAAAGTTACGGTGTAGGGAGTGCGGCCGAATGAAGCGATATTGGATAATCATTGTACTTTTGCTACTGGTATGTAGCGGTATAAGTTCATTTTATGTGCAAGCGGCGGTGAATCGTCCGCCCGACTTTACGCTGCAGCTCCGTTCCGGCGATCCACAGCTCGTGCAAAATGTCGTGCTGACCGGAGAATACGGGGGAAGAACGTACCATGAATCGGTCGAAATCAACTTCAGCGGCAGCAAGTATCGTCGCGATCAACCGATGATTGAAAGTTTCGACAGCAGCTTCAGATATCCGTTTCCAGAGCTGAAGTCGTTGTTTGAGCGATACCCGCAATTTATGAGGGGCAAGCGGGAAGTCAATTCGTTCTTTGAAGACGACGGGTATCTTGCCTATGTTAGCGCTAAATCCATTCGGGACGACATTCAAGCAAGCTTTCGGTTTGATGTGAATGTCTGGGACAAAAAGAAAAATCAAACGACGTCTTATCAAGTCGATATTCCGGGAAGCGAACAAAATCACAGTATCTCTGTCCATGATGTACAAGTGATCGGCAGCGAGTTGAAGGTGCTCACGCTAAATCAATCGAGAAACGATGCGATAGGGTTCCATCTTTATACGTTAAGTATGAATGACAAGCAAACGCCGTCCGATAAGACGCTTACTACTGTACCGAACGGAAACGACGATCTAGATACGAATTTTCAATGGTTACCATCTTCCAAAGAATTCGGCTCAAGTCCTATCACTGCGATATACCTGGTTGAAATGAAAATGATTCAGAAGGCAGATGGCTCGAAGCAGAGAGAGAAATCCGGCGGACGATTGCTCGTCTACGATATTCAAACCGGCGAGGAAATCAAGATCCGGAACAAAGAAATCGAAGATTTCGTGAAAGGAAACGGCTCATTTTTCTTTGAGGTTGAGGGCACTGCGATTACAATCCTGAAGGATGCCGGGCAAACGCTGACTGCCGTTCGGTACGATATTACCGCAGGCACAACCGTTTCCCGGGATATATCGATTGGTCCAGCGGATGGGCAAATTCGCTTGAAAGACGGGCACATCTATAAGCTCTTCCCGGCGGAGATGGAAAGCCGTATGCCTCCGAAACTTGTCGTTTACGAAGCGGCATCCGGCAGTATCAAATACGAGGGGAGCATCGGGGTGAAGGAGCCGTTCCGAGACACTTCAGATTTGCTTAGCAAGCTGGCCGTCTATAATATGGAGCTCCGATGAATGCGGCTCTGAACCACAAAGTGCCGATCTCGGCGAAGAGCAGCATCGTGGACGTCCTGAGAACATACGAAAGCTACTGCTATACGATCGCATTGTGCTGGCTGGAAGAGGAACAGGCCGCTGCCGAGGCGGCGAAGCTAGCGTTGTTGGAACTGGCCGGGATGAACGGTCTGCCGGCAATGCCGGCCTGCGAGCAGCGGAAGGCGGCCAAGCTGGCGGCGGTAAAGCAGGCTAACGGCTTGAGCGTCAAGATGAGCATTGCTTCAAAGCGTACAAACGCACATGATGCGGTTTCCGTGTAATGCTACATGCACAAACAAAGACCGTCCTAGGCCGGCTGCCCGCCGGTCAGGTACGGTCTTCTTTGCGTTATCGATTCGACTGTGCGAACTCATCCTTGATCTCCTGCAGTAGACCTGCATCCGTCAGCACATCATATCCGGTTGCGGCCAGCGTCTTCGCCGCAAGGATCATGCCGTCCAGCGCCATATCCTGCATCGCCGCGTCGCGGAACTCCTTCGTATGCAGTAGTAGCTTGCGGTCCACGACCCGGATGTACGGGTGAATGGCCGGACAGCGGAGCGAGACGTTGCCGAGATCGAGCGAGCCGTGGTCTTTGCCGGTTTCCATCTGCTCCGGAGATACGCCGAGCGCAAACAAATTGCGGTTGAACGCTTCGGACAGCGTTTCGTTCGTGTTCAGCTCGTCGTACGAGTATTCATAGTTCGACGTCTTCAGCGTGCAGCCGGTTTGCAGCGCGGCGCCTTCGGCGCAGCGGAGCACCTTGCGGACGACTTCGTCCGTATGCTTGCGCGAGGCGGAGCGGACATAGAACTGGGCGACGGCGTAATCAGGAATAATATTGGCCGCCTTGCCGCCTTCCGTAATGATTCCGTGAATCCGGACGTGACTCTCGAGCTGCTGCCGCAGCGCGTTGATCGAGTTGAACAGCAGCAGCACCGCATCGAGCGCATTAATGCCTTCGTGCGGGCTTGCTGCGGCGTGTGCGGCTTTTCCCGTGTATTCGAACTGCAGCGCATCCATTGCCAGCGATTGGCCCGACCGCTCGTAGGTGTAGAAAGGATGGGTCATCATCGCCACATCGACATCGTCGAACAGTCCGGCAGCAGCCATCGGCACCTTGGCACCCTTCGTCTCCTCGGCCGGCGTGCCGTAGACGCGTATTTTGCCGCCTGTCGCATCGATAACCGACTTCAAGCCAACCGCGGCGCCGACGCTCATCATGCAGATGAGGTGGTGTCCGCAAGCATGGCCGAGCTCGGGCAGCGCGTCGTACTCCGCCAAATAGGCGATCGTCGGGCCGGGTTTGCCGGAATCGTATTCGGCGATGAACGCCGTCGGGATGTCCAGCGGGCCGCGCTCGACGCGGAAGCCATGCGATTCCAGCTCTGCGGTCAGCTTGCCGCTGGCGAGTACTTCCTCGTGACCGAGCTCAGGGTTGTCGCCGATAAAACGCGAAATCGTCTTAAACCGCTCCGCGTTGGCATCTATCGTTTGAAAAATCGCAGCTTTGCTCATCGGGGGTACTCCTTTCCTCGTTTGCCTAAATATTTTATCATGGTGAAGAGGAGAAGTCATGCCAACAACACAAGGAGAGAGTAGCATGCGCAAATACGGGGAAGAGCGTTATGACGCCCAGTCCTTTACGTTAAGCTGTAGAAGCGTTGAACGCAGGGGACAATGGGTGGATGTGCATTTGAACATAAAGCTTGACGATGGGGAAACGCTGCCGGAAGGTCTGACGGACCCGAGCGTTCTTGTCATCCTGAATTTCGAAAGCGCATAAGAATGCGGTGGCGATCATCCAGGAGCGGATCAACAAC
>NZ_JBHLWN010000078.1:0-32196 GCF_042432825.1 Paenibacillus chartarius | reverse complement strand
AAGCTCTTTTTCTATATCCGCTTTTTCCAATTCCTACACCCACGGAGATTTTACACTAACGACCGTGCTCTGCAAGCCCGCTATTTGTCCGCCCTCCAGGCAGACGTTCGAGAGCCTGCCATGGAGTACTTGCGCTTCTTGATCAAACGCCACTTGCATCGATTCCCGTTCGAAAATTTGAGCAAATTTCATTACTACTCGAATCGGGCGCGGAGCGGCTTGCAGTGGCTTCCCGATACGGCGACGTTCCTGGGCCATCATGAAAATGAAGGCGTTGGCGGGAACTGCTACATTCTAAACGTCCATTTCGGGGAATTGTTGAAATCGTTAGGCTTCGCTGTCGAAACCGTCCGCGCCGTGAACGGCAATATGCATCTGGCGAACAAGGTAAGCGTCGAGGGCAAGTCTTATTATGTCGATGTGGGGTACGGAGCGCCGCTCTTCGAACCGCTGGATCCGGAAGAGCAGCCCCGGTTTTCCCGCCGCGGGGAGGATGTGGAGATTACCCGGATCGAAACGGGCCGCTATATGATCGACCGCAGGGTGAACGGGCAGAGCTTCGTAACGAAAATCATCGAGTGGACGCCCGTAACGATCGAGAGCTTTGGCGAGGCGATTACGCACTCTTTGCGGGATGAGGAGGACAACCCTTTTATGCGGCGCATCGTAGCGACGTTGTTCAACCAGGAGGCCGCGTACTCGGTGGTCAATCAGAAGCTCTTCATCAAAACCGACAAGAGCACCGAAGTCCATGAGTACTCGCGACAAGCGGATTGGATGGCGATGATGCAGAAGCTGTTCGGGTTCCGCCCCGAGCGGCTTCAGGAGGCGGTGCGTTTTGTAGAGGAACGGGGCGTTCGGTTGTTTGCGGAGGATTGATTTTGGACTAAGGCCGACTTGCGATTTCATGAATATGGAAATATAATCGGTCTTGAATGAAACGAAAAAACACGGCCTGGTTGGTAGTCCAGGCGCATGGCCTATTCTAAGACCGCCATGTCAGTAACCTTCCCCCCTCGGGATGTCCATCGTTTCGTTTTACAATGAGGGGGACGTTAGGCAATGAAGCTCACGGTTTATCATGATGGTCAGTACTGGGTTGGAGTCGTTGAAGCACAAGACCAAGGCAAGCTGAAGGCCGCCAAATTTGTTTTTGGCCCGGAGCCTCACGATGAGGAAGTACTGGAGTTTATCCGCAAGCATATGATGCAGCTGGTAAGCGGACTGACTCAAGAGGTTGCGGTTATGCTTCCCGAGACCAAGCGGGTGAATCCGAAGCGATTGGCCAGGCAGGCGGCTTTGGAAATGAGCAGGAAAGGCATTTCATCTCACGCGCAGGACGCTATGAAGCTCGAGTACGAAAAGCGCAAGCTGGAGAAGCGAGCAGACTCGAAGCAGCAGCGCGAAGAGAAGAAGGCGCATATCAGGCTGTTAAAGGAACGGAAAGCCAAAGAAAAGCATCGTGGACACTAGCTGTCACCTGCCGGGAACCTCCATCTCCATGCTAAGCGTGGATGTGGAGGTTTCTCGTATGATTGGACCATAAAGAGCCCGAAGCAGCGATGCTTAGGGCTCCCTTCGTCCATCCTCAGTCTTCCTCGCCCCCCGCTAAGGTCATCGAGACTTCGTCGTTCAGCTGAAACTGCAGCGGAGAACTGATTTCCAATAGGCCGTCCGCGCAGTGGACATGGTAATGGAACTCCTTACCCTGGAACTGCACGTTCCTCACCTCGCCCCGCAGTCCGCGGGCCCGGCCGGGAGCGCCGAGCTGGAACTGATCCGGACGAACCGGATACATGCCGGCTTCTTTGAAATAATCCGCGACCCGCTCGCCATTCCATCGCACCGTTCCATCCCCGCCAATCGGGGTAAAATGATTCCGCTCCCATCGCCCCCTCACCAAATTCGCCTTCGAAACGAACCTGGCGACGAATTCTGTCTGCGGGCGCAAGTAAATGTCCTGCGGCGTACCGATTTGCTCGATGCGGCCGTCCTTCATGACGACGATCCGGTCCGCCATAGCGAGCGCCTCGCCCTGATCATGCGTGACATAGACGATGGCCGTCCCCGTCTGCCGGTGGATCGCCTGAATTTCGCGGCGCATCTCCATGCGAAGCATCGCATCCAAACTGCTGAGAGGTTCGTCCATGAGCAGCAGGGAAGGCTCGGCGGCGATCGCCCGCGCGATGGCGACGCGCTGCTTCTGCCCGCCGGACAGCTCATGCGGCATGCGCGTGCCGTGCTGCGACAGGCCGACCATCTGCAGGACGCCGGCGATCCGCTCCTGCTCGTTCGCGCGGACCCGGGCAGGCGTTTCCTTGTGATGGCGTATCGGAAACCGGACATGCTCGGCGACGTTCATATGCGGCCAGAGGGCAAACGCCTGGAACACCATGCCGATCCGCCGCTTCTCCGGCGGGAGGCTGAAGCCGGGCTTCGCGACGACGGTACCGTTCATCGCAATTTCGCCCGTCGTCGGCTGCTCGAAGCCGGCGAGCATGCGCAGCAGCGTCGTTTTGCCGCAGCCCGATGGGCCGAGAATGGCGACGAATTCGCCGGATTGGATCGATAAGCTGAGCGATTCAATCGCTTGGAATTTTCCGAAGGCTTTGCTGACTCCGGTGAGTTGAATACTCATAGCTGTTGAACTCCCTTCTTGGCCGACAACTGTTGGATCAACGCAAGAGCCCCCATGCCGGCCAGGACGACAAGCACGATCAGGCTGGAGAGGGCGGTGGAATACAACGTGCTGCCCGCCTGCTCGAAGCTGAAGATCGTGATGCCGATCGTTTGCGAGCCGCTGGCCCAGAGCAAGGCGGATACCGTCAGCTCCGTAAGCGCCGTCAGGAAGACGAGGAACGCCCCGCTCAGGAGGCCCGGCAGCAGAAGCGGCAGCAGAACGGTAAACCACTTGCGCCAAAACCCCGCACCGAATATATGGGCGGCCTCCTCCATCGACGGATCGATTTGCATGAAGGAGGTAATGCCGGCCCGCACCTGCAAAATCAGAAAGCGGCATACATAGGCGATGAACAGAATGCGTACGGTGCCGTAAACGCCCGGATTCCAGCCGGGAATCGGCTCCATCCAGACGAAGATCATCGATAAGGCGAACACGATTCCCGGCAAGGTGTAGGGAAGCGCTACGGCGAGCTCGGCCGATTTGGTCAGCCAGGACGGCTTCCGTACGCGGAAATAGGCGAGCAGCGAGCCCAGCACGAGGCAAACGAGCACCGTAACGAGAGACAGCTGCAGACTATTCTGGATCGACTGCCACACCTTCGGGTTCTCGAACAAAATATAGCTATAGTTGGAAAACGTCAGATTGGCCGGCCGGAACGGAAGCCCGTACGCCCGCTTGAGCGAGATGGCGATCATCGAGAAGAGCGGAACGACCGTGATGAGGGCGAGAAACGCCCATACGGCGGCCGTGATCCATCCCCGATGCTTGCCGAGCGAGTAGCGGGGGCTGTCGCCCTCGACGACAGTATCTGCCGTTCTGATTTTTCGTACCGATAACCACTGAAGAAGCGTGCCGGCTACGGCGATTATGCCCAAGATGACGGATAAGGCGGCTCCCCGCGCGAAGGCGGTCGGACCGAAGCCGATAATTTCTTCATAGATGAGCGTGCTCAGCACGGAAATGTTCTTCGGAATGCCGAGGAAGGCCGGAATCCCGAAATTGTCGAGCGAAGCCAGGAACGCGATCAGACCGCCCGCGGTTAAGCCGGGCAGCGCAAGCGGCAGCGTGACGAGCCGGAACGTCTTCCATTTGCCCGCGCCGCCGGCCCGTGAAGCCCATTCCAGATCGCGCGGGATTTTCTTCAATACATCGACGGTAAACAGGTAAACGAGCGGGAAATGATGAATCCCCATGACGAAAATAATGCCGCCGTAGCTGTACATGCTCCACGGCTTGGCGGCCGGATCGAACAGATGCAGCACGGAAGCGGCAAGCCCCTGGGTGCCCATGAAGGACGACCAGGACAGCGTCAGCACATACGAAGGCAAAATAAACGTAATCAGCATCGCCATATGCAGCATTTTCTTATGCCGAATATCGGAATAAGCCATCAGCCAGGCGGCCATGACGCCGATCGCAATGGAGACGGCGGAGGAGCCGAGGACAATGATGGCCGTATCGTTCAGCGTCTTCCAGAGCCGCTTCTGCCCCAGCAGTTCGATGTAATGGGACAGGGTAAGTCCGGCGCTGCTGGGTGCGCTGATACTTAAGATGACCAGCTTGGCGATGGGCAGAACGAAGAAGACGAACAGCCCCGCTAGCGCCAGGCCGAACAGAACCAGCCTGACGAGCCGCCGGGGAAAAGAAAGGAGGGAGGGGTTGCCCCCTTGTCCCTCCTGCATAAGTTCAAGCTGTTTGGAATCGGCCATTACACTCTGCTCCGCTTCTTATTGTCCGAAGACTTCGGTGAATTGCTTCTTGTCGGCTTCGCGGGCTTCTGCCAGTTTGGAAATGTCGGAGGAGAGCACTTTGAATTGGCCGACGCCTTTGAGACCTTGCGGTGCGGCTACCCCTTCGCGGATCGGAGCATAACCGATGCTGGAAGCGAGCTTCTGGCCGTCCTCGGAAAGAACGAAGTCGACGAATGCTTGCGCGGCTTTCTCGTTCGCCGTGCCCTTTATAATGGCGATCGGCTCCGTAATGACCGGAACGCCCTCGGTCGGATAAATCAGCTCAACCGGGGAGCCCTTCGCTTTCTCGCGGGCGACGAGGTAGTCGACGACCATGCCGTACGATTTTTCACCGCTGGCTACAGCGTTCAGCACGGCTCCGTTCCCTTTGACGACGGAGATGTTGTTGGCCTTCAGGCTCTTGAGGAAGTCCCAGCCGAAGCCGTCCGTGCGGGTGAACACGCCTACGTTGTAAGCGGCGGCGCCGGAATACAGCGGGCTCGGCATAATGCCGGCGTCTTTACTTTCGGCTGTTGTCAGGAGCTTCCAGGAAGTCGGAAGCGTCTTGACCTTCGACGTATTTACCGCGAGCACGGTTGCCATCACCTTAGTGCCGGTGTATGCGCCGTCTGCATCAGCCAGTTCTTTCGGGATCTTGGCCAGCTCCGGCGATTTGTAGGAAGCGAGCAGGTTTTGCTTCTTCAGGCCTTCGAACGTAACGGCGTCGGCCAGCAGCAGCACGTCGGCCTGGACTTTGCCGGCCTTGCTCTCGGCCTGCAGCTTGGCTACGACTTCTTCGGTGCCGGAGCGGAAGCTCTCGACTTTGACATCCGGGTATTTCTTATTGAAGGCGGCGATCAGCTTTGTCAGATCGTCCTCCGGCTGGGATGTATAGAAGGAGAGCTTGCCGGAGATTGGGGCGGCGGCTTCAGCCTTCGGAGCCTCTTGCTTCGGCGCAGGCTGCGCGCCTTGGCTGGCTGCCGGGGCATCGTTCGTGCCGCAGCCGCTGAATACGAACATAGCGGTCAAGCTCAAGAGTGCGAATCGTTTTTTCAACAACATGGTTCTCTCCTCTTTGTCTGGTAGATTAGCAGGAAATAGCTTCATTTCAGTATAGAAAGCTAGTGTTAAGGGTTGGTTAAGGGAAATGCGATTGTTTGTAAACGTGGATTACAGTTGGATTTAACAGGACGCGCAGGAAATGAACCATCGGCTTACAGTGTTTTTATCTATCAGAAAAGTAGAAATATATCATCGGGTAGAAAGACAAGAATGATTTATTGCAATTAATATCGATGGATTTTGAATTGTGAGTTAAATTGATGCAGCAATATAATGTAACAAAACAGGCAGGATCAATGGATCAGGATATATAACCCGACCCATTTGATTTAATACTCATGGTGATAGGGAGGATGGAGATGAAATTTACGGCACGGGTATGCAATGAAAAAAAAGAAGCGATATTTTGCCGGATCCATGTATACGCGATTTCGAATTGTAGCGAGACGCCCCGAGAAAATAACAAGGCAACCGTCTATTGTAACGGAGAATATGTGTTTGAACTGGCGCCTGGAGAGTACGGGATTGAAATTACGAAAGGGAAGTTATTCTCGCCCGTAAAGGTAAACATACAGATGGCTCAAGATGACGTAGTGTTAGAGACGGTGTTAACGGAAATCATCGATACGAAGCGGCTTGGACTGTATTCCTTTGATGCGCATTCTCACGTGTCAAGAAGTCTGAGTGTACAAACCGGCAACCTAGAGTATGCTTCTACGGTCATGAAAGGGGAAGATTATCACTTCTTCTTCGCAGGTTCGCCATATGATCAAGAAACTCATAGAGAAGATATAGATGTTTGTTATAATGCCGAGGTTTCCTATAGGGAACGGTTCTCTGATGTAATCGCGGCCGCAAATAACGATAGCTTTATTCTGGACATCGGAAACGAAATAGTGAAATGCCGTTATGGGCACATGTTTATAATGAACTATGACCAGAAGCCGCCTTTTAGCCAATATTATGATCGGGCATGGGATCCGTGGCTTTTTACGAAAATTGGAGACGAGCCGAGATTCATGATCCCCTATCCCTACGAAGCGCTCAGGAGAGAGCGAGGCCGGAATTCCGTTGCGGTTGCTGCGCATCCGACAAGCTGGTGGTTTCATGAGGGGGAATTCATCAGTAATATCGCGGCAACATTGGGGTTCGAAATACTGGCGGAATCGATTGATGCGATGGTGATCATGGGGTATGACCGCGATCACCGCTATTACCAAAGCCTTTGGTACGATGCCTTAAACAACGGGTATTTTATGCCGGGAGTGGCCGAGACGGACCATACGTTCGATACGAATCAAACGAAGTACCTCGAATTTAAAACATATACCTATTTGGAGGATTTCACTATTGATGCCTTATGTACATCCGTTAAAGCCGGAAGGAACATCGTATCCTCGGGTCCAATCGTCCTCTTGAGCGTGAACGGACAACTGCCGGGAGCGGTGCTGAACTATCAAGCGGGGGAGGAATTCCGCGTTCGGATCGAAGCGTTTCCATGCTGTGAGGCGCCTCTGCATCAGGTTCAACTCATCGTCAATGGCGAGGTGTGGAAGGAATACAGCGTAAACGAGGAGCGTATTGAAGTGAATGAAATTACGATTATCAGCCAGGATAGCTACATCCTCGCAAAATGTTATGATGCGGCTGGTAATGTTGCTATTGCAAACCCGGTTTACATAAAAAACACACCGTTTGTGAACAGAGACTTCAAATCCGATCTGACCGTGAAGGTTATGAAGGATGGGGAACCGGCGGACGGACGGTTCTGGATCGATGACGATCCGCATAAGACTGCGTTTTCCAAGGAGATAACCAGCAAGATAAGTGTAGCCGCCGAAGTGAATATCGAGGTGGAGGGCACCGTTAAGACAGTGAAATTGTTTGAAATGGATGAATTGCAAAGCATATTCAGAAACCTGTACTTCGGATATTTTAATCGCGATCGCCGTTATAGGGCAGGCGAAGTGCCGGCCGAATATTTTGAGCTTTCGCGCATTCGATCGTTATTGAGCAAGGTGGATCTGCATGTCCGATTTTAGACCGGTCGTTAGACCCCATACCGCAACTTTACCCCTAGAAAAAAATTACTTTATATCCCGTTAATCTTCCTCCGTTATAGTGGTGCTAGACGGAAATCCCGTATTGGGAACCAAATAAAAGATCAAAGAAAAGGTATGTTAACCATGGCGAAATTACTGATTGTGGAAGATAACGATTTTGAGAGAAATGCCATGCAGCATTACATTGATTGGGATATCATGGGCATCCGGCAGGTGGAAGCGGCGTTCAACGGGTTGGATGGTTTGGAAAAAGCGACAACGTTCATGCCTGATATCATCATCAGCGACGTGATGATGCCGGGTATGAACGGGATCGAGATGGCCAAAAACATCATGAGGCTGTGCCCTCATGCAAAATTCATATTTTCCAGCGGACATGAGGATGTGCGTCTTCTTCAGGAAGCGATGGAGGTTCGGGCCTATCACTATTTGATCAAACCGATTAAACAAGAGGAATTAATAAGCGTGATCAAAAAGACGACTTCCATTCTGATCGACGAGAAGCTCACGAGCATTGCACATAACAAAATCATCGAACAATTTCACGATAATCTTCGTTATTTGCAATCCCGATTTCTCGAAGACTTCCTTGTTTCGGGGAAGAACACCCATGATATGAAGTCTTTAATTGTTCAGGCACGCGATCTCCAGTTAAACATGGTCGGGATGTACAAGCTGGCTCTAATCGAGCTAGATGTTGACGGCGACACGGATGTTTTTCAGCTTTCCGATGTTCTCCAAGTGGTTTTACACAAACTTGAAAGCGCCTGCAGCCCAAAGCATGTGTACGTATTTAAGAGTTCGGGCAATTGCATCATTGTCCTTCTGCATTCCTTGGTTAAAGGGGAGGAGGAAGGGGCGCGGACCATCGACGATATTGATCGGGAAATACGATTGTTGTCCGAAACCGTCAACTATAAGTTTACGATCGGCGTCAGTGATCTGGTTGCGAATGTGGAAGAGCTGCCCAACGCTTATCGGCAATCGCGGGTTGCCGCTAGCCGCAAAATCAAGCTGGGGTATGGGCAGCTCGTTCATTTTTCGGCGTGTCAGGAGCCCCATAGCGATGCATTGGAAACGGAACAGCAGGATCCTAAGGCTGCCATTGCGCAGCTGATCGATGCGGCAATGAAAGGCGAGTATAGTGAAGCGGATCTTGACCGGCTAGTCCAAGTCATGCGCGTGGATCCCCGCCGGAACTGGGCTCGCTTCCAGAGCTTGTTCATTCTGCTGATTTCCAATTTGGCCATGCAATTGGCAGGTGCGGGCGAAAGCTTGGGGAGGATAGCGGAAGAAGAAAGGGAGATTTATGAGCATATTCTTAATGCCAAGACCATCCCGGATGTGACCCAATATACGAACAACATCTTCACTTCCATCTCTTCGTACATGGAGCGAAAAAAACGCAATAAAGATGATTACATCATCAACGAAATCCTCACGATCCTAAATCAGGATTACCGTCACCCGATTACGCTTATCTCTCTTTCAGAGCGGGTATATCTGAGTCCCAACTATCTCCGGATTTTATTCAAAGAAAAAATGAAGATCAGCATCCAGGAATATTTGACGAATCTTCGACTGAACAAGGCGAAGGAATTATTAAGGCAGACCCGGTATAAAATCCACGAAATCGGCGAGATGGTCGGGTACGAAAACAGCACCTATTTTAACATCGTGTTCAAAAACTACATGAAAATGACACCGGGCGAATACCGAAGCAAATTCAAGTGAAATTAAACAGGCAAATGCTGATGGAGCGTGCGAGGTCATGGGTGGACAATCGATCCGTGCAACAAATAACGGCTACAAATTTTTTCACATCATACTTGCCTTCAATATCCTTACGGTGCTTGTATGTTCCGCTACCATCAGCTCCATCTTATATGAAAGATTAAACCAAACGCTTAACAGCCAGAACGAGGAGTTTATGCATTACGCCACGTCCCAAGCGCTCAATGGCGTCGAGAACATCATGAAAAATTGCGAGTTGACGGCCCGAAATATCTACTCCGATAGTACGGTAGCCAATCTATTTCTCGGCGCTTACTCCGGCAATGTCAATTACACGCTATTCCACCAGTTTATGCTCATAAACAATAGTTTTGAAAATTACGTCGCGACAAACAATGATATCAAGAGCATCACCATTTATAAAATGGACCCTGAGCTTATTACGGACGGTAAAAACATCCGAAGCATCGAGAGCTTTAAGCGGCAGGATCTGATGCAAAAGGCGATCGAAGCGCACGGGAAAGAGGTTTGGGTAGCCTATGAGGAGGAAGGTGGAGGAGTCAAAATCCTCTTGCTGAAGTACCTCAATGTTAACCTGCCGGGCGGAATATTAGCCGTCGAAATGAATCAAGATCGATTGAGCAGTTTGTATAAAGGCGATAAGAACGCCAAATATCTGCTGTACTTAATGAGTGAAGGCAATATTATTTTTAGCTCCAATCCGGACTTTCGGATCGGGAAGGAAACGCTGGACGATGTGGGGCAAAGCGTTCATAGGAATCGGGGCTTTGCCAAGCTAGAGCAGAGCCAAACCGCCTACTATTCGTATTCCGGGAAAGTCAACGAAGCTATATCGGTCGTTATCCTGTATGACGCCTACGAGTTGGGGAGAGAAAAGCGGTCCATTGCGAAGTATGTCTTGATATGCACATGCTTCTTTGTGCTAATCGGCGTGGCATTGGCGGTATGGTTTTCCACGCGATTTGCCCAGATCATCGAAAAGCTCGCGAATAAAATGAAAGCAATCGAAAATGGAAATATTCATCTGTCGCCGGATCCTACCAGCATTCGCGAAATCGCGGCGCTGGATCGAACTTTATGCCGCATGGCGAGGAGGATTGACGGACTTACCGAAGAAGTCGCAAGAACAGAGCGCCAAAAGGTTGAAAGCGAAATTAAATATTTACAGATGCAGATGAATCCTCATTTCCTCTATAACTTGCTTTCCGCCGTAAGATGGATGGCTTTCCGAAAAAGCGAAACGAACATCGTGCAAATCATCGACCTGTTAAGCGATTTCTACAAAATCGCGCTCAGCAAAGGAAGGGACCTTATCACCATCCATTCCGAAATTCAGCTGATCGAACATTATGTCGCGCTGCAAAATTGTTGTCTCAGCGATCCAATCAAGCTGACGGTTCGTGTAGATCGGGCTTGCAAGAGTTTGCAGATCAGTAAAATGACCTTGCAGCCGTTTGTCGAGAACAGCATCATTCATGGAAGAGTCCATGGAAGAATGCTGCACATCACGGTGGATATTCGCAAGCAGGGAGACCGCTTCGTAATGACCATCGAGGATGACGGCATGGGGATAAAGGAAGAGGTTATCGCCTACATAGAGAGTTTGAACAAAGGGGAGACGTCTGCCTACAAAGTAGGTTACGGCGTCACCAACACGTTCGCGCGCCTAAAACTATTCGATCGCAATGCCGGTATTCGAGTGTACCGGGGTAACCCGGGAACGATCGTAGAGCTGTCGGTTTCCGCTGAACAACACAGGGAATCGGATGCGGTGACGCGTTAAATGCGAACACTCCGGGGATGCCCGGCTTTTTTTATGGAAAGCGAGATAGTTTTGTTGCCGCTATTAGCATCGAAGTTGGTTTCTATTGAAAATGTTCGAATCTATCGGTTTTTACAATTTGAAAAAAAACGATTAACGGAATCCGTCGATGGATACTTCAATTGAAGCGACTGGCTGGACCCGGCATAATTAAACTATGAGACAGGAGGAACATGATGAGGAAAAGGAGAGGAATCAGGTGAGTGTATCCGGCTATCGAAGCCATGGCATGCTAAAGAAAATCAAGAGGCAGAAAGTTCATCTCCTTCTGCTGGCCCCGTTTCTTCTCTTCATCCTGATTTTTAAATACATCCCCATGTACGGCTCGCTGCTGGCTTTCCGGGAATTCTCCTATCGGACGCCATTCGGCGGAAAGTGGATTGGCTTCACTTATTTCAATGCCTTCTTCAACAGTCCCGATTTTTCCCTGGTCATGCGCAACACGCTCGTGATCAGTTCCTTGAATCTCGTATTTTCCACAGTTGCGGCCATATTATTTGCGATCCTGATATGCGAAGTTAGGAACGTCATCTTTAAGAAATGGATCCAGACCGTCTCCTATTTACCCCACTTTATTTCATGGGTCGTAGTAGCAGGGATGGCGATGACGATTTTCTCTATCGACGAGCTTGCGCCGGTCAATTCGTTCTTGCTTCATATGAAGATGATTGATAAACCAATAAACTTTCTGGGGGAGGTGGATCACTTCTGGCCATTGGTTACCGGCCTCAACGTGTGGAAGAACGTAGGATGGAATTCGATTATTTATATCGCCGCCATAACCTCGATTGATAAACAGCTGTATGAGTCGGCTATGATCGACGGAGCAAGCAGGCTGAAACAGATTCTACATGTTACACTGCCATCTATTCTTCCTACCATCATCCTGCTATTTACCTTTGGCGTTGGATACATCTTGAATGCCGGATTAGACCAGCAGCTGTTTCTTCAAAATCCGATGAATATGCCGCATGCCGAGGTGCTGGACACGTACGTTCTGAAATACGGCCTGCAGCAGGCGGCGTACTCCTATGGAGCGGCTGTGGGTTTGTTCAAGAGCGTAGTCGGACTCGCCTTGCTCTTCCTTTGTAATTACGCATGCAGAAAATTCCTGAAGATGGGGATATTCTAGACGGATCGGTCTAGAGGTCGCAATGGGGGACGTTAAATGAGACGAACAATGGGGGAACAAGTATTTCATGTATTCAATCATGTTTTTCTGTTGGGTATTGGATTTTGCGCCGCCTTTCCTTTCTGGAACATCTTTGTAACGTCCTTAAATGATGCAAGGGATGCGATGAGAGGAGGCATTTATTTCTGGCCCCGCAAATTTTCCATCGAAGCCTATGTGGCCATCTTTAATGAAAGCAGCTTGATGCATGCCACCTATATCAGCATAGCCAGGACTGTACTGGGGACAATTCTTGGACTCGTTTGCTCGGCGATTCTTGCTTATCTGCTATCCAATCGCGAGCTGATATTTAGAAGAGGCATCCTGTTTTTCTTTATCTTCACCATGTATTTCTCTGGGGGCTTGATCCCGGAATTCATGCTCTTCAAAAGTCTGCACTTGTATAACAATTTTCTGGTCTATATTGTGCCCGGTGCAATCCATATTTGGAATGTGATGGTCATGAGACAGTTCTTCGAGGAGCTTCCCGCATCGCTTGCCGAATCGGCAAGAATCGACGGGGCGTCCGAATTAAGAACGCTGCGAAGCATTATTCTTCCCATGTCGAAGCCCGTATTGGCAACTATCGCATTAATGATCGGCGTTCAGCAGTGGACGACCTGGTTCGATACCTATATGTTTACGTCGGGATCAAGCGATCTGGCAACCCTTCAAGGGGTGCTTGTCAAAATACTGATGGAGACCCAAATACAGTCGATGGACCCTGCCCAAGCGGCCAGGCTGGAGCAGTCCGGAACCATTCTGACGCCTGAAGTGATCAAGATGGCGACCATCACCATTACGACGGTCCCCATTGTGATGATCTATCCGTTTTTGCAGCGTTATTTTGTGGACGGACTCACGGTAGGCGCTGTGAAGGGATGAATGGCTTCGGGTATGCGGTATCGCGCAGCAGAAGCTTTTCATAAAACACGAGAAGGTAGGGACGAAAGAATGAAACGGTATCAAAGATTCGTGAAGCCCGTTGCAGCCGCGGTGATCTCCTTCATGGTGCTTGGCGCATGCAGCAATAACTTGGCCACCGAAGGCGCCGAACCGGCAGCCCGTAATCAGGAGGGCGCTACGAAAGAAGAACCGATCGTATTATCGATCGTGAATTCAGCCGGAGGCACACCCAGTTTCCCTACAGGCGATCCGTTCTGGGACAATAACCCCGTCGCGAAAGCATTGGAGGAGAAGCTGAACATCAAGCTAAAGTGGGATGTCTATTCAGGGGTGGGCAAGGATAAATTGAATGTGACGCTGGCTAGCGGCGATTACCCGGATCTCATTATGCTATCCGATCCCGCTCGCGTCATAGCCGATAAAATCGCCATTCCGCTCAATGATTTGATCGATCAGCACGGGCAGGATCTGAAAAAGAAATACGGCTCGGCGCTTAACCTGCTCAAGCAAAGCGATGGTAAAATCTATCACCTGACCAACTCCTACTTGCCGGAAGGGGCAGCGCCTCCCGGATACGGGTACAGCTTACAGGTGAGGAAGGACATTTACGAAGCGTTGGGTTCTCCAAAGCTGGAAACCTCAGACGACGTCTATAACTATTTGAAGCGGGTTAAGGAGAACTATCCGAAGACGCATGACGGACAAACCATGTATCCGCTGAGCGGCTTTAACCGCAACTGGGGGTCGCCATACTTTGGCATGATCGCCATGGCAGGCTCGCCGGCTGATTCGAAGCTCTATATCGGGAAGGACGGTTCCGTCCAATATTGGCCGAAGGCGCCTTGGGCGCAGGAAGTGCTGCAGTTCTACAATAAGTTATACCGCGAAGGACTCATCGATCCCGAAGCCTTTACACAGGACTATGCGACATGGCAGAAGTCCAAGCTCTACCCGGCAAGAGTTGCGGCTCACATCGGCGGATGGAACCAAACGTATGACGTCTTGAAAACTTATACCGACGCCAAGCTGCCCAATGCGGAAAACATGTATTTCCAGAATGCGGTATTCAAGTTTCCTTCCGGCGATAAACCTGCCGTATTCTCCGTCAGCAAGAAGGGCACGGGGGCAATTATTATTACGGACAAATGCAAAAATCCGGAAGCTGCCATGAAGCTGCTTAACTACTTGACTACCGAAGAAGGGAATCTCCTGGCCATGAACGGACCGGAAGGGATTCAGTGGGACATGGCCGGCGGGAAGCCGACTCTGAAGAAGTCCTACCTTGATCGATGGATTGCAGGGGAAAAGCAAGTGAATATCGAGAAAGAAACGGGTATGGGTCATTACGCCAGACTTGTGGGCTCCGACCTTGGCAAAACCAGCTGGGGGACGTATTGGATCTTAAAGGATGACCCGATTGCGACGAACGATACGAGGGCGCAGCAAAGAGATAAGGCCTTAAGCCCTTATTGGTACGACGCTACTACGTTGGGGGATCTGATGGTTGGAGCGGATACGGATACCTTGAATAAACAGCAGGCTGTCGATAAGAGGCTATACGAGAACGCATTCTCCGTCATTCTGGCTAAATCGGAGGCAGAATGCTTGGCGGAGTTCGAGAAATTCGTGAACAATCTTGATGCCGCCGGCGCCGTTCAAGTCGAGGCATATATGACGAAGATGCATAAGCTGTACGAGAATCGATTAGCGGGTAAGCCATAATGTTCATGTCGCGAATGGATGGAGAAACGGCAATGGGTGGAGACATAGGCTTCCACCCATTGCCTTTATTAAAGCAATCGTCCCAGTGATCGGAAGGAGAGAACGATGAAACTAACATTGATAAGGCATGGACATATGGCAGGAGACCCTTTTATATGCCCGGAGAGGCCGGTTAAAGGGTGTTTGTCGGAGGAGCACGGTATTCTGCAGGCAAAGGCCACCGCGGAGGCGTTAAGAAACGAAAACTTTGACTATGCGTTCTCGTCCCCCTACGGCAGGGCATTGCAAACCGCCGAAATCGTCATGGCGGAGAGGGAAACGGATATACGGATACTGCCTTATCTATACGAATGGATGCCGAACCGCGCGCTGGAACAGGTACCAAGCACGGTGCTTGAGGAGATGCAGCGACAAGCGGGCGATGCCTATGCCGAGGATACCTGGAAGACGGAAATGGGAGAGGGTTATTATGACATGTGCGCCAGGATCATTCCCCCCTTTCTGAAGGATATGAGCGCGATTGGCCTCCATAGCCGGATGGGCGGCTTTGTTCCCGAAGAGCATGCCAAGGAGCTATCCGTTGTCGTGTTCGGACACGGAGGTTCACTGGGCATCCTGGTAAGCTTTTTACTTGGCGTGAGGCCTTTTCCGGTCGGCAGTTTTACTTTTGAACATACCGGAGCTGCGGTCCTGCATTTCACGGAACGGAAAGGAATTTACTACCCTCAGCTGGTCATTCGTGCGCTTCATCGTTCGTCGAGCTAGTGATAACAACGGGCAGGGGGGACGCTTCTAATCCGATGGAGCAAAGGATCTGGACAGGGTCGGCGCGATGTATAGCTGAGCAAGCGGTAATTGTGTAGGGCAGGGCACTCGCTGTTGCGGCTGCTCTTTTTTGCCGTACAGGGAAGTTATGTGAAGCATCTTTCTGCGGGTCGGCGGGCACCGGATTTCGCCTGATGTCATAAATCGACGGGCCATTTTATCTACAGTTAGGAACCTTCCACCAATATCCATGTAAATGTGCAGGAATGATAAGCCAACCGGGGACATGTGTGCGAAAATGCAGGAATCTCAGGCGCTTAAGCAATCGTCGAGGAGATTGTAACTAAAAAGACTGCCAGGCTGGAACGCATAGCTAGGAAGAACGTCTCCCGTTTGAGTTCATTTCAGTCATCTTTGCAGGTTCAATTCAATAACGTGCCCCCTCAAAATAGCCGATTCCCTTGAATCACCCCGCAAGGTACCGGTCATACGACAGCGTTCAACTCCCTTGCCCCGGCAGGTAATTCCCAACTGACACAATATTTGATACACTATTCATTGAAAATGAGAATCAATATCACTAAGAGGTGCTGCCACTTGCCGATTAACGAAACGACGCCCGCAGACATGACTCTAGATCAGTTGTCCGTCAGACTATGGGCTATTGAAATCGTATCGAAGGGAGGACGGCTTCGCATCGAGCCGCAGTTGACCGTGCCGGCGGCGCTGGTCGTGCTTCTTCGGGGAGAAGGAACGTTAACTCGCGATACGGATACGGCTCCTATTCGGATGAGGCGGGATACCGTCTATCTATGTCCGGAAGACAGCACCTTCGGCTTTGAGGGAGGCGGGAGCGGGGAATGCGAAGTCGCCATGCTTCGATTCGGCCTGTTCCGAGAAGGGCAAGAAGGTTGTTGCGGTGCGCGTTCGTACCGGAAAGCTATACGTGTACCCGGACTCGGTATTCTTCAATCCGGTGCTGTACGGCGATCTGGGGATCGAAGCTCCTGCCGAAGTAAAAGCGGCGAAGGCGCAGGAGGAAATATCGGTCGAGAAGTTCGCGGCCATGAATCCGGACTACGTGTTCCTGCAATTCTCGCCCGACGAGAATAAAGATACGCCGAAAGCGCTCGATACGTTAAAGAGCAACCCGATTTTGAAAAATGTCAATGCGTTCAAGAACGGCAAGGTATTCGAGAATGCGGCCGATCCGCTCGTTCAGGGCGGGACGGCGTACAGCAAAATTCACTTCCTGAAGTCAGCGGTCGACAGCTTGGCCGGCTGCTGCTGCCCTACAAGGGGAAAGGGCTGAGGATCGCCCATAGGCTCTTCGCAGGCGAAGGGCACGTATCGGTCATTCCTCCGCTTGTGAGCAGCATGCTGAGATTTATTTTACAAGAGGAGGTACTTGAGAATGGAGTTAGCACAGCTCATTAGGGACCGCCGGTCGGTTCATCGGTTCGAGGATAAGGAAGTACCCGTCGAGCTCGCGCTCGAGCTTCTGGATACGGCGGTCTGGGTGCCGAATCACCGGATGACGCAGCCATGGCGGTTCATCATCAGCCACGACGAAGGCAAGCGCCGGATGGCGGAAGCGGTGCGGTACATGAAGGAGATCCGCGAGCCGGACCCGTCCAAGCGCCAAGAGACCGGGCAGAAATTTTACGATAAAATTATGGCCGTTCCGATGATCATTACCGTCATTATGCAGGAGAATACGAACCTCCTGGTGCGGGAGGAAGATTACGCCTCGGCGAGCTGTATCATTCATAACTTCAGCCTGCTTGCGTGGGAACGGGGGATCGGACTCGTATGGGAAACGTACCCCTGGCTGCTCGAGGCCCACTTCCGCGAAACGATGGACATTCGTCCCGGGGAGAAGGTGCTGGGCAACCTCCACGTGGGCTACCCGAAGCAAATACCGGCCGCCCAGCCTCGCATTCCTGCTGCGGACCGCGTGACAATGTACGGATCGTGATTCAGCGGTTGGGCAAGGGTGACCCTCCTCGCTCAATCATTTTGTTTACTCGCGCACGTTGCGCACCACATTGATGAAGAAAACGAGAGTTCCAAGGACAACCAGAATGCCGCCGACCGGAATGAGCGGCCCAAGACCGGGAAAACCGAGAATTAAAGAGGTAAGTCCGCCCATCATAAGGGGCACTCCAAGGTTATGCGTCCAGAAGTGCAGCTTCCCGAGTAGTCTTGTAGCGGCCGGGAAGTGATGGTATACAAGACCGGCAATCGCCATAGACACCCAACCGACCAGGTTCAGATGCACGTGGACAGGACTTAAACCGAAGTTCTCGGTCATAGACATTCCCATTCCCATAACGACCCCGACCAGAAAATAGAAAGAAGCGATTTTCAACATACGAATACCCATACGCCTTCATCCTTTCGTTTGCAATTTATACGTGTCATCTACCTCGCACTCTCACCGGCAATATGTCTGCAGAAGGCGCTCTTCCACGCCAAGATGTGTCGCGATTCTGTAGAGAGTGCCGAACATACCCTTTTGCAGCCAGAGCGGAATTCCTTTCATATACGTCTCACCGAGCTTGAACATAACGGCCAGCTCGAAGATGTTGCGGGGAATGCCGCTTTTTTCGTGCACCTTGCCGTCTTTTACTAGACCATAGGCAATACGGAGCATCCGTTCGAAGCTTCGGGCCGGAGCGATTTTCACGTGGAACATAATGCTCTCGGAGCCGGGGTTGAAGAAGCGGTGCGGTACCCCGGGCGCGGCCGATGCAGACTCGCCGGGATGCAGTGTCAAAATTGAGCCGTCCACTTCCAAATGAAGTTCCCCATGAAGCGCTTCAAAATGCTCTGTAAAAGCAAGATGATAATGCAGACCGACACCGCCGCCGGGAGCAAGCTCCACCTTCACATATTCATAGGCGCCCCCGGATTCTTCCGCGGTTGTCACGAAGGTTACCCGATCCTTAGCGAGCCGGTTCTCAATCGTTCTGGATAATGAGCCGCTGTTCAATAGGTTTAGCCTCCTTAGTAATTACGCGCAGCCTATTTGGCCGCCGTTTGCTTGACATAACCTTAGCATAGGACAGCGGGGTTTGAGCACTATACCGCGGTATAGTTTGATAGTATACTTGGGGTTATAAATGTGAGACGGATGGACAAATCAGCCAGATGTACGGGGGTTATGAATGACGGGCGAGGGGATTCGAATGAACTGGGCGACTGGGCAAACCGGTGAGTCGGCGCAGGCTCCGACCTTGGATGAAAGAGAGGATGCCTACCTGGTCGGACGGGAGCGGGAGAGAGCGCTGTTCGAGCAGTTTCTGAACGGAGATTCCGGCTTAAAGCGGATTTGGAGTCTGTACGGTACGGGAGGCGTCGGCAAAAGCACTTTGCTGGACGCGTTCCGAAGACAGGCGCGCAGACGCGGTGCCGCTTTCTTCCTGCTGGACAGCCGAGAGTTTGGGCGAACCGGCGAATCGTTCTGCAGAAAGCTGCTGGAGCTAATGCCCAACGGTAAGGAGAAGGGAATTGAGAAAGAGAACGGTGAGACTCTTACGGAACAAGTCCTCGGCGGTTTGTCCAAGCTGGCAGAGGAACGCCCGGTCGTTGTTGCCGTCGATACGTTCGAGGAGCTCAGCCACCTGGAAGGCTGGCTGCTGGACGAATTCCTGCGAGGGCTGCATCCCGACGTGCTGATCGTGGCGGCGGGACGTCACCCGCTCAAGGGCCGGTGGATGCTGTCTCCGGCTTGGAGGGAGCGTACGTTATGGCTTTCGCTTGGCCATCTGCAGCGGACAGAAGTGTTGGAGTATGCGCGCAAATGCGGAATAACGGATGCGGACCAAGGTGAACGACTGTGGGAACGAACCCAAGGCCACGGGCTGTCGCTGGCACTGGCCGTTTCCGCTGAGCTGATGGGCAACGGAGGGCCGCTCGACCAACAAGGCTGGTCCGCGGAGCTAGCTTCACTGTGGCTGAGGGAGGTGCCGGACGAGGAGCTTCTGGTCCTTGTCGAGGCGGCGTCCATGTTGCGATTGTTCAACCAGGAGCTGCTCGAGTATATTACAGGACAGGACGTCGGTATGGTTGCTTTCGCCAAATTAACGGAGCTTTCCTTCGTGCGAAAGTCAGGCAAGGGCTGGCGAATGCACGATTTGATGAGAGATTCGACCCGCGGCCATCTGAGAGAACGGTCGCCCGCCAGATTTGCGAGGCTGATGAAGCGCTGCGTTCTTTATTACGTAACGGTCATCCGCGAATCGTACCGTAAGCGGGACGTTGCGGACGAAGTGGGAGAGCTGTTCTATTATATCGGCAATGAAGTGATGCGGGCCTTTCTCAATGGTCCTGACCGGGGGGATTACGAATGGGAGCCATTAACGGCCGCCAACCTGGAAGAAGGACGGCATTATCTGGAGAGGCGCCATAACGAGGCGAGGTCCTTCACCCGAAGAGGCATAGATCCTGTAACGGGTGAGCTGATGGAGCAAGGCATGTCCGAGGTAGAGTCGTTGTATGCTATTGCAGAACTGGATCTGGAAGAGCTGCTGGCCTTGGGGCGGCAGAGCGTCATGCTGATGAAGGCTCAAGATGGCACGGTATGCGGTCTATCCGCTATTATTCCCATTCATTCCGACACGATTAGCTATTTGGAGCGTAACCCGTTCTCGGGTCCGTATATACGCAGTCTGACCCTTGACGAACGTAAGGCTCTGGAAGTTAAGGGCCCCGATCCTTCCGGTTGGTTTATCCGGAGCATTGACGTACTGGACTGGGAAGATACCTCGATGCTGCTTGAAGCGGTTTCCCGAATGTATACGTACATGTGTGCGGGCAAGCTGTTCTTTGCTACGCCCCCTCCACTGGACATTCATCGCCAATCTCATCTCGGTCTTGGCTTCGAGCTGCTTTCGCATGCTTCTCATTGCAGTTATGACGGCAAGACGCCTACGCCTACATTTGTGCTGGATACTCGCGGAGACAAGCTGGAAGCGTTCCTCGCGGCGATGCTGGGCCGGGTCGGACTGGATCGGGAGGAGCTGTCGCCAACCGAAGGGAATGGTGCAGGGAGGAAGAGCATGAGCGATCAGGCGGAGTCGGAGCGCCGGTTCGAGACGGAAGGGCTGACTGAGCGGGAGCGGGAAGTTGTGCTGCTCGTTCTGGAAGGCTGCTCCAATGCCGAAATTGCAGCCCGCTTGTTCGTGAGCGAGATTACGGTGAAGAAGCATTTAAGCTCGGTGTACGCCAAGATGCAGGTGAAAAACCGAAGTCAGCTGATTAAGGCCATTTTGCAGTGAACTGGTCTCCTGCTTCGTCAACCTATGTTAATGAGAACGCATGCCCCGCCCCTTACAATTACATTGGATTCATCATTATCCGAAGGCGAGATTGACGTGAACGTTCGTAAGAGAAGCCGGTATTTGCTGCCGCCTCAGCTATTTCTGATATGTTTCATCGTCATGCTGCTGCTGCGTACGTATGTCCCGTTGTTTGTATGGCATAGCTATCCTTATACGCTTATCGGGATTGTATTTGCGGCTATTGGTCTTGGACTAATCATTGGCGGCTCCGGCACATTCCGCCGTGTGAAAACCAACATTCATACATTCAAGCAACGATTATTCCGGTTATTGTATTCCCGGTCGTAACGAATCAGTTGTATATCAAGTTTGAAGAAGGTGTACTGGAGGCCAAGTTCGGAAGTGACTATATGAGCTTCAAAGCGACAACAAGAAGATGGCTATAACGAAAAACAGCCGCCTCACTACCTAATTAGATAGCGAGGCGGCCGTCGGTATGAAAGATGTGTTAGTTCCGGATCAAATAATCGAATGCGCCCAGCGCCGCTGTAGCGCCCGAACCCATCGAAATGATGATCTGCTTATACGGGCTGTTCGTGCAGTCGCCTGCGGCAAACACGCCCGGCAGATTGGTTGCGCCATGACTGTTGACCACGATCTCGCCCATGCGGTTGCGCTCGACCGTATCGCCCAGCCAATCCGTATTCGGCACCAGTCCGATCTGGACGAACACGCCTTGCAGCTCGACATGCTTCTCCGCCCCGGTATCACGCTCAATGTAGGTAATGCCGTTGACCTTATCGGTGCCGGTGATTTCCTTCGTTTGAACGTTCTTCAGAACCGTGACGTTCGGCAGGCTGTACAGACGATCCTGCAGGACCGCATCCGCCTTCAGCTCCGGATTGAACTCCAGAACCGTAACATGCTTGACGATGCCGGCGAGGTCGATCGCCGCCTCAATGCCGGAGTTACCGCCGCCGATCACCGCTACGTCCTTGCCGATAAACAGTGGACCGTCGCAATGCGGGCAGTACGCTACGCCTTTGTTCTTGAACTCGGCTTCGCCGGGCACACCGACATTACGCCAGCGCGCGCCTGTGGAGAGAATGACGGTCTTGCTCTTCAGAACGGCGCCGTTCTCGAGCTCGACTTCGACGAGGTCCTTCTTCTCCAGGCGCTTGGCGCGCTGGAGCTTCATCACGTCGACGTTGTACTCCTTCACGTGCTCTTCCAGGCTGGCCGCCAGCTTGGCGCCTTCCGTATGCTTTACGCTGATGAAGTTCTCGATGCCGACGGTATCCATCACCTGACCGCCGAAGCGCTCGGCTACGATCCCTACGCGAATGCCTTTGCGAGCTGCGTAGATCGCCGCGCTGGAGCCGGCAGGACCACCCCCGACAACAAGCACGTCGAAAGGCTCCTTATCCGCAAACTCGGATGCATCCGGAGCATTGCCCAGCTTCGCGAGAATTTCCTCCAGCGACATGCGGCCGCTGCCGAAAAATTCGCCGTTCAGGAAGACGGACGGTACGGCCAGGACATTCCGGCTTTCCGCTTCTTCTTTGAACGCTGCGCCGTCGATCATCGTGTGCGTAATGCCGGGATTGAGGACGCTCATCACGTTCAGCGCCTGCACGACGTCCGGGCAGTTATGGCAGCTCAGGCTGATGAATGATTCGAAATGGTATTCGCCGCGGATGCTCTTGATCTGATCGATCACGCTTTGGTCGACCTTTGGGGCTCTTCCGCTAACCTGCAGCAGAGCCAGCACCAAGGAAGTAAACTCGTGGCCGAGAGGAATACCGGCGAATGTTACGCCGGTATCCTCGCCCACGCGATTCACGCTGAAGCTTGGCGTTCTTGGCAGAGAAGCGTTCTCTACCTTGATTCTGGACGACATGGTGGCCAGCTCATCCACGAGTGCCAGCATGTCTCTCGATACGGGATCGGATCCCGCACTCACTTTGAGCAGGATGTCGCCTTCCATGAGCTGAAGGTATTGATTTAATTGTGCCTTAATATCTGCGTCAAGTATCATGGAGCATCAACTCCTTAGATTTTCCCTACGAGGTCAAGGCTTGGCTTCAGAGTTGCAGCGCCTTCCTGCCACTTAGCTGGGCAAACTTCGCCTGGGTTGTTGCGAACGTATTGAGCTGCCTTTACCTTGCTAACCAGGATGCTGGCGTCGCGGCCGATACCGCCGGCGTTGATTTCAACGGCTTGAATAACGCCGTCCGGATCGATGATGAACGTACCGCGGTCAGCAAGACCGTCTTCCTCGATCAGCACGTCGAAGTTGCGGGAAATCGTGTGGGACGGGTCGCCGATCATTACGTACGTGATTTTGCGGATCGTGTCCGAGCTGTCATGCCATGCTTTATGTGTGAAATGAGTATCGGTCGATACGGAGTATACTTCTACGCCGAGTGCTTTCAGGGCGTCGTATTGGTTTTGCAGGTCTTCCAGCTCAGTCGGGCATACGAAAGTGAAGTCGGCAGGGTAGAAGCAAACGATGCTCCACTTGCCTTTGAAGTCAGCTTCGGTAACTTCGATGAACTTGCCATTGTGGTACGCTTGAGCTTTAAACGGTTTTACTTCAGTTCCAATCAGAGACATAGTAGGGTTCCTCCTAAAAGTGGTTTATTTAAAATCATTATAAATAAATATTAAGTACTGTGGGGCCGTTTGTCAAGTCCTGGTGAACCGGTCATCGCCACAGTGCTAGAGACGCTATTATTCGGCTTGAAGCCACTGTTCGACTTAATTTGGTATTTGCATTAACGCGGCGTTTTACCCCCTCAATTCGTTTGGGATACCGCCGGACAAGGATCGATTGACCGGTGGCCATCCATCACCTATAGTTACGCTAAACAGGAAAACTGATACAGAGCTGCGGAGATTTTTTCTCGGATGATGGATATGAAGGGCCGTTACTGCCATTTTCAAAGAAAGGTTTCATATTGGAAAGCGGCCAAGGGATTTATAAGCAAATTTGATATTGATGTAACCGGTTACAAAAAATCGAAAGGAATTCGACTATGAAGCATATTCTGTACAAATACATGACCCGGTTCACGTCCCTCACCGAAGAGGAACAGCGGGCCATCGCCGAAGATATTGTCGTGGAAACGTTCAAAAAGGGCACCGTTCTCCTCAGGCAAGGAGAGGTCCCCGCGAAATGCTATTTCGTGTTAAAGGGATGTGTCCGACAGTACTCGGTCGATGAGGAAGGAAAGGAAGTGACGTCTAATTTCTATACCGAAGAGCAGGCGATCGCGTTCTTCAATGCCCACAAGTCAAACAAATGGTCCGAACACACTTTAGCCTGCGTAGAGGACTCCGTCATGGTTGTCGGCGATCTTGCCGGCGAGAAGGAGATGTACTCGAAATATGCGGAGCTCGAAACGATGACACGCAGGATGATCGAGATCAGCTTCGGCCAGATGCAGGAGGAGTTCGCGGCATTCGTCGCTTCTTCGCCCGAAGAACGGCTGAAGTCGCTGCAGCGGAAGCGGCCGCAATTGCTGGAGCGCGTCCCGCAGCATCAATTGGCCAGCTATCTCGGGATGACGCCGGAATCATTTAGCCGAATTAAGAGACGGCTTGAACAACAGCCATAAGGCAAATCCCAGCTCCCCGGCGATCATCGGCAGCATAAACCCGTATTCCAGCATCGTTACGAGTGCGGCGTATTCCGGAGCGAACGCGCGGCCCAGGTGAACCGCGACATAGCCTGCCCCGGCTGCGAGCAGCAGGATGCCGATGATCCTGGGGATAGCCGGAGAGCGCAGGGCGAGGCAGCCTACCAGCAGTAAATGTCCGCCAAACACAATGAGCCCGACAGACCAAACGCTTTCGAAAGCCTTTAGAAACAGCATTGCGAGACCCGGCAGCTGCCGGCCTGCGGCGAACAAAGACGCTGCGGCGCTGCTGCCGTTCGTTAGAAGGGATACCATGATCAAGCACATGATAGCGATGCCCAATATGGAAGCATAGGATAAGCGCAGCCATGCCGCGAGCAAAGACAGACCGTGATGAATAGGCTTCAGGAACAGGTAAAATGCCCATGCGACGACGATGTCCAAGATCAGGATCAGCAGCCAGCCGAAAATTTCCGCTCTGAACAGCATGGAGGAAGCTGTAAGCCTTTGAAGGGTTGCCTGGGCTTCTCCCGGCACCACAAGGCTTCCGTGTACGTAGCCGTACGAGAACGAGGCGGCGAGGGTCATGAGGATCAGCGCAAGGCCGGCAGTTCGTGCAGCGGTCTTCTCATTCACGGGTCAGCAGCCCTCCCGGAGCGGTAGTGATTCCATTGTACCGGGGGGGATGGCGACGGTTCATTGACTTAAATCAAGAGGCGAAAAAAATTTAGAACCGGACCCCGATATTTTTCGTAGTACTGGATACAGTTTTAGTACCAAGGAGGTTGTTTCCTATGTCCATGACGCTGTCATACCTTCAGACGGAAACGGTTTTCGATTCGATCTATAAGCTGGTCTGGTATTTGCGAAAGAGACGAAGACCACGCTAGCCTATATAATAAACAGCAAAGCGCGCCTGCGAAGCCTCATTCGCGGCGCGCTTTTTTCATGCCGGACCTTAACTTTCGCAAAAAATATCAAAACACCGGCGTCCGAATATCGTACACTGGTGCTATTCCGATGGAGGGTCGACCGTGCGCATGAACTATCTCGATTCCGTAACCAAAGCTATCTCCTACATAGAAAATCATCTGACCGACGAGATCACAACGGAGCGAATCGCCGATCAAGCCGGTTACTCCGGCTACCATTTTCACCGCATCTTCCAATCGGTGACACGAAACACGGTTGCGGAGTACGTCCGGAAACGGAGATTGACGCATGCGGCGTACGACGTATTCGGGACAAGACTCAGAATCGTGGAGATCGCGGTCAAATACCATTTTGACTCCCAGGAAGCGTTCACCCGCGCCTTTCAGAGCATGTTCTTCATTACGCCGGGGCAATTTCGCAAACAGGCGAGCATGAAGGATACGCTGTTTCGTACGATGGGAAAGCATGCGCTGGACGAAGGCCGGCTGGAGCATTTGCTCCAGGGCATCACGCTGGATCCGAAGATCGTCGATGTGAAGACGCTGCAGCTCGTCGGCATGGAAATAAGGGGAGTCGATCCCGGGGAGATCGCTATGCTGTGGAACGAGTTCAGGCGGCGCGCACCGGGGATTCCTGATAGACGAGACAGGGATTCCGCGATCTATTATGCGGTAGTGGAGCCGACCGGAGTTCAATGGGAGCTTTCCTACACCGCATGCGTTGAAGTGAGCGCGATCACGGGCCGGCCGCCGGAGGGAATGATCTGCAAGGCGCTTCCCGCAAGCACCTATGCCGTGTTTACCCACAGGGGCTCGCTGAAGAGAATTCCGGATACGTATCACTATATTTACAGCACGTGGTTCCCGAAATCGGGCAGGGAGCGTTTGGATGGAGCGGAGTTTGCACGGTACGATTCCCGGTACTTGGGTCCGGCGAATGACGACTCGGCGTTGGACTTGTATATTCCCGTCGGCCCGGTAAAGGTAAAAGAAAGGAAGAACCTTTGATGAGATCAAACGAAGAACCGCCGCATGGCTGGGCGGGATGCCGTGAAGTCGCGTTCACGGACGAAGCGCTCCAGCTCACCATTCCTATGATCGTCATGTATCCTGCAAATACGCCCGAACGGGCGGATCGATTGGGGCCGTATCCCATCGAGCTGGCTAGAGAGGCCGAGCCGTTGCAAGGCAGCTTCCCGCTAGTCCTCATCTCGCACGGTACCGGCGGATCGCCGCTGGTGTACCGGACACTAGCCCGGCACTTGGCGCAGAACGGCTTCGTCGTCGGCATGCCGGAGCATCCCCGCAATAACCGGAACGATAATAGCTGGGAAGGCACGATGCAGAACCTTATCGACAGGCCGAGGCATCTGCGGATGGCGGCCGATTGGTTGTATCGGGACGAGCTGCTTGCCCCGCTGATCAAGCCGAATGCCGTTTCCGTCATCGGCCATTCCATGGGCGGCTATACGGCATTGGCCGCATCGGGCGGGGTGCCGTCGGCGTTTCCGCACGAAGCCCCTGACGGAGATCCGCGGAAGATTGAGGTTACACCGGATTCCCGTATCCGGTCTCTGGTTCTCTTGGCGCCGGCAACGGTCTGGTTCAGGGCAGACGGCGCCTTGCGCGAGGTGAACGTTCCGATCTTGATGCTGGACGCGGAGAAAGACCCGTATACGCCCGCATATCACGCACAGATCGTATTAGGGGGCGTCGCCGACCCGGGCAAGCTTCAATACCGAACGATCGAAAATGCCGGACATTTCTCGTTCTTGAGCCCGTTTCCCGCATCCATGCACAATCCGTCCTTCCTCCCTTCCCAGGACCCTCCCGGCTTCGACCGCGAGCGATTTCATCAATCGCTTCAAGCGGACATTCTCCAATTCCTGCGCACCTGTCATGACGGCTGAGCAGCTGGCTGCTTTGGCCGAAAGCGCAAGCAAAACAGCCCCGTTAACGGTTCAATGAACCGCTGCCGGGGCTTCTTCCAGAAGCAATACTTATCCAGCTTAATGCCCTTCTTAGTCCGCCTCATTTGACCACTTCATCACCTCAAACAGCTTGAACGTCAGACTGAGCACGATCGCAATTACCGTGGCGAGAGCCATGCCCTTGAGCTCCAAATGTCCCCAGCGGAACACGGCCCCGCTCAAACCGACGACGAGTACGACTGTCGTTAGGATGAGATTGGCGGGCTTGGAGTAATCGACCTTCGTCTCCACCAGCATGCGGAGGCCGGAGGCGGCAATGACGCCGAACAGCAGCAAGCTTACGCCGCCCATCACGGGCGTCGGAATCGTCTGGATGAGAGCGGACAGCTTGCCGACGAAGGAGAGAACAATCGCCATGACGGCCGCCATTCCGATCACCCAGACGGAATAGACGCGGCTGATTGCCATGACGCCGATATTTTCGCCGTAGGTCGTGTTCGGGGTGGAGCCGACGGCTGCGGAGATCACGGTCGAGACGCCGTTGCCGAGCAGCGAGCGGCCGAGTCCCGGGTCCTGCGACAGATCTTTGCCGACGATGTTGCCGGTGACGATCAGATGCCCGATGTGCTCGGCAATGACGACGAGCGCCGCAGGGGCGATAATCGCAATGCTCGGCCAGTCCAATACCGGCGTGTAGAAAGTCGGCACCGTCAGCCAGCCGGCGGCCCCGACCGCTTCCGCAACATGGACGATGCCGAGCAGGCCGGACAGCACGTATCCGATGACGATGGCGATGAGGATCGGGATCACTTTAAGGATGCCGCGGAACAGGACGGACCCGAGTACGCCGACCAGCGAGGTGACGACGGCGACCGTCACGGCTGTCGGGTCCGGTGACCAGCCTGCGGGAGCTCCGTCCGGTGCGATGAAGCCGGCCATGCGGGCCGCCGTCGGCACGAGCTCGAGACCGATGACGGCCACAATCGCCCCCATCGACGCGGGCGGAAAGACGACGTCGATCCAACCGGTCCCGACATAGCGAATTAACAGCGCCACGATCATAAAAATGATGCCGACCGCCAGAAATCCTCCGAGCGCAGCCTGATAGCCGCCTTTGCCCGCCAGCACGGCAAAGACGGGAGACAGGAAGGCGAAGCTGGAGCCGAGATAGGCCGGGATTTTCCCCTTCGTAATGAAGATGTACAGCAGTGTCCCGATCCCGTTCATCAGCAATATCGTGGCCGGGTCGACCTTGAACAAAATGGGGACGAGCACCGTCGAGCCGAACATGGCGAACAGATGCTGCAGTCCGAGCGGCAAGCTTCGCCAGAAGGAAAGTCGTTCATGAACCTGAATGATGCGAGACATAGATGAACCCCTCTTTTGCAACGGATTGTAAAAAGCTTCTTTCGTATTATAGACAAATGAAGGAGGCAAGAAAAGGAACAAGGGAATGGTGCCTTCTGTCGGGAAGACGGCCCGGTAAGGGCGTTCTTGGGAGGAGAGGACGGAAATGCGGTGAGAAGACGCCCAAAAGCGGATCGGGTTGATTTCCTGAGCGCGGCAGCGTGGCTTCGGGGGATAAGCGGCTTTTGCCATCCGGATGCATTTCATCTACAATGGTGCCAAGCAGCTTGGAAGGGGGCGCATGATGAGCGGAGAACTGCTATGGGCGTGTCCGGTGTGCGGAGCGGGACTGGAAGCGGAGGGCCGCAGCTACCGCTGCGCGAACCGGCATACGTACGACCTGTCGGCGAGCGGCTACGTGAATTTGCTGCTGGCGAACCAGCGGAAGAGCAAGGACCCCGGCGACAGTAAAATGATGCTAACGGCACGGCGCCGTATTTTGGAGGCGGGGCATTTTCGCAGCTTGGCGGATGCTTTGGGGCGGCTGACCGCCGGACTGGCGCACTCCGGGCGAAGCCCCTTCACGGTGCTCGATGCCGGGTGCGGGGAAGGCTATTACTTGGAATGTGTACTGGATGAATGCCGCCGGCACGGAATCGAAGCTCACGGTTACGGGATCGATATTTCCAAGGATGCCGTAGCGATGGCTGCGGCCGCTTCGGAAGGGGGACGCTTCGCCGTCGCCAGCTCCCGGTACCTTCCGGTAAGGTCGGCGTCGGCGGATGTGCTGCTGCAAATTTTCGCTCCTCACAGCGATCTTGAATTTCATCGGGTGCTGCGCGGTGACGGGAAGCTGGTGACGGTCATCCCCGGTAAGGATCACCTGTTCGGGCTCAAGGAGCTGCTCTATGAGAAGCCCTATTACAACGATGAGGCGGAGCATCCGTATCCTTCTTTTGCCCTTCAGGAGAAGATTCGGATCCGGGATGAGCTCGTCTTGACGGAGCCGTCCGCCATCCGGGATCTGGTGATGATGACGCCCTACTATTGGCGCACGGAGCCGGCTCAGCTGGAGCGGCTGGCTGCACGAAGCGAGCTGCGGACGCCGCTCGAATTCGTGGTGACGGTTTACGGGAAACAATAATCATATGACACGGCTAAACAGCTCAGGAGGATGACAGCGTGGAGATCGGAATCAGCACCTTTGTGGAAACGACGCCGGACCCCCGGACGGGAGAAGTAATCCCTCATGCGCAGCGGCTGCGCGAGGTTGTGGAAGAGATTGTGCTTGCAGATCAAGTGGGATTGGACGTCTTCGGGGTGGGCGAGCATCACCGGAGCGATTTTGCCGCATCTTCACCGGCGGTTGTGCTGGCTGCTGCGGCTCCGATGACGAAGCGGATTCGGCTCACCAGCGCGGTCACGGTGCTGTCATCCGCAGACCCGGTACGGGTGTTCCAGGACTTCGCTACGCTGGACGGCATTTCGAACGGCCGCGCGGAGATTATGGCGGGGCGGGGCTCGTTTATCGAGTCGTTCCCGCTGTTCGGCTACGACCTTGATGATTACGAGATGTTATTCGAAGAGCGGCTGCAGCTGCTGCTCCAAATTCGCGACTCGGAGAAGGTGACATGGGACGGCGGCGGCCATAGGCCGGCGATTCGGGGCCTCGGCGTATACCCGCGCCCGGTGCAGGATCCGCTGCCGGTCTGGATCGGAAGCGGGGGCAATCAGGAATCCGTCGTTCGCGCGGGCTTGCTCGGACTGCCGCTTGTACTTGCCATCATCGGTGGCCGCCCCCTCCAATTCGCTCCTCTAGTGGAGCTGTATAAGCGTGCCGCGGCACATGCGGGGCATGATCCCGACAAGCTGCCGGTGGCGTCGCATTCGCACGGGTTTGTTGCGGAGGACACCGAGACGGCGGCGGACAAATTTTTCCCGCCTACGCAGTATGTGATGAACGTGCTGGGGCGCGAGCGGGGCTGGGGCCATTACGACCGGTCGGCATTCGATGCCGCGCGCAGCTTCGAAGGGGCGCTGTATGTCGGCGATCCGGAGACGGTAGCGGCGAAAATCGTCCATCTGCGCAAGAACGTAGGGATCACAAGGTTCATGCTGCATGTGCCGGTAGGATCGATGCCTCATGCGGATGTGATGCGGGCGATCGAGCTGCTCGGTACCGAGGTGGCGCCGCGGGTGCGGGAAGAAGTTGCGGCATGGGAGAAGAGCCGGGGATAGATAGGCCGATCGGCTTCCGGTAACAGATTGGAAACGGCAGCTGACCCAAGAGTGTTCGCACAATAGAGCATGACCCGTAACCGCAACAGGACTTCGATTCCCTTCCCGGGGGTTGAGGTCCTTTCTTATGAGGCATGGGAGAGAAGGCTCGCTGTCCGGAGGACTGCACATCGGAGAAGTGGTCTAAGCTTAACGATCGCTAAGCGGCATCATCAAACCAAACAAAAGAGCGTTAACGATGCCCTTCATCGCTAACGCTCGGATACAAAGGCCTGCCGCGCATTTTCCACAACCTTAACCATGTGTTACATCGCTAAGCGAGCGCCGCAGCGGCTCTCATCCGGCCGCTTAAATTTCAATATCGACGCCGATGCTGTCCAGGCGGCCAACTTCGCGGATGAACGCGACAACGGCTTGATGATCCTCATTCACCGTATAGGCATCCAGAGCGGCTTGGTTCTCGAAGCGGACCATGAGCACCACTTGGAATTCTTTGCTCTTCTCGGCGATGTTCAGGCCGGCTTGAATCTCCGCGATGCCGGGTACGGCAGTTTGCAATGCTTTGAAACGGCTGCACACCTCCAGGAGCTGTTCTCTGGTCGTCGTTTCGGCAAATTTGAGCAGTACGGTACGTTGAATCATGGATTGTCCCTCCGATAGGTAAGTGATGACTAGGCCATACGTCCTTACAATTGTACCAAACGGGAGGACAAACACCAACAGCGGCGAGCGGTAGGTGTCGGCATGCCGAAGCCGCGCAGGACACAGCTCAAGGAATAGACCCGATGCGGCCGCGAAGGGCCGATCGGGTCTTCTCGCTTCTTCAGGAGTATTAGATTCACGCTGTACTTTGGCTAATTGCGCTGCATGCGTTATGAAGGAGGATAGAGAAGACGAGCAACCGGCACCCGTCTCACAACCAGCTTCACGCCATAAACGCGCACGTCATTTTGGCCGATTATTGGATTGCATCCACGCCATGTTTGAATGCTGGTACACAGTCTGCGGTTTGACTTAGGACCTGGCATGTGAATAGCGGATTGGCAGGGAGTTATTTTCTCGAATTGGCCAAGGCCCCTCCAAATCGGTCAGGCCCCCTAATTCCGGAGTTACCATCATAAAAACTTGGTTAGTCTTAGTTTC
>NZ_JBHLWN010000077.1:0-389299 GCF_042432825.1 Paenibacillus chartarius | reverse complement strand
TGGAAGCGCAGCAATGCGTGGAGCTGACGAATACTAATCGGTCGAGGGCTTATCCAAATAAACAACCGAAAGAACACTACGCGCAATGTTTCGTATCTAGTTTTCAGGGTGCAACGCACGCCTGAATAGCAATCCGTTTGGTGGCAATGGCGGAAGGGAACCACGCGTACCCATCCCGAACACGGCCGTTAAGCCTTCCAGCGCCGATGGTACTTAGACCGCGGGTCTTGGGAGAGTAGGACGCCGTCAAGCGCATTGCAACTAACCCATGGGGCCATAGCTCAGCTGGGAGAGCGCCTGCCTTGCAAGCAGGAGGTCAGCGGTTCGATCCCGCTTGGCTCCACCATACTTGGAGAAGTGTCCGAGCTGGCCGAAGGAGCACGATTGGAAATCGTGTAGACGTCACAAGCGTCTCGAGGGTTCGAATCCCTCTTTCTCCGTAGTTGCAAGCAATGTTAATACATGGAGAGGTACCCAAGTGGCCCAAGGGGGCTGACTCGAAATCAGCTAGGCGGGTAACTCCCGTGCGTGGGTTCGAATCCCACCCTCTCCGCCACATAATCATTTAGCATGGCCCGTTGGTCAAGGGGTTAAGACACCTCCCTTTCACGGAGGTAACAGGGGTTCGAATCCCCTACGGGTCACTACGCTCCACAAGGCGACGACATGCTTACGAGCATAATTCGATTGCTTTGTGGGGAACCCAATCAATAAGGGCGCTTAGCTCAGCTGGGAGAGCATCTGCCTTACAAGCAGAGGGTCGGCGGTTCGATCCCGTCAGCGCCCACCACCTTTACCTAAAAAAGTGACATAAGCGCTCAAGCTTATGACAATACTTTTTCGGGGCACGTAACACCTTGTAACGCGGAGCCGTGGTGTAGAGGCCTAACATGCCTGCCTGTCACGCAGGAGACCGCGGGTTCGAATCCCGTCGGCTCCGCCATTGTTTTTTCTTATGCCGCTGTAGCTCAATTGGCAGAGCAACTGACTTGTAATCAGTAGGTTGGGGGTTCAATTCCTCTCGGCGGCACCACATGGAGGCTTAGCGAAGTGGCCAAACGCAGCAGACTGTAAATCTGTTCTCTGACGAGTTCGGTGGTTCGAATCCATCAGCCTCCAGTATGGCGGTCGTGGCGAAGTGGCTAACGCATCGGATTGTGGCTCCGACATTCGGGGGTTCAATTCCCCTCGATCGCCCTTACTTAGTTTATACGTGTCTTATTGGGGATTAGCCAAGCGGTAAGGCAACGGACTTTGACTCCGTCATGCCAAGGTTCGAATCCTTGATCCCCAGCCAGCCTTCAAATGAGCCATTAGCTCAGTCGGTAGAGCACCTGACTTTTAATCAGGGTGTCGTAGGTTCGAGTCCTACATGGCTCACTCTAATTGCATACGCGGTCGTGGTGGAACGGCAGACACACCATCTTGAGGGGGTGGCGGGTGTATACCCGTGTGGGTTCAAATCCCACCGACCGCATTGAGCAGCTTTGCAGTCGTGGCGGAATTGGCAGACGCGCTAGATTCAGGTTCTAGTGGTGTAACAGCCGTGGAGGTTCGAGTCCTCTCGACTGCATCATATGCGGAAGTGGCTCAGCGGTAGAGCATCGCCTTGCCAAGGCGAGGGTCGCGGGTTCGATTCCCGTCTTCCGCTCCATATGTGCCCTTAGCTCAGCCGGATAGAGCGTTTGACTACGAATCAAAAGGTCAGGAGTTCGAATCTCTTAGGGCACGTAGCGCAATAAACAAAGAAGAGGAACTGCGAGAATGCAGTTCCTCTTCTTTGTATTTCGCAATGCGAATTGAGCTTTCCGGTTGGAGATAAAAACTTCCAATTACTCGGTCGATTATCTTCGAAAGTACTCGGAAAGGAGTTTTCTTATTAGCACCTATTTCCCGGGTAAGCGCAGTATGCGACACGTTTTGCATGAACGAATTGTTCAGTCGGGATAAACGAAGCGTTCGATTTCGGAGATAGTCTCCGTTGATGGAGGAGAGGAATTGTTCCAGTATAGGATGCTGTTTGCAGGAAGGTCCCATGCGATACGCTTAGGTGTCAGCGAGGAACGGAATTGCGGCCAATGCTCCAGCTTCCAATCGTCCAATACGGAGCCGCGCTCCTTCAGCCGCATCCGATACTGCTCCTCCTCGGGCAAATATACATAGATCGCCTTGACCTCAACGTCGGACAGCGTCGCTCCGATTTTTGCCAGCTCTTGAACGAGCCACTTCGGATCTTCAAGCTCTTTCGTAAACGGGCCGACGACGTAGGCATCGATGCCTTGAGCGATATTATCGAGTGCGGCATCCATTGTGATCCGATATCCGAGATCGCGGCAGTGCGTCTTGTACTCCGGCGAATCCCGATCAAGCGGATCAAGTTCCAGCATCTTCATGATCGCTTCCGCTGCAGGACGCAGCAGGATGTCCATATCAAATAAAGCGCCGCGCCGCTTACGGCACAGCGCTTGTGCCAGCGTCGTCTTGCCGGCGCCGGCCGGCCCCACAAAAAACACTAGTTTGCGCATCGTTCCAGCTCCTTCGCCGAATTCTAGCTTATTGTACCATAAGCCGGAGAGAGGAGCATGCTGCAGACTATTCACAAGATGCGGTACAAAGTAACGTTACCGATATTTCGTCATTTTCCTGCTCATTTTCCGTAAATGGCTGACATTCGAAGTGCTCCTTGGGCAAGGTGTAAAGCTTAGTTATTATTCATCTGCTGCTGCTCTTCCTTGGATACCGGCTGGGTCAGCAGTGCTTCCACTATTTCCGCCCGGTCGTCGGTGTGCAACGCTTGACCGTCGGCCGCGGACGACTGCTCACGTTCGTCACTTCCACGATTCATTTGGATGTTCCCCCTTTCTTACGGCAGATGTAGACAAATGCAGGTGGAAAATTAAGCGGAACAAACGCAAGCTGCTCCAGTTCAAACCTCTCGGCCAGCTTCGGCTTCATCTGAAGCGAGTATTGGAAAGCGATAAACCGTCCGCCGGGCTTCAGCGCCTGGTATACTTGGCTCAAGATGGTTTCCCGCAGGGCTGGCGGAAAGTTGAAAAACGGCAATCCGCTCACAATGCAATCCACGTGCTCAAAGCCTGATTGGCGAATTACGAGAGTCAGGCTTTCCGCGTGAGAATGGCAGGTAAACCCGGAAAACTGCTCCTCCAGACGTTTGCGCATCAGATTATCTTTCTCAAACAGCCAAACCCGGCAATCCTCGTGCATCTGTGCAAGCAAATGCTTCGTTATCGCCCCCGTCCCGGCACCAAGTTCAACAACGGTACGCGTTTCGCGCCATGGAACGGCTCCGGCCATTTTTTGTCCGAGGAAACGGGAGCTGGGGATGATGCTGCCGACCTGCAAAGGGTTGCTTAAAAATTTTTGCATAAACAGCAGCGGTGACGGATACGTGGACATCAGGCGGTTCCTCCGGTTTCGGGATTAGACGGTTCCACCGCGTCGGCAGAGCGTTTCACGGCGATCGTCCGATATAACGACGTTCCGATGCGCTCCCAGAGCGCTGCGAACGATTGAAACGGCCGGCTGTCGACGATACGGTCAGCCAGCTTGACACAGAAATAAGCAAACAGCATTCCGGCGATCACGTCGATTACCCAGTGGATTTTCAAATACATGGTGCTGGCGATAATCGAACAGGTGAACAAGGTCATGACAATTCGATATATGGTACTGTTTTCCCGTTTAGCGAGAAGGAGAGCGGCGAAAGCAATGGACGTGTGCATGCTCGGAAAACAGTTGACGGAATTCGCTCCTTGCTCCTCCGGCGTCCAGCCGCGTCCCATCACATCCGGCGTGCCTTGAACGTACCAAACCTCTTGCAGCAGAACCGTGTTATAAAACGGTAAGATCAGCGGTACTTGAAGCAAATAGCCCGCCAGCGAGTAACGAGCGAATTTGCTGATGTCTTTCGTAAAAAATGCCCTGATGACACAGACCCAATACGACAATGTAAAACCGTAGCTGTAGACGGCCTTCATGTATTGTGTCAGCCATTCGGGCTGCCAAATGCGAAACCAGGCGGCGTCGTTGCCGGGGATGGCATTAAAAAACTCGTTCCAGTGAAACCAATGGTGAATCGATTTCGTCTGCCATGCGACGACTTGATACCAAAACCCGCCGGCATGACTATAAATCAAATAAAATAAGGAAAGCATCGCACATCCGGCCGGCATAAAGATGACCCAAGGTGTCTCAGCTGCGTCTCGCTGTACTCCTGCCAAGCAAAGCAGCAGCACCATCAGGCAGGGAAGCCCCCAATGCTCCACCTTCGTAATGCTGAACAGCACCAACCCCGTTGCTGCGGCCCAAAGCGCTGAATACATCCACTCGCGTCGTGCCATATCCTCTCTCCCTTAACTCCCTGTTCCTGCTAACTCGGCATAGTGTGTCGGTTATGACTTCGCTTTATTCAACCAATCCCCGCGCTAGATGATGCCGTACGATATTTATTGTCGGAACGTGTCGTTATATGGGGAGGAAATTTGGTTTCGATGTTGAATAAACACTAAATACGCAAAACAGGGAGGGCGATGACGATAAGAATCAATCAAATAACGGCCTTCATCGCCGTCATTCTGATTGCAGCCGCACTTCTAGCGTGCAGCTTTCTGAACGAGTACCGGAACAGACAGCTGGATATCGTGTATACATCGGCACAGGCGGAGCTTACGACCAATGCAGCCGCGCTCACCTCCGCAATCAACCGGAAGTATGCAATGCTGGACGGATTTTACGCATATATCAAAAATCAAGGCATTCATACAGATCCCGTTCAGCTTGAGCTTTACTTGGAGCAGCTGTTCTTGAATACGAATGGAATCGTTAATGCTGCGCTGTCCGTCGGGGAGGAAGTTCAATTTATTTATCCCCGCGAAGGAAATGAAAAAGTCATCGGATACAATATGTTCGAAGACCCTCGCTTGGACGTACGGATGGATGCGATACGCATGAAGGAGCTCCGCAAAGTTATCGTCAGCGGCCCGTTAGAGCTTGTTCAGGGCGGTCAAGGCTTGATCGGGCGGAGAGCGGTATTCGAAAACGGCAATTTTGCGGGATTCGTCAGCATCGTTGTGAAGATTCGCGACATGCTTGACGAAGCGGGCTTCAACCATTTGAAGCCGATCGATATTGCCATTCGTAAGCCGGGAGAACCGGCTTTTTATGGGGATCATGAGCTGTTCTCTGGACGGAGCGTGCGTTCCGTCGTTTATTTGCCCGAAGGCTTGTGGGAATTGGCCGCCAAGCCGAAGAGCGACATTCTTCAGGGAATCGAACGAAGCATTATGTTTCAGAAGCTTGCGGTCGGAATATTTTTCTTGCTGCTGTTCGTGCTGTTTCAGCATATGGTCGGCTCCAGACAGCGATTGAAGGCGACGGTGCGCAAACGGACGGAAGATTTGCATGCGGCGAACGAAGAGCTGAAGGAAGCGGTTGCCAGACTGACGTTGTCGGAAGAACGGCTGACGACGCTCGCCTATACGGATATGCTGACGGGGATATCCAACAGGACGTATTTTAAAGATCAGATGAAGAAGATCGCGGAGCAAGGAGCGGAACGGTCGGCAGCGGTCATGCTGCTTGACATGGACGATTTCAAGAATGTAAACGATACGCTCGGGCATGCCGCGGGGGACGAGCTGCTGAAGCTTTGGGTTGCACGCATTCGTCAAGCAGGTCTTCGCTACGACGTGTTCGCCAGAATGGGCGGGGACGAGTTCGTTTTTCTATGGTTCGACTGTTCGGATGAAGGGCATCTGGAGGCGACGGCCGGACGCATCATCGAGGCGACCATCGAGCCGTTCCAGATTGACGGCCAGCGCTTCTCGGTAGGAGTCAGCATCGGCTTTGCGATGTCGGAGGAGACAAAGGCAGCAGCCAAGGATTTGCTCCGCTCTGCTGATAAAGCGATGTACCGGGCCAAAGGACAGGGAGGAAACACGTTTTGCAAGTATGAGTATGACAAAGAGGCATAGGATGTCTCACCGATAAATAAAGGACCTCAATTTCCACTGCAAGGCAGGGAAGGAGGTCCTTTTCATTTTATCCGTTCAGTTCGGATTCGGCTTCTTGCAGCTGCTCTTGTGCCGAGCGCAGCGCTTCGGACGGTTCGCCGCTTTGCAGCGCCTGGCCTACGGCAACATTGGCATGAATAAGCGAGTTATTCGCCTGCTCGACCAATTGCTCGGAAGGATTGTCTCCTACTTGACCCGTGGCGTTCAGCGCTTTTTCGACCGAGTTCAGCGCTTGTTGTTCTCTGTTTGCGTCAGCCATTGTATCCCCTCCTCCGTATGGATATTATCGATCACCGGCACGGCCGCGGCCGAATATGCCGGCAAGTCCGACTAAGCCGAGCAGACCGAGCCAGCCCCAGTCCGTACCGTTGGCATCCGTGGCGGCAGTTGCCGTGTAGTTGTTGCCCGTGTTTGTGGTCGATCCGTAGCGGTCCGTACCGTAAGTGGAGTAGTTACCGGTTCCGGTCGTATTCGTGCCGTACGTCGACGTACCGGTTGTTCCAGTCCCTGTAGTGCCGGTACCGGTCGTGCCATAGCCCGACGTAGTGCCGTAGCCCGTCGTAGTGCCGTAGCCCGTTGTGCCGGTTCCCGAAGTACCCGTTCCTGTAGTGCCATAACCAGACGTACCGGTTCCTGTCGTTGTGCCGGTCCCTGTTGTGCCTGTACCGGTCGTTCCGGTCCCCGACGCGCCGGTTCCCGTCGTGCTTGTCCCTGTCATGCCAGTGCCCGTCGTGCCGTACCCCGTACCCGTTGTCGTGTTTGTCGTACCATAAGTACCTGTGCTCATCGTTCCGGTTCCTGTGGTACTGCCGCTAGACGTCGTGGTTTCCGCCAAAGCCGGAGTACTTAGGGCAGTCAAAAGCACGATAGAGGAAATGCCAGCTGCTACCGTTTTCTTCACTGTACATGTCGTCCCTTCGGTTGTAGAGTTCGTATTCGTCAAGAGGCAAGCCCCCAACGAAACTTAGCTTACCCAATCGGGACGAAATTCCCTACGCGGTACAGTTTGGCATCTTCAGCCTTCGCCTAATGCAGCCTTAATGTCATCCAGGTGTGCAGCCGCAGTACGGTAACCGGCCTCGATGCAGTCCCCGACTTTATGAAAATCAAACGCTCCGACCGTTCCGACATCAATCAATAGTCCCATATCGGCGCAGGCGTGCTCGTTTTCCATTTGCTGCTTTAATGTAAGCTGAATCACTTTGTATAGAATGGAAAAAGAGCCGTCCAGCAGCGACGGCGCGGCAGCGGGCAGCGTGACCGAATCGACGGCAATCACCTTGGATGCGCCCATTGCACGGCATATTCGTACGGGACAGTTCGTGCTTACCCCGCCGTCAACCAGCAGCTTCGCGTCGCGGCGAAACGGCCGAAACAGCACCGGGATCGCGAAGCTGGCGCGGACCGCCTCTGCGATATGAAAGCTGTAATCCCAGCTGTACCCGGGCACTTCCGCGTTAGCGAATACGAACGGCTTTCCATCCGCCAAGTCCGTGGCGACAATGCCGCAAGGAATACGCAGTGCGGACAAATCGCGGTAGTGGGTCAGTTCGGCCATCAGCTTATACAATCGTTCGCCTTTGAGCCAGCCATCCAGGCTAGGACGGCGAAACAGCGCCTTGTACAAAATGCCTCTCCAATCGAAATCCAAATAACGCCGGTTCAGCATCGGAACGATGCCGAGCAGCTGCTGCGGCGCATAACCATAAGCATATAAAGCGGCAACCATAGCGCCAGAGCTAGTTCCTGTAATATGGGTGACGGTAATGCCGGCTTCCTCCAGGGCCATCAATACACCGACAGCTGCGGCTCCGGGTACGCCGCCTCCCGCCAGCGCCAGTCCTGTTTCCATGCATAATCCCCCTCGCTGTCCGCTGCGATTTCAATCATGACAGGTTTGCTCGTTCGCTAACCGTTAAGAATAGGTAGGGGTTAACGCCGTTTCATTTCGAAAAATTCACAGGAGTCCCGGTCCAAATACGATATGTCGCTGACACCGCTTTGAATGACGACGAGACGGTCGTCGAAACGGATAATGATTCCGCCCGAAGAAATGACATGGTCGTTCTGAAATACGCGAATGGCGGTTTGACGGTCCAGCGCCTCTTGAAAATCGCGGTCAATAAGAAGTTTGCGGTTTGCCATTGGTGCTTGCTCCTTTGAGCTAATGTTGTTACACTACGAATCCATTATCGCCGCAATGTGATATAGGTTCAAGCAAAGGGCAACTTTCCAAGCCGTTTATCGTCAGAGAAAATAAGGAGGTGGCATGGTGAAACGGGTTCCATCTGCCAAGCTGCTGGTACTTCTCGCCGCACTACTGACGGCTGCCGGCGGCTGTGAGCTGCGCAGCGATTCGAAGCCGCCGGCTCCGGAGCCGGGTTCCGACGGTACATCGCAAGGGCATGCAGCAGGGGGAGATGCTTCGGAAGTTTCGCTGAAGCAGCTTGTCGATTCAATGTCGCTGGAGGAGAAGATCGGCCAGATGGTCGTTGCCGGGATGAACGGTACGTCGGCAGGCACCGATATCAGACGGCTTATTGCGCAGCGGCATGTCGGAGGTGTCATTCTGTATGAAAACAATGTAGGCTCCGTGAGCACGACGACCGCACTCTCCAACGAGCTTAAAGCGGCCAACGCCGCCGCTAAGCTGCCGCTGCTGCTGAGCGCAGACCAAGAGGGAGGCCGCGTATCGCGCCTGCCGAAGGAGCTGGCGGCATTTCCGTCCGCAAGGGACGTTGGGAGCTCGGGAGACGAACAGTATGCTTATGCGATCGGGGCAGCAACAGGCAGAACGATGAAAGCGGTCGGGTGGAATACGGCTTATGCCCCCGTACTCGATATTCATACGAATCCGAGCAATCCGGTCATCGGACCGCGAGCCTTCGGAACTACGGCCGACACCGTGAGCCGAATCGGTTTGCAAGAGCTTCAAGGTCTGCGTTCGGAAGGGGTGATCGGGGTTGTCAAGCATTTTCCGGGGCATGGCGATACATCGGTCGACTCGCATAAGGGGCTGCCTGTCGTTGAGCATGACATTGAGCGTCTGCGCAAGGTGGAATTCGTTCCGTTCGCAGCCGCGATTCGTCAAGGCGTACAAGCAGTGATGGTAGGCCATTTGCTCATGAAGAAATTGGATGCCGGCGCTCCCGCATCGATGTCCAAACAATTGATTACAGGTTATTTAAGGGGAGAGCTTCAATTCGAAGGGGTTGTGATAACAGACGATATGACGATGGCCGCGGTCCGGAATACGGCGGAGCTTGGAGCGGCGGCGGTACGATCCGTGAATGCCGGTGCCGATATCGTGCTCGTCGGACATCAAACGAGGAATGTGGACACGGTGCTTGATGCGCTGGTGGAAGCGGCCAGGGCCGGCACGATATCCAGCGAAGCGGTGGACCGGAGCGTTTACCGGATTGCCAAGTTGAAGGCCGACGCCAAGCTCAATGACGCAGCGACGAGGGCTGCCGATCCGGCCATGCTGAACAAGGAGATCCGAAATGCCGTGTCTCAAATAAAGACGAAGAAGTAGGGCCGGAATGCTTCATCTTAGGCGGCTTACCGCGGGTGGAGCATTTTTTGTTGTTAATTTTTGCTATCGGTGTTATGATATTAATATAGAAAACCTAGTTTAATATACAAAACTATAGGAGAATCGGATGGATAGGAAATATTGGGTTCCGGCATTGGAGAAAGCCGATCTTGTGCTGCGGCTGATTGCCGAGCAGCAGCGGAAGCTAAGGCTGATCGATTTGTCAAACCGGCTCGGCATCAACAAGAGCACCATGTTCTCGCTGCTGCACACGTTAGAGGAGCTGGGCTGGATTGTGAAGGACGCTGCCGATACATATGCGCTCGGTTCCGTAATCGGTCGTTTTGGCACCGCTTACAGCGGAGGTAACGACGTGTTTCGCGCCTTCCAGCGCGAGGCTCCCGGGGCGGCTGCCGCCATCGGCGAGACGGTTCAACTCGCTACGCTTGCGGGCAATGAAGTGCTGTATGTTGCTAAACACGAGGTCCCGTCCCCGATTCGGCTTGCCTCCGATCCCGGCATGAAATTCCCGGCGCATGTTACGGCGCTTGGCAAGGTGCTGCTTGCCGGCTTGCCGGAGGAGCAGCGCCGGGCGCTGTACCCGTCGCACGAGCTTGAGCCGCGCTTGACGCCGTACAGCTTGACGACGAGAGAGGCCTTGCTCGCCGAGGTGGCGGAAGCCGAGGCTGCAGGCTGCGCTTACGACAGACAGGAGGCCGTCGTCGGCTTCTATTGCGTAGCGGCGCCGGTTCGAAGCGACCGGGGTCAAGTGGTGGCGGCGGTCAGCTGTTCGATGCCTGCACACGTTTGGGAGCATAAGCAGGACACGGCGACCCGGGAAATCGTTAAGCTTGCAGCGCGAATGACGGTTTATTCTTAAAGCTGAGGGAGGTACCTGGCATGAGATTGAAGGATAAGGTTACGCTGATTACCGGCTCGGGCTCGGGGATTGGCAAGAGCTCGGCGCTGCGGTTTGCCCGGGAAGGGGCGGCGGTGATCGTTAACGATCTTGATCTCGCCAAGGGCGAAGAGACGGTGCAGGAAATTCGCTCGGCAGGCGGGGAAGCAGTGTTCCTGCAAGCCGACGTCACGAACCCCGAATCGGTTCGCAGTCTCGTTGACGGCGCAATCGCCCGGTATGGCCGCATCGACGTCTTGTTCAACAATGCGGGCATATCCGGAGTCGGCGCCATACATGAGGTGGAGCCGGAAGCATGGGACCGCGTCATGCAAGTCAATATCCGCGGTGTGTACTTGCCGAGCAAATACGTACTGCCGCATATGATGGACCGCAGAAGCGGAAGCATCATCAATATGTCGTCTTGTATCGCCGAGATCGGCCTGGCGCGGCGCGCATCGTATTCGGCGACGAAGGGAGCCGTACTGGCGCTGACCAAATCGATGCAGGTGGACTATGCTCCTTACAATATCCGCGTCAATGCGCTGCTGCCGGGCACGATTATGACGCCGTTCGTCGAGCAATATTTACGAACGTCGTATGACAATCCGGAGGAAGCGATCGAGGGGCTGAAGAAGCGCCAGCTTAGCGGCGAACTGGGGCGGCCGGACGACGTTGCGCAGGCGGCGGTGTTCCTTGCTTCCGACGAATCGAAGTTTATGATGGGCTCGCCGCTGTATATCGACGGCGGAGTCGTATTCGGTAAAAATGCCTAGGAGGGATATCGTATGAAACTATTAACCTACTTAGATAATGGGAATTACCGTCTCGGCGTTAAGACCGAACGCGGTGTCGTAGACGCAGCTGCTGCTTTGAATGAAGAGCCCGGTCCGCTCGGCGTTCATGACGTCATCAAAGGCGGGGAGGAAGCGGTCGCCAAACTGCAGGCTGCAGCCGACCGTGCGCTGGCCGCCGGTGCGCCGCTTCTCGACGAGGCTTCGCTCACCCTCGCTCCATGTGTGACACATCCGAACAAAATCATTTGCGTCGGACTGAACTACCGCAAGCATGCGGAAGAGACGAATGCGCCGATTCCGGAATACCCGATCTTGTTCAATAAGTTCAACAATACGTTGGCCGGCCACGGCGAAGACATTCCGCTGCCAAGAATGTCGCAGAAGGTCGATTACGAGGCGGAGCTCGCGATCGTCATCGGCAAGCAAGCCAAATATGTAGATAAAGCGTCGGCCCTTGAGCATGTGTTCGGCTACTGTAATGTCAACGATTTGTCAGCCCGCGATTTGCAAATGCGCACGCAACAGTGGCTGCTCGGCAAAACTTGCGACAAGTTTTCGCCGCTGGGCCCATATCTGGTGACGGCGGACGAAGTCGGCAATCCGAACGATCTCGATATCAAGTGCATCGTCAACGGCGAAGTGCGGCAGCATTCCCATACGTCGGATATGATTTTTTATTGCGACGAGATCGTCAGCTACATATCGCAGCATATGACGCTCGTTCCGGGCGACCTGATCTTGACGGGAACGCCGGCCGGAGTGGTGCTTGGCTATCCGCCGGAGAAGCAGGTGTACTTGAAGGATGGGGACGTTGTGACGATCGAGATCGAGAAGCTGGGCTCTATCACGAACCGCATGGTGAAGGAATAAGGTCGGATTTGAGCCGGTGGACGAACGAGCACGTTGTTTGGCCAGTCCGCTGAAAGTCTTCGTCGCTGCGTGCAGGCATCGAAATCCGTCCCCCCCAATTGAATCAACCCGTCTGCGCTTAACGCAAGGCGGGTTGATTTTTCTTCCGTTACTTCGCGCTAATCTCCTGGACCGCCATCGGCGCCAGCGTATTGTCGAACGCTACGGCATAGACCGGCCTTAGCGCTTCATCGGCGCTTATGTCGACTTGCAGCCGCCATGGCCGCTCGTAGCTGACATCGAGCAGTTGGCCGTCGCTTCGATACAGCGCGAAAGCATGCGGCATAGCCCCATCCTTCAGCCTCGTATACGCCAGCAGCTCATGACGGCCTGCAGGCAGTCCGCTGCCGGCTTCCAGCGGCTCGTAACGGACGGCGCCGGGGGCTGCCATGCCTTGGCGGACTTGACTTAGAAACAACGGACTTTGGATATGCTGCTGGTAGGCGGCGTCCATTGCGGCATTCTCGCCGAGATCGTACACATATTTGCTGTTGGCTCGCTCGGATCTGGCTCTGGCGTTGTTAAAATACGTAAAAGCTTTCACCTGCGGGAACAGCCGCGGCAAATACGCATACAATTCATCCAGCTGCCCGACGGCCCACTCCGTATAGGACGTGTTGTCGGGAAGCAGTGTATGGACGACGGCGCCCTCGGAAATCATGATCGGTTTCTTGCTGTACTTGGCGTACAACGGAGCGAACGTGTCCAACAGAGAGGAGTCGAGATCAAGCTTGTCCTCGAACGTTGTCGGCCCGGTATACAAGGAGAAGCCGACCCAATCGACGGCGTCGTCGCCGGGGTAATACTCGTCAATATTCGCCGCCGGCACGGAATTAGGGGCCCAGACCATGGCGACATTCGGGGCTTCCTCGGCCATAATCCGGTGAATCAGCCGAAATTTCTCGATAAACAGCTTCGGATCACCGTGCCACGGCACCCAAGGTCCGTTCATTTCCGAAGCGTACCGCAGAAAGATCGGAATGCCGGACTCCTTCGCCTCGCGCGCGAACCTCCGTACGTACTCGTCGTCCTGCACGTCGTTCAGTCCGTACCGGGGCTCCCAGCCGATCTGGAGCGCACCGCCGAGTGCTTTTACCCGATCGGCGACCCGTTTTGGAAAATACGTATTCGTATCCGTTTGTAACTTACGCCAGCCAACATAAGTTAAATAGATCGCATGCTTGCGGCCGTAGACGGATTCAATCCGCTCAAACTGGAAGCCCACCCGCTTATCCGCACCGAGCATTCCTAAGTATGCGCCCGACAACGGCTCGTGCTTGGCCAGCGCCCCGTCCGCAGCAGCGGCATCGGAAGCGAAAGCGGGAGCGGCTTCGGTGACCGGGTTATACAGCTTGACGGAAGTAAAGCTTGATGCTGTCGCGGCGCTGTACGGAAACGATAAAACCGGCAGCTGCGGCATGGGCTCCTGCGTCGAGCCGCCCTGTGTCGGGGCGCTCAAGCGCGGGCTGAACATGCTTGAGCCGGCCGCGGCGATCAGGACGAGCAGGGTGCGCATGAACCATCGTTTCATTATTTTCCTCCTGCGCTCCTAATGAATGAATAAAAAGGTCTTACATCCATCATACCAGTAAGCAGGGTTCGCTGAACAGTTGAAATTGACATCCGGAAAGCGCATTCAAATAAAGTCAACACGGCCCGGTTCGGGTATACTGAGTTCAAACATACCGACAAGGGGCTATGAGCGATGACGATGAAGGATATGCTTGACGGGCTGCCGGAGCTGAACAGTCCGTATGCGCTTACGAGTGAGCAGATCGAGGCGTACCGGCGCGACGGCCACACGATGCTCCGAGGCGTCGCTGCAGATCATGAAGTACAGGCTTACCGGACTGTCATCAGCGGGCTCGTCCGGGAATCGAACGATCAGACGAAGCCGCTGCACGAGCGCGATACGTACGGCAAGGCATTCATTCAAATCATTAATTTGTGGCGGAAGAGCGAGGCCGTGAAAAGGTTTGTGCTTGCCGAGCGGTTCGGCCGCATCGCTGCGGAGCTGATGGGCGTCGATGCCGTACGCGTCTATCACGATCAAGCGCTGTTCAAAGAACCGGGCGGCGGCCATACGCCGTGGCATCAGGATCAAATTTACTGGCCGATGGATACGGATAAGACAATCACGCTTTGGATGCCGCTCGTGCCAATCACCGAAGCGGTCGGTTCGATGACATTCGCTTCCGAATCGCATCGGAAGGGATTAATCGACCGGATTGAAATTTCCGACGAGTCGCATAAAACGCTGGCGCAGTATATCGAAGGCAAAGGCTTCAAGCTGGTGAACTACGGCGGGATGGCGGCGGGCGATGCAACGTTTCATGGCGGCTGGACGCTGCACGCGGCGCCCGGTAATCCGACGGATACGATGCGTGAAGTGATGACGATTATTTATTACGCGGACGGGACGAAGGTTGCGGAGCCGAAAAGCAGCGCACAGCGAAACGATCTGAATGCCTATTTTCCGGGACAGAAGCCGGGTGAAGAGGCGGGCACGGATTTGAATCCGATCGTTTATCGACGCCAATAACATATAGCCGGTTAATGGCTGTTTGCCCGCCTGTATGCGGAGCGGACAGCCTTATTTGCAATTGATGAAGGTCTAGGAAATAATAAAGGGGAGTATGATCCAAGCACGGGAAAAAGGAGCCGTAATCCTCATGACAACATTCGAGCAACATCTGGACCGGTATGCCGAGCTGGTCGTGAAAGTCGGCGCCAACGTCCAGCCCGGCCAGCTGCTCATCGTCGAGTCGCCGCTGGAGAACGCCCCGCTTACCCGCCGAATCGTCCGCAAAGCGTACGAAGCCGGAGCGAAATTCGTTCAAGTGCTGTGGGACGACGAGGCGGTCACGCGGATCCGGTATGAATCGGCGCCGGACGAATCGTTCGATTACTATCCGGAGTGGACGGCGCGTACGATGGAGATGCTTGCCGAAAGCGGCGGGGCGCTATTGCACATTAAGGTGCCGGACCCGAACTTATTCGAAGGCATCGACGCCTGGAAAATAACGGCCGCCTCCAAAGCCGCCTTAACGGCCCGGCAAACGTACTCCTCCTACGTGCGAACGAACAAATTCAGCTGGTGTTTAATTAAAGCTCCGACGGCGGCATGGGCCGCGAAGGTGATGCCGGAGGTGCCGGAGCCGGAGCGGCTCCCGTCGATGTGGGATGCGATCTTCCGCATGAACCGCGTCTATGAGGCGGACCCGATAGCGGCATGGCAGGCGCATATCGACAAGCTGACGAAGCTGCAGACATTCCTGAACGAGAAACGCTACAAAAGCTTGCATTATCAGGCGCCGGGCACCGACCTGCAGGTGGAGCTTGCGGACGGGCATATTTGGATCGGCGGCGGCGATTTGAACGAAAGCGGCATTTATTTCGTTCCCAATATGCCGACGGAGGAAGTGTTCACGATGCCGTGCCGCACGGGGGTGAACGGAACGGTATCAAGCACGCTGCCGCTGAACTTGAACGGACGGATCATCGATAAGTTCTCGCTGACATTCCGGGACGGCAAGGTGGTCGGCCATACGGCAGAGGTTGGACTGGATGCGCTGACGAGGCTGCTCGATATGGATGAGGGGATGCGATTCCTTGGCGAGGTCGCTCTCGTGCCGCACGATTCGCCGATTTCGAAGATGGGGCGTATTTTTTACAACACCGGCATCGATGAAAATGCTTCCTGCCATTTTGCCCTCGGCAGCGCGTACCCGGTTAACATCGAAGGCGGCGTCGGCTTGTCGAAGGAAGAGCTGCTGGCCCGCGGCGGCAACGTCAGCCTGAATCATGTGGATTTCATGATCGGATCCGCGGAGCTGAACATTACCGGCGAGCTGCAGGACGGCTCGAAGGAACCGATTTTCACGAGTGGCAGCTGGGCGATTCGCTTCGAAGAGTAAATTGTTGGATTTCAGGGGTTGACGGCGTTCGGCTTGGGGTGATACGATGCGATTACCGAGTGAATCACTTGGATATAGCGAATCGGTCATGCCAGTCAACTGGAGACACGGAGCCTTTGTGCTGCGCTGTCTCCTTTTTCACACGGAGCGGGAGGTGAAGACATTGAACGATATCGTAACGCTGCTGCTTGATCATAAATCGATTCGGAAGTTTAAGCCGGACGCCGTACCGCCGGAGCAGATCGGAGCGATTGTCGCGGCCGCTCAGGCTGCATCGACGTCGTCCAACATGCAGGCTTACAGCGTCATCGGCGTGACGGATCCGGAGGTTAAGGGCAAGCTGGCGGAGCTGGCCGGAGGCCAGAGACACGTGGAGCAGTGCCCGTTATTCCTGGTCTGGTGCGCCGATTTGCACCGGATCGAGCTGGCCGGGCGGCTGCATGATCCCGATTTTCGCTTGGAGACGAATGTAGAGACGTTCCTGCTCGGTACGATCGACGCTGCGCTGGCCGCTCAGAATGCAGCGGTTGCAGCGGAATCTCTAGGCTACGGCATCGTTTATATCGGCGGAATCCGCAACGACCCGGCAGGGGTGTCGAAGCTGCTCGGTTTGCCGCAGCTCGTGTATCCGGTGTTCGGTCTATGCATCGGTATTCCCGACCAGCAGCCGGATCCGCGTCCGCGGCTGCCGCAGCATGCGGTGTACCACGAGGGCCGCTACGCTTCGGACGCAGAGCAGCTGGCCGGCATTCGAGCATACGATGACGTCATGCAGACGTATTACGGCACGCGGGCCGGGGGTGGCAGGGACACCGTCTGGTCAAAGGAGATGCTGGCCCGCGTGGGCGGGGGATCATTGCGTGAGCATTTGTACGACTATTTGAAGAGTCAAGGCTTCGAGCTTCGCTAAACCGGTACGTACATAGGAGGAGAAAGAGGAGTATGAGTAAAGTAGCGATCATTTCCGGAAGTCCTTCGGCTTCCTCGCGGTTGAACGGGTTGCTTCAGACTATTAAGGGAGAGCTGGAGCAGCGCGGCGCGGAGGTGCATGCGATTGTCGTGCGCGACATTCCGCCTGAGGATCTTGTATACACCCGGTTCGATAGCCCGGCGATCGTCGAGGCAAACCGCCTCGTCGAGTCGGCGGATGCCGTCATCGTCGCAACGCCGGTCTATAAAGCATCATATACGGGGGTGCTGAAAGCGTATTTGGACCTGCTGCCGCAAAAAGCGCTGTCCGGCAAAGTGACCTTGCCGCTTGCCATCGGCGGCTCGTCGGCCCATTTGCTCATTATCGATTACGCGCTGAAGCCGGTGCTTGCGGCGCTGGGAGCGGAGCACCAGCTTCAAGGCGTATATGCGACCGATTCCCATGTGCAGCGCGGCGAGGACGGCAGCTTCGCTTTGGACGACGAAGTCACGGAGCGGCTGCGTCAGGCCGCGGCGAAGCTGGCCGAAGCGATTCAATCGAAATAATCCCCGCGGTGTAGATTATTCCTCGTATATCATCTTGCGCGTCATGCCGCCGTCTACGACCATGTTGGTTCCGGTTACGAAGCTGTTGTCCGGATCCGTCAAGTAGAAGGCGGCCTTTACGATGTCCTGCGGCGTTCCGACGCGGCCGGCCGGATGCTGCACGTGGTCGATGGGCCTGAGCGCGCTGCGGTCGCCGGTTTCAATCCAGCCGGGACTGATCGCGTTGACGCGAATACCGTATGGACCGAGGGACAGGGCCAGCGCGTGAGTGAGCGCGACAAGCCCGCCCTTCGAGGCGGCGTACGCTTCGGAATTCGGTTCGGACATGAAAGCCCGCGTCGACGCGATGTTGACAATCGAGCCTTTCGTACCGTGGGACTTCATGACCGCCGCCGCTTCCCGCGCACATAGAAAGCTCCCTCTAAGATTCGTATGAATTACGTCGTCCCATTCCTCAAGCGTCAGCTCCAGGGGGGATTTCCACCGTCCGATGCCTGCATTGTTTACTACGGCATCGATACCGGCTGCGCCGCCGGAAGCTTCCGCCGCATGCTTCACAAGCGATGCGACATCGTCCGGATTGCGCATATCCGCTTTCACAAAGCGGACCGATCCCCCTCCGCTGCGAATGAGCTCAGCCGTTTGTTCCCCCTCTTCGACTTCAATATCGCCGATTGTCACGAAAGCGCCGGCTTCGGCGTAGGCGACCGCCAACTCTTTGCCGATGCCGCGCGCCCCTCCCGTAATCAGCACCGAACGTCCTTGCCATTTCATGCGTTGTACCTCCTTGGAGATGTGATTAGGTATATGGTATCATATTGTCCTTGAGGTTCAGCCATTGGTCTCGCTGCGAACGATTGGCGTTACCATTTTCCCATGAATATAGTAAAATAGAACTACCTGATTCTTGAACGGAGGAGCTTCAGCATGGAACTGGACAGAAAGACGCTCATTGACAAGTATTTCGCGATGATCCGGAAGCTAAACGGTTCCGGGAACGATATTCTGGAGGTACGCAAATTTTTCGAGCTGCTTTCGGAAATACGAACTTACGTACCGCCGACAGTCGAATTTATGATCGTGCTGAAGACGTACCGGCCGGTGCTGTTTGGAGAGTTCCGGTCGTCGCTGCTGCCGCATTCGCGTATGCATATGCTCGCTTCTACGAACTTTGACATCGGCCAAGCGATCATTAATCTTGGCATTACGGATCAGGAGCAGCTGTATCAGGCGATCAAAGGGCATTAGTTCCGTGAGAAACAACAGAAGGGATGTCGTCGGGCAAAGACGATAGCGCGGGGTGCATGTGATTTCGCGCGGCTAGCCGGTCCCTCGGTCAGTCCGAGCTGCGTTCGTACAGCTTGCGGTATTGCGACGGAGTCATCCCTTCATATTCCAGAAATTTTTTGTTGAAATAGCTGATGCTCGGATAGCCGGCATCGCGGGCAATCGCCCCGATGGCGGCTTCTTTGCGTTCCAGAAGCCATTGCTTGGCGGCCTGAAGCCTGCAGCGCGTAATAAATTCCAGAGGTGTCATCTGGGTCGCTTTCCGAAACAGCTTGCAGAAGTAATAGGTGCTGACGCCGGCTTGTGCAGCCCAAGCTTCCAGCGTAAACGGCTCGCAGGCTTCCGCCTGCATGACGGGAAGTAAGCGGACAATCCGCTCGAACGCGTCGTCGGAAGCGGCGGATGAAGCGGCTCCGCTGCCGCCGGACGGCTCCGCCTGGGCGACGAATTCGGCGATCAGGCCGTAGGTCAGTTCCGACAGCGAGGTCGGATACAGCAGCTTGCTACGCTCCGCCTCAAGAAGCAGCTCATCGTGCCGCTCCTCCCAAGCGGACGGCTGCCGGAGCCTCCATATCGGGGAACGGTTCATCATCCGCCCCAGCATGTAGGCATGAAGCGGCTCCCCGCCGTAAAAGTGCAGCCATCTCACATCCCAGGGCTCGTCCTGGGAGCTATAATAATGCTGACGGCTCATCGGAAAATGAAGCACGGCGTCACCGCGGCGCAGCTCGTACGTCTTCCCCTCGGCCTGGACGAATCCTTTGCCTGCGGAAACGAAGTGAATATTATAGTTATTCAGCGTTCCGGCTTCGCGAAATACGCTGTGCTCCGGCGAGTCCGTATATCGCCCGACCGACTCGGGAAAGCAGAAATACGGCTGGTCGAGCAGCGTTGGAAAATGGGTTTGCCGCTTCATTGCCGGCTCTAACCTCCAGTTCAGTGATGACAAAATAGTTATAGACGCAAGCAATAAAATGTCATATTCATTGAAGTCGAAAGGGTATATAATCAACAATATCATATTACTTTGAGGAGGAGTAGAGATTCATGAGTCTGCAATCGAAACTTCGCTGGGGCATCCTCGGCTGTGCCGGCATCGCGAAACGTTCCGTTATTCCAGGTATTCGCGAATCGGAGCTTGGAGAAGTGACGGCCATTGCGAGCCGCGATCTTGACAAGGCAAAGGAAACAGCCGCGAGCCTGGATATCGCCAGAGCATACGGGAGCTACGAGGAGCTGCTTGCCGATCCCGAAATTGATGCCGTTTACATACCGCTGCCGAACCATTTGCACAAGGAGTGGACGATCCGCGCGGCGGAAGCGGGCAAGCATGTGCTTTGCGAGAAGCCGATCGCTCTGACCGCCGAGGAAGCTGCCGAGATGGTTGCGGCCAGCCGCAAGGCAGGCGTCCATTTCGAGGAAGCGTTCATGTACCGCCATCATCCGCGATACAAGATGATCAAGGACGTACTGGCCAGCGGGGAAATCGGCGAGGTGCGGGGCATACATGGCACGTTCACCTTCAACAGCGCGGCAAATAAAGGAAACGTCCGATTCCGCCGGGATTGGGGCGGCGGCGCGTTGTACGATGTCGGCGTCTATCCGATCAGTGCCGCCCGCCTGCTGCTTGGAGCGGAGCCGGTGGCGGCGACAGTGCAGGCATTGTTCTCGCCGGAGCACGATGACGTCGACATGATGGCGTCCGGTCTGCTCGAGTTCCCCGGTTCCGTCGGACTGACGTTCGACTGCGCGATGTGGGCGGCTTTCCGGAATACGCTGGAGGTGCTCGGCACGGACGGGCGAATCGAGGTGCCCGGCGCATTCGTCTACCCGAAGGAAGCGGGCGGCGGCAATTTCTTCGTGCATACGAAAGAAGGGCGGCGCGAGGTGGAAGTGCCTGAAGTGAACCAGTACGCGCTGCAAGCGGATAACTTCGCCCGCGTCGTGCTGCAGGGCGAAGCGCCGTTAATGCCGGTCGAGGATACGGTTGCCGGCATGCGGGTGCTCGACGCGTGCCTGCTGTCGGCAAGAAGCCGGACACGGGTCGTTATTTCCGAATAGGAGGGCTACAACGTGGACTATATTCAAATTCAAGGCTGCCGCAAGCCGATCTCCCGTCTGATCAAAGGCACCGATTATTTCAAGCACGACAATTACGATAAGGTATGCGAAAATATGGACGCGTACCTGGCGATCGGCGGCAATACCGTCGATACGGCGCATATTTATTGCGGGGGACAAAGCGAAGAAGTAATCGGCCGGTATATAAGCGAAAGAGGGAACCGCGACCAGCTCGTTATTTTGACGAAAGGCTCGCATCACGATAAGAACGGACCGCGCGTGAACAAGGAAGCGATAAACAGCGATCTGATGACAAGCCTTGAGCGTCTGCAGACGGACCATATCGAGCTGTATGCGCTGCACCGCGACGATCCGCAGCAGCCGGTCGGCGCCATAATCGAGGCGCTGAACGAGCATATCGAGGCCGGCCGCATCGGCGCAATCGGCGGCTCGAACTGGACGTGGCAGCGGCTGGAGGAGGCGAACCGCTATGCGGAGCAGCACGGCTTGGTCGGGTTCACGTTCTCGTCGCCGAACTTGAGCCTTGCCAAAGCGAACGAGCCGTTCTGGTCCGGCTGTGTGTCGGCCGATGCCGAAACGCTGCGCTGGCACGAGCGCACGGGCATGGCGCTGCTGTCGTGGTCTTCACAGGCGCGCGGATTTTTCACCGGACGGTTCTCGCCGGAGGTTCGCGATAACGCCGACTTAGTGCGCGTGTTCTACAGCGACGACAACTGGGAGCGCTACCGCAGAGCGGAAAGCTTGGCGAAGGAAAAAGGCGTTACGACGATTCAAATTGCGCTGGCTTATGTGCTGAATCAGCCATTCCCGGCGTGCGCGCTGATCGGCGCCCAATCTCGCGAGGAGCTGCTGTCGTGCGAAGAAGGCGAGAAGCTGAAGCTGACACGCGAGGAGCTCGACTGGCTGGATCTCAGCATTGCGGCAAGATAAGCTTGGGCTAATAAAGCCGCTCCCGGTTTTCGGGGGCGGCTTTACCGTTGGCGGATCGCTATCGATGGTGCATTGATCCGGGTTCGGATTCGGAATATCGTGAATCGATTATCGGGCGGCATTTTTCTGTCCATAGAGGTGTCGAATCTTGGAATCGTGTATAATACAAAGGATGAATCTACCATACATAAACACGGGGGGCGGGGAACATGTACAAAACGAAGAAAATGCTGCTGTTAGGCTCGGGAGAGCTCGGCAAAGAGGTGGTGCTCGAGGCGCAAAGGCTCGGCGTTGAGACAGTAGCCGTCGATCGCTATGAGCATGCTCCGGCGATGCAGGTCGCACACCGCAGTTATGTGATCGATATGCTCGATCCGCAGCAGCTGCGCCGGATCATCGAGGCGGAGAAGCCGGATCTGATCGTCCCGGAGATTGAAGCGATCGCTACGGCCGAGCTGCTGAAGCTTGAGCAGGAGGGCTTCCGGGTCATTCCGACGGCGACGGCGGCAAAGCTGACCATGGACCGCGAAGGCATTCGGCGTCTGGCGGCGGAAACGCTCAAGCTGCCGACGGCCGGCTACCGGTTTGCCGATACGTACGAGGAATTCGTGCAAGCGGTCAAGGCAACCGGATATCCATGTGTCATTAAGCCGCTCATGAGCTCGTCGGGCAAAGGGCAGAGCGTATGCCGCTCCGAGCAGGACATCGACCGGAGCTGGTCGATCGCTATGGAGGGGGGACGCGTCCAGAACGGCCGCGTGATTGTCGAGGAATTTATCCGGTTTGAATCGGAAATTACGCTGCTGACCGTCCGCTCTGTCGGCGGGACGACGTTCTGCGCTCCGATCGGTCATGTCCAGGAGGACGGCGATTACATCGAGTCGTGGCAGCCGCATCCGATGACGGACACCCAGCTGCAGCGGGCGCAGGATATCGCCCGGACGATTACGGACGCGCTGGGCGGATATGGCTTGTTCGGCGTCGAGCTGTTCCTTTCCGGCGATCAAGTTTACTTCAGCGAAGTGTCGCCGCGTCCGCACGATACGGGCCTCGTCACACTCGTGACGCAAAATTTGTCCGAGTTCGCGCTCCATGTACGCGCCATTCTCGGCTATCCGATTCCGGAAATCGTGCTGATGACGCCGGGGGCAAGCCGACCGCTCAAAGCGCCCCAAAAGCTGGAGCATTACCGGATCGCCGGGGCGGAAGAGGCGCTCGCCGTGCCGCAGACCCAGCTGCGTCTGTTCGGCAAGCCGGTGACGAAGGCCGGCCGCCGCGTTGCCGTTGCGCTATCGGCAGCGGATACCGTCGAAGCCGCCCGCGAACGCGCGAAGAAGGCGCTGGACAAGCTGTCCGTGGAAGAAGCGTAAGCAGGACTTCAACAAAAGATAGCTTCGTATGGTGTACAAGCAGTGTCGCTCTTAGCACGCCTTATCGGCGTGTGAGGGCGATTTTTTTTGTGCCGGTCTAACATCCGGAATCAGGATTTCTGGAATTTGGGTCCCTTGAGCCAAAACAAATCGGGTGTTTCTTTCGTCAGGAAGGGAAAGGAGTGAAGTACATCATGAAACAAGCAAAGTGGCTCGTAATCCTATTATCGTTCAGTATTGCTCTGACCGGGTGTACGATCAAAGAAACTCCGGCACCGGTGCAGGCGGAGGCTCCACAATCCGAAACGACGGCTGAGGAAGCGGTTCGCAGTTTGGTCGAAAGCTTCGGCGGAAAGCTTCAACGGGTATCGCTTCTGGCTCCAAAGGACGTCGTTAGCAAAAGTATGCAGGAGCACTACGGAGACCTGGTTTCCCAAGAGCTTCTTACCCAGTGGCAGAGCGATCCCGAGCAGGCTCCCGGCAGAATGGTATCCAGTCCGTGGCCTGACCGTATTGATGTGCAAAGCACCCAAAAAGTTTCGGAAGACGTGTATCGGGTGAAAGGCCTGGTCATTGAAATCACGAGCAAGAACGGGATTGCAGCGAAGCGGGCTATAGTTGCCGAGGTGAAAAAGATAAACAACCGCTGGTTGATCGACAATGTTGAGCTAGGCGCATATGAGGAAGAAAATGCTGTTGTGTATTCGAATACAGAATACGGTTTTCGTTTCCCGTTGCCGGAAAGCTGGAAAGGGTTCGCGATGGTCACGGACGAGTGGAACGGCTTGGCGCCGGGAGGTCCGGAGGGTGAGAAGATTGTTGAAAAAGGACCTTTGCTCAGCATCAGGCATCCTAAATGGACTAAGGAGTCCCCGAGGCAGGACATTCCTATTATGATATTCACGCAAGCTCAGTGGAGCTCGCTGCAGCAGGGAGAATTTCACATAGGAGCGGCTCCTATAGGGCCGAGAGAGCTTGGCCGCAATTCGCGATATGTTTTTGCGCTTCCGGCGCGTTACAATTTCGCCTTCCCGCCAGGATATGAGGAAGTGGAAAGCATAGTAAAGGATCATCCTCTTCAACCGATGGAAGTGTCAAAATAAGCGGGAATAAGAGCACTAACCTAAAGTGGACCGGGGGGGGTACCCCCCCGGTTATTCTTGTGCATATCTTGAATTGTATTCGTTGATGGAGCGGTGGGGATAGTGGATGGAGCAGTTAACGGTTATAAACATCATATTAATGTAATTGAATATTACATATAAGTAACACATACTTTGATCTTATTCGCAAACATCTGTTGGATGCTCAATTGCTTGTTAATTTAATGATATATTAATTGACTTATTTAAGGTTGATGAGTATGATTGAATTCAAATATCATTAATATACGTAATATAAAATAACGTTTAATTGACATGCGACTCTTGGGGAGGTCATGACATGGGACTGCTCTTCCAATTGGTGAAGGAGACGGAGTCATCGCATAAAGCGGAGCTGATCGAATCGTTGAAGCGTATGCGAAAGCATGGGGCGATCCTGGAGTTAGCCGACGATATTGTGATTCAGCCGGATCTGTATGCGGAGCCTATGCTGAAAGCCAACGAAGATCCACATTCGTAATGTTCGAGCGAGAAGGGAGATGGCGGTATGGACCACGTCCGATTATTGCCGAAAGTGGATTTGCATATTCATTTGGATGGGAGCATGAGGCCGGCCACCGTTATCGAGCTTGCAGCGGAGGAGGGGATCCGTTTGCCGGATACGGACCCGGCGCGATTGGCGGCTCACTTGCAGGCAAGCGAAATGTGCGGCAGCTTAGGCGATTACTTAGCCAAATTCGATCTTCCCCTTCGTTGCCTGCAAACTTCCGAAGGGCTGCGTCGCGCTGCCTATGAACTCGTTATGGACGCTCACGCCGACCGGGTTAAATATATCGAAGTCAGGTTTGCTCCGCTGCTGCATACGGCAGGGAGACTGTCTGCGGAAGAGGTGATTGCTGAAGTTCTGCACGGATTAGAACGGGGAGAGCGGGAGTCGGGTACGCTCGCGCGAGCGATCGTCATTTGCTTGCGGAGTCACGATCCGGCTGAGAACATCCGTGTCATTCACGCAGCGCATTCCTTTCAAGGTCGCGGTGTCGTCGGCGTCGATTTGGCGGGAGACGAAGCGCGCTTTCCTCCTCAGCTGCACCGCGATGTGTTTCGTCTGGCGGACCGGTACGGCTTTCCCGTTACACTCCATGCCGGCGAAGCCGCCGGTGCGGAAAATATTAGGGAATGCGTCTCCCATATGCACGCAGTGCGAATCGGACATGGGGTGCGGTTAAAGGAGAGCGAGCCGCTTGTGCAGTGGATTAAAGAACGGAACATTGCATTGGAGATGTGCGTGACGAGCAACATCCAAACGAAAGCGGTCCGCTGTTGGGAGGAGCACCCGATTAAAGAATACTTCGAGCAAGGGATCCTGGTGACGGTGAACACGGACAATACGACGGTTTCCAATACGACGATGACCCAAGAATATGAGAAAATTATGAAGCTGTACCGATTTACGATAGGGGAGATGAAGCAGTTGATATTGAATGCAGCCAATGTCTCTTTTCTTGAGACGGAGAGGAAGCGTGAGCTGACGGCAAGCCTGCAGACCGAATTGGGGTTGGCGAGCGGGACGTAGAGATGGAGCGGCGGCCGGGCAAACATATCTAATAGAAACTTATACCCCCATCCGGTTGCTTTGCAGGCAAGCGTTTGGGGGTATTAGGGCTGTAATCGCACAGTTCGTAATTCGGCGTAAGCCGATGATCTTTAGAACGTGTTTTTTTGCGTAATTTGATCGATCGGGAAACGGCCGGACGGACGGGCCGGCTGCGCTGCCAAGCCGACGGTAATCAGCATGTTCGGAATATAACGGGCAGGAACGTTGAACGCTTCTACAAATTTCTCCTTGTCGAAGCCGCCCATCGGACACGTGTCATAGCCCATCGCTTTCGCCGCGATCATCAGCTGCATGGCGGCGAGGGAAGCGTTGCGGATCGCTTCGTCGCGGGCGATTTGCGGGTTCTGGTAAGCTCCTTCAATTTGACCGATAAGATTGTCGTAAATCTCCTTAGAAAGAACTCCGGCCTCGACACCCGGACCAAATACGAGCGGGGCATTCTTGTTTGCTTCCAGATCTCCCAGAACGGCGATAACGACGGAGCTTTCCACAATTTGCTTCTGGCCGTAGGCGATCGGCAGCAGCTTTTCCTTCTGTGCCTGGTCTTCGATCACGAGCAGCTTCCAATGCTGGAGGTTCCACGCGGACGGCGCCTGCGAGGTCGAAAGCAGCAGCTGCTCAAGGTCGGCTTGCGGCATTTGGTGCCCGGCTTGGTACTGCTTTACCGCATGACGTTCGCTCAATACGGTGAATACATCGTTATAAACAGCTTGTTGACTCATAAGCAGCTTACCTCCAATAAGTAAATTATTTTCCATCTGTAATGATAATTGTTATAGATTGAAATGTCAAGTTAAGGAAATTGCAAGGAAAATGAAGAAGGCTTCACACGCAATGATGATTTGCGATATGAAGCCGTTGATCCTACGCTTATTCGAATTGAATCAGGCCTGAGCCTGCTGCTGGCGGTGCAGCTCTTTCAAATTATTAAGTGCCTGAATGATCGCATCCGCCGGGTCACGGTTCATCAAGTGCAGCGTCAGCAAATAATGCAGCGGGATCGCACAGGTGTTGCTGCCCTCCACAATGCTGGGAAATCCGGCTTCGAGGACGGGACCGTGATCCGGGTGCAGCTCTAGGTCGATATAAACGGGCTCGGGCTCAAATTCTTCACGCACGGTCTTGGCGCAGTGCGGAACAATAATATCGTCGAACAAGTGCTTGGCGTCGTCCTCGGATTGCGGAGGAGTCGGCAGCGGCCGGCTCTCCGGGCTCTTGGCCAGGTCGACAAAATAAGACGTAAGCCACAGCACGGCATTCGGATTGTTCTGGAATTGGCGCGCCAGCTCCGCAAGGAAGAAGCCGCATGTGTACGATTTGTCATCCTTCTTCAGCGTAAACGCCATCATCGGGCCGTGCAGCTGGTGCTGTCCGACTTGGCCTTCCACTTCGTATTCGGAAAACTGTTCCTTTAGTACGTTGTGGATGAGCTGGAACCAGTTCATAATAATCTCGCCTTCACTCGGGCCGGATGAAGCTTCGGTTTCGTCTTGGTTCAGTTGTTCGGTATCTTTATCGGACATAGATGAGCTCCTCCTTATATAGCACCATCATACCACGAACGGACGCAAAGGAAAAATGATTCTGCAGCCCCGCAACCGCTTTCTATTCTGCTATAATAAGGGGGTTCGTCAAATAACGGATGGGAAGGTAGACAGCGATGGCTTATTTCGGACATATTTTACTGAACAACGTTATTCCGCTTTCGATTATGATCGCGATCGGAGCATTACTGTACCGGCTGTTTCAGCTCGATATCAAGACGCTGTCGAAGCTGAATTTTTACTTGTTCTCGCCGGCGGTCATGCTCAAGATGCTGTATGAATCGACGATCTCGTTCGTCGTGCTCGGACAGGTGCTGCTGTACTTTGCGGTCTACTTCGCGCTGCTGTGCTTGATCGTCGAGGTCGTGATGCGCTTGCGGCGGTATAAGGCCGGCATGCGCAGCTCAATGCGCAACAGTGTTATTTTCTACAATAGCGCCAATTACGCGATTCCGCTCAATCAGCTCGTCTTCGTCGGCGATCCGTTCACACTGTCCGTACAAATTATCATTATGATGATGCAGAGCCTTATTCCGAACACGTACGGGATCTACAGCGTCAACGCCGGCAAAATGGACGCCAAGAAGCTGTGGCGCACCATCTTGTCCATGCCCGTCATTTATGTCATTCCGCTCGCTTTCGCTTTGCGGGGCTTTGAAGTTACGATCCCGCCCGCGATCTATACACCGATTAATTATGTAGCCAATGCGTTCATCGCAACCGCGCTCCTGACGCTTGGCGTACAGCTCGGCAGCATGGCATGGAAGCTGAAGCTGTCCGACGTGCTCGTCTCCAACGTGCTGCGCCTGCTCGTCGGCCCTGCGCTCGGATTCGGCGTCGTGCTGCTGTTCGGCTTCACCGGTCCGCTTGCGCAGGCGCTTGTCCTGTCCTGCGCCGTGCCGACCTCGTTAAGCTCGGTGCTGCTCGCCGTCGAATTCGACAATGAACCGGAATTCGCTTCGCAGGCCGTATTCTCCTCGACGATCTTCTCCATATTTACGGTCACGTTCGTCATTTATGCGGTGCAGGTGCTGCTTCCGTAACGGCGGCGCCGACCGCTTGGAACAGCAGGCTGTAGCAATCCGCCGCATGGGGGACGAAGTCGGCGGGCCGCAGAAGGCGTTCACATGCGAGCAGCGTTCCGTCCGGCTGCAGCAGAACGCCGGCTGCCGGGACGCTTTCGCCTTCCAGCATGCGATGAACATCGTGCAGCATGACCCGATACAAGCCGCTCACTTCCTCCGGCTGGAGCCGGTAGGAGGAGAGCGGCTCGGCGCGCTCGAGCGCAAACAGATGGCACTGCTCCCGGTCGATGACGCCGCCGGAAAGACGGTCTTCTTCCGCATATACGCCGCATGGCGTCAAGCTGTGGAAGGGGACGTCGACGCCCAGCTCCTCCTGCAGCTCGCGCACGCCGTCCTCGGGTGTCTCGCCGGACAGCAAATGTCCGGCGCATGTAATGTCGAGCAGTCCCGGGAAGGTGTCCTTCTCCGGGTGGCGGAGCTGAAACAATACGAATACGCCCCCGGCGTCGCGGCCCCAGATCCAGCATTGGAAGGTGCGATGCCACAAGCCTTGGGCATGCACCTCCGCGCGTGTTGCCGTTCCGATCACTTGACCGCCTTCATCCAACACATCAAATCGTTCGTCTTGACTCAACGAAAAGCACCCTTTCTACTGGCTTCCTCTGCTGACGCTAAACTTGACGCTGTCGCCGCGGGCCGCCGCCGTCCCCGCCGCAGGCTCCTGCTCAAACACGGTGCCCTGCGGCGCATCGCTGTGAATAATCGAAAACGAATAGCGCAATCCTGCGGCGAGAGCCGTTTTCTCGGCCTCGGCGCGGGTAAGCCCGATCAGCTTAGGAACCGACGTCGGTCCATTGTTGGCTGCCGGCTGGTTCGGGGCAGGGTTTGGCTCGGAAGTCTTCGGCGGCTGCGTTGGAGCGGCTTCTTGCCGGACAGGTGCCGCAGCAGCAGTCGGCGGCGACGCTTGCGCCGCCGGTTCGCCGGATGACGGCGCGGAGGCGGTATCGGCGCGCTCGCCGCCCGAGCTGAAGAACATCGCCAAGCAGCCGATGAAGACGACGACGAAGATGCAGGCCGCTCCGGCCACGACCGTTAGACGGAGCCACAGCGGCCGGCGGGGCTCTTCCTCTTCCCCGGACGGCTCGTCGTCGCGAGCGTCCTCATCCTTCACTTCCGGCTCGCCCGGGATATGGCTCGCAACACGCACGACAGGCAGCGCTGGCGGGCGAAGCACGCTCGTATCCTCACCAGGCTCCGATTGAGTTGGCCGGACGGGCTCCGCAAAGGGTCGTGCGGAAAGCGACGGCAGTACGTCCGGCTGAGCGGCGGCATGGTCTTCAATTGGAGGCTGTGCCGCAAGCTCCTCCTTAGGGGCTGTATCCGGCAGGCAGCCTTGAAGCAGTACGAGGAAGTTCGCCAGCGCGAGCTTCTCCCGATGAACGCGGTCCATGACGCTGAGCAGCGCCTCCATGCGGTCTAGCTGCAGCCTGTGCAGCGCAATGCGCAGACGCGGCTCCGATACGGTTCTCCAGTTTGCTGCCGCAGCATCCTTAAGGAGGAGCTGGCGCAGCAAGCCGCATAAGCCGGCTGCACCTTTGGCGCGTTCCTCGCCCGGCTCCCAATAATGAATCGGCATAAGACGACCGCCGCTGCCCAGCCAAATGTTATCGGCCAATACTCCGTAACCGAAGACGCCTTCCTCCGCAGCTTCCAGCATCGCCAGTCCAAGCTCGTAGACTTGCTTGACGACGTCTTCCGCATCAAGGCCGTGTCTGCGCAGCACCTCGAGCAGCGGTGCGCCTCCATCCGCTTTGAATACGGCAAAGCTGCTGTTCCCTACAAACCCTACGTCCAATATGTGCATGAAGGCGTCGTGATTGAAAGAGGCCCCGCGCAGCAGCGCATCGCGCCGCTCGGGACCGGTTTGCCCGCCCCGTAGTTCATAAAGATAAACACGCCTGCTCAGCGCTTGATCGTCGGCTTCGTGCAAACGGCCGTATGTCAGCTCCTTGACAGCGCCATTCATGGTATAACGGCTGCCGAAGTTGGAATCCATTCACTACCCCCGCCTTTCCTCTCTTTATTGTGAACGACATTATATGTATTCGCAAGTAAACCGGAATTTGCTCCCCAATACTTACAATTGTGCGAATGGACATGTTAAAGATACGACTTTCAGGTGAAAGCGGAAGGAGTGCAGGTTCATGAGTACGCGTATATGGAACGAGCATGAAGTGCCCGAAGGCTTGGAATCGTGCCAGCTATGCGAGCTGGCCAAGCAGCGCAGACGCGTCATATGGGGAGAAGGCAATCCGCATGCGGCAATCCTCGCTTTGCTCGACAATCCCGGCGCCAGAGAGGATGCGAATGGAGTGCCGTTCGTCTGCGGAACAAGAATAACGCTTCAGGAGGCCGCCGCCGAGGTCGGTTTAGGCGAAGCTGACTTGTACGTGACGTATGTATTGAAATGCCGGCCGATCCGTGCCTACGACAAGCAGGTATGCAGAGACGCTTGCATGAGTCATTTGCAGAAGCAGCTGGAGGATGTCCGGCCCAGACTGGCCATCTGCTTCGGAAATATAGCCGTGCAGTCGTTCTTCGGGGATGAGGAAGCGGAGGTAAAGCGGCTTCGGGGAGCTTGGCATGAAGTACGGGGGATACCGACCATCGTCACGTATCATCCGCTTGCGGTTCGCCGCAGACCCTCTCTGCGGAACGTATATATGGAGGATTGGCGTGAGCTTGCCCGGCGGTTCCGTTCAGGTGAATGAGGAATAAATCGGTATATTCTCGTTCACCCTATGCGCATCATGATCGTTCAGAGGTGAAGCGCGAATGAGAGGCTTTGACCGGCTGTTGAAACAATTATTGATGTCAAAGCTTCCCATGAACGCCGTGATTCAGGAAGATGTACGGATCGAACAGGATCAGCTCTCATCCGCATTGGCGGTGAACGAAAATGAACTGCGCACCATCTATGCCAATTGCTCCGACGTCGTTTTTCACGATTTTACGATAGGACAGGGGACAGCCGCTCTGCTTTTGTATATCGAAGGCTTGTCCAACACGGCAGAAATTAACGGGCATGTGCTCGAGAAGCTAATGGAGGCGCATACGCCGCAATGCGCAGACATAAGCGCTTTGGTTCGGGAGAAAGTCGCCGTTTCGAAGGTGTCGGAGGTTACGACCTTTACCGATGTCATTAAGCAAATATCGGGGGGAGCCTCGTTAATTCTTATCGACGGTGAACCGCGCGGCTTCATCATCGGTCTTCCCAAGTGGGAGAAGCGGTCGATCGAAGAGCCTGCCGCCGAATCGGTTATTCGCGGTCCAAGGGAAGGGTTTACGGAATCCATCGCGGTCAACTGCTCCCTGATTCGCAGACGAGTCCGAAGCCCGAAGCTGAAGATGCAAGCGTTGTCTATAGGACGGTTCACCCAGACGCAAATTATTCTCGCCTATATCGAAGGGATTGCAGCAGACACGCTGATCGAAGAAGCGCAGGCGCGTCTGCAGCGCATCGACATCGACGGCGTGCTGGAAAGCGGATATATCGAGGAAATGATCGAGGACGCTCCTTTTTCTCCGTTTCCTCAAATTCTCAACACGGAACGACCGGATGTCGTTGTGGCCAATCTGCTCGAAGGCCGTGTCGCGATATTGGTGGATGGAACTCCGTTCGTATTAATCGCCCCGGCGACGATGTACTCGATGCTTCAGTCTTCGGAGGATTACTACGAAAGATACATAATTTCGACTTTGATCCGCTGGCTGCGCTATACGTTTTTCTTGATCGCCCTGCTGCTGCCGTCCATCTATATCGCAATCTTAACGTTTCATCAGGAGATGATCCCTACGACGCTGCTGCTGAGCATAGCGAAGTCAAGGGAAGAAATTCCTTTCCCGGCACTAGTGGAAGCGCTGTTGATGGAAATCGCTTTTGAAGGTTTGCGTGAGGCGGGCATCAGGCTTCCCAAACAGGTAGGCGCCGCGGTCAGTATCGTCGGCGCTTTAGTCATCGGAGAAGCCGCCACGTCGGCCGGACTCGTATCGTCGCCGATGGTGATGGTCGTCGCCTTGACGGGGATCGCATCCTTCACGATTCCCCGCTATGCGACCGGCATGGCGCTTCGCATGCTGCGGTTTCCGATCATGCTGCTTGCCGGTACGCTCGGACTGCTTGGCATTATGCTGGGATTGATCGGCATCATTATCCATCTCAGCTCGATTCGTTCCTTCGGCGTTCCTTATTTATCGCCTATGGGCCCGATGAAGTCGCGCGACATGAAGGACGTTCTGCTCAGGGCGCCGTGGTGGGCGTTAAAAACACGTCCGCATTTGACGGACGAGTACGATCCTTATCGGCAATCCCAAGGCAATAAGCCGGGACCGGGCAAAGGAAGTGATTAACGACGGTGCTGCCTTCCATGAAAATCAACGCTTCGCAAATGGCGGTCATTATGCATCCCGCTATTTCTTCCACTGCGCTTCTGTCCGCACCCGCGATAATCGCCAGACATGCGGATAGAGACATGTGGCTGTCGCCGCTCTGGGGCTCTTTGATCGGAATGCTGTCGGTGTACATCGCATGCCGGTTAAATCGGCTGTATCCGTCGGAAACAGCCATTCAATATTATGAACGCATATTGGGCAAGTTCGCAGGCAAGCTGCTGGGGCTCGTGTTTCTGATGTTTCTTTTGCACATTACCGGCATCATCATCAGGCAATACGGCGAATTCGTGGTGAGTACTTTTCTTACGGAAACGCCCATTGTCGTTATTATCGTCAGCATGATGATCGTATGCGCCTATGCCGTAAGATGCGGGCTGGAGACAATCGCCAGAAGCGCCCAAATCATCGTTCCCGTTGTAGGGCTGCTTTTTATCGTCATCGTCGCTATGCTGATTCCGGATATGAAAGTGACGAAGCTGCTTCCGATGCTGGAGAACGGCCTATGGCCTTCCTTGAAAGGCGCTCTCTTTCCCGCTGCCTGGTTCAGCGAATTTACGCTCGTTTCGTTTCTGCTTCCGCACATCAGTGACCGGCAGCATGCTTGGAAGTGGGGGCTCGCCAGCGTCGTCTCCGTATCGTTCATATTCATTCTGACCGCCGCTTCGTCTCTCATGCTGTTCGGAGGCATCACGAGTGCGCTGCCGTATCCTGTATTGCTGCTCGCCCGCTACATCAGTCTTGCCGATTTTCTTTCGCATGTAGAGTCCATCGTGATGGCCATTTGGGTGGCGGGACTATTTATCAAAATCACTTTTTTCTATTACATTCTTGCGGCGGGCACCGCCCAGTGGCTGGATATGACCGACCATCGGCCGCTCGTTATGCCGTTAGCGCTGCTTCTGGTCGTGTTCAGCCTATGGTCCGGGAAATCGTTCGGCGAAATCAGCCTTTTCCTGGCGACTGCCGCACCTTTCTATGTAATGCTGATGCTCGTGCTCGTTCCGTTGCTTTTACTCGCTATCGCTCTTTTGCGAAAACATTTCGCAGCCGGTAAGGGGGTTCCGGAATGAAGCTGGCTTCGACAGCCGGGAGGAGCATCGCATGCATCTGTCTCTTTGCTTCCATCCTGCCTCTTGCCGGATGCTGGGATCGAACGGAAGTGAATGATTTGGCGCTCGTTACCGGGGCGGGAATCGATAAGAAGGATGGGACCATCGAGCTTTCGGTGCAAGTATTTATCCCAAAAACCAGCGGCGGTTCCCAAGGGATGGGGAGCAACGCCGGCAAAGGGCAGTCCGGAGGCGGACAGACGTTCGTTCGCGCTGCGAAAGGAATCACGATTGCCGATGCGATGTCTCGGCTTCAGGAGGAACTGCCGCGCAAGCTTTTTTGGGGACATACGGACATTTTCATATTTGGAGAGAAGCTCGCCAGAGAAGGTATAAGCGACCATTTGGACTTCATCCTGCGAGTTCCGCAAACCCGCGAGCGTGCGGATATATTGGTCAGCCAGGGCAGTGCCAAGAGTGTGCTGGAGCTCATGCCGCCGCTGGAACGCGCGAGTTCGGAAGCGCTGAGAGAAATGGCCAAATCGAAGCTGGGCGTTCAGGTGACGGTCATCGATTTGACCCAGATGCTGTCCGGCGAATCGGGTGCCGCCGTCCTGCCGATGGTGCAAACGCTTGGCTCCGATCGGAATCCCGGAAATCGGGAGGTACCTTATATTTTTGGAACGGCAGTGTTAAAGAAGGACCGGTTCGTTGGGCAAATTGACGATAAGATCACGCGGGGAATGTTGATTCTAAGGAATGAAATTAAAAATGCGGTAATTACCGCCAAGGTGGGCAGCGACGACGAGCTGGTGTCCTTTTATTTGCTGAACAGCCGTACGGAATTGTTTCCTCAAATCAAGGACGGGGCTTACAGCGTGACGGCCAAGATCGAAGCGGAAGCGAACGTGCTGCAGAACACATCCGATCTGGACTTGGGGAATCCCGATGTCAATCAAGCTCTGGAAGAGGAGATCAAGGACGCTATTCGATCGCGCGTACAGCTGGCTCTGGACAAAGCTCAGAAGGACTTGAAAGCGGATATATTCGATTTTTCCGAAATATTCCACCGGAAGTTTCCTCGGGAATGGAAGGCGATGAAAGGCCGCTGGAATGAAATTTTTCCGCAAGTGGATGTGCAGCTGGATATCAGGCCGATCGTCCGCAGACCCGGAATGATTACGTCAGGAGGGAACCGGCCGAAGGATGAGGTGAAGAAGCAGTGAAATGGGGCTATATCGCAGGGATCGCTGCGTCGGTTGTTCTCATGACGCTGCTGGAGTGGCCCCGCCTTCGCCAAGCGAAGCTGCGGGCCGCCTACTTGCTGCTGGCTATTTCGGGCTTTACGCTGTCCGTGCTGCTGCTGGCTTTTCCGGAGATGCCGGGACCGACCGCTTGGATCGAAGCCGTATTCAGGCCGGTTGGACGGCTCCTCGAGTAAGATCCGGAAGAGGGGATGACGGAATGGAACGAATCTCGAAGAAACAATTGTTTATTATGATCATGTATTTTCAGATCGGCACGACGATTATATTCGGATTCTCCGCCCAGTCAGGCCGGAATGCTTGGCTCGGTGTGCTTGTTTCTGTCGGGCTCGGGCTGCTGGCTATCGGCATATATCTCGCCTTAATGAAGCTGCTGCCGGGGCTAACGCTGATGGAGTGGTATCCGGCCGTTCTGGGCAAATGGTTCGGAGTGCCGATTTCCTGGCTGTACCCGCTCATGTTCTTGTATGTCAGCGGCCGGGTGCTTGCCGATTTGAGGGACTTGATACCGACGACGATCTTACCCTCTACGCCGCCGTATTTTTTTCTCGGTGTATTTATGTGTTTCATTGCCTATGCGTTGTATCACGGTCTGGAGTCTTTCGGCAGACTTTGCGAAATTATGTTTCCGATCATCATCGGCAGCTTTGTCGTCGTTGTCATTCTTCTCATCGGCTCCGATATCATTCGGTTAAAGCATCTGTTCCCGATCATGGAGCAAGGATTCGGCGAAGTATGGACCTCGGTATGGCCTGCGGGGGTAACCCAAACATTCGGCGAAACGATCGTATTTGCGATGTTTTGGCCGATGGTGAAACAGCAGGGTCAAATTTCGAAAACCGTTGTAATGGCGACTCTGTCTTCGAGCTTGCTTATTCTTATCGTTGATTTGTTATGCATTACGACTCTTGGCGAAGGAATGTTTGCCGCCAGCATTTATCCGATGTATACGGTCATCCGGCTCATCTCGATTGCGGAATTTATTGAGCATCTTGACGCTATTGCTGTCCTTTATTTTATTAACACGGCTTTTTTCAAGGTTGCGATTTATATGTTGGCCGCCATGTACGGCATTCAACGACTTCTCTTGATGACGAACCGACGAATGTTACCGATTCCGTTCGCCGCGGCCGTGTTGTTCATGGGGCTGACGATGTCGGACAGCATTCAGGAGCACATCTTTGGTGTACATATGAACATTCTTTCGCCGTATTTCTGGGTGCCGCTGTACATTGTGGCTCCCGCGCTGCTGGTCATCGTCGCTTTGATTCGTCGTTGGTATTCCGCTTTACTATCGAGGAGGTGAACCGGGATATGATGGGGTGGCCCTGGGAATCCCAGGAAATGCTGCATAGTCCGTGGAAAATGCAGGTTTTCCTGGCTGGTATAGCGCTCGCGGGCTCTGTCTGCACCTGGATACGGGAGAAGCGCAAGGGGAGGAAGGAGTAAAAATAAACCCCCGGTTCGAGGCCGAACCGGGGGCAGGGGCATTAACGCTGTTTCGCTTGACGGAACGCTTCCACGTAAGCTTGAGCCTTCGCCGTAACGATCGAGAAGTCGTTCTTCTGGACGGCTTCCTTGGTCAGGTCGGAGCCGATGCCGACGGCAAAGGCGCCTGCGGCGATCCATTCCTTCAGATTGGCCAGTGAAACGCCGCCTGTCGGCATGAGGTTCGCCTGCGGCAGCGGTCCCTTGATCGTCGGGATAATCGAAGGGGAGAACAGATTGCCCGGGAACAGCTTCACGACATCGACGCCGAGCTCCAGCGCCGAAGTGATATCTTGTATGGTCATGCAGCCCGGCATGATCGGTGCGCGGTACCGGTTGCAGAGCAGAATCGTATCGCGGTTGAAGCTGGGAGCGACGACGAATTCGGCACCGGCCAGCAGCGTGGCGCGAGCGGTTTCCGGATCGAGCACCGTACCGGAACCGATGACGGCGTAATCGTCCGCTTCCGGACGATCGCTCTGATATTTTTTCGCGAGGGCGGAGATCGCCTCCAGTGCGAACGGTACGGTCATCGTGATTTCGATAATGCGGATGCCGCCGGCGATAGCGGCGTCCGCCATGCGGACGACCTCCTCCGGGGAATCGCCGCGAAGCACGGCGACGACGCCGGCTTCGTGGATTTGCTGGATGAGTCGGATTTTTTTCATTGGGATCGGAAGCCTCCTGATAGTTGTTACCGTTCAATATGCCGCGCGCCGGTAAGCAGACGCTCGGCATCGGCCCACGTCGGCAGCGCTTCCCAGTCGCCCGGTGCCTGCACGACGAGCGAGCCGGTCAGACCGCCGAGCCGGACGGCTTGCTCCAGCGTATAGCCGCGGCTGATACCGCTCAAGAAGCCGGCGCAGAAGCCGTCGCCGGCACCGACGGTGTCGACGACGCGGTCGGCTTTCACGAACGGCAGCTTAACGACGCTGCCGCCGTTCACGATCCAATTCTCCTCGCCGACGCTCTTCACGATCGAGATGCCGGGCAGCTTGCGCAGCTGCTCGAGAATGACGGCTTCGTCTTCGGTTTCGTACAGCAGCTTCAGCTCATCATAGCCGGGCAGGAAGTAGTCCGCTTGCGCGGCCAGCTCCAGCAATACGGGACGGGCTTCGTCGATCGACCACAGCTTCAGCCGCAGATTCGGGTCAAAGCTTACTTTGACGCCTTGCCGCTTGGCGGACGCGACAGCCGCAATGGCGGTTTCCCGGCACGAAGCGCTTAGCGCCGGCGTAATGCCGGTCAGGTGCAGGATCGACGTCTGGCCGATGTAATCGTGATCCAGATCGTCCGGCGTCAGCTTGCTGGCCGCCGATCCGGCGCGGTAATAATACACGGACAGCTTGCCGCGCACCGCTTCGCGCAGCATCAGTCCGGTCGGAGCGGCACTCGTCGTGCGCACCCGCGAGACGTCGACGCCTTCGCCGCGGATCGTCTTGACGATACCGGCGCCGACCGGGTCGTCGCCGATCTTGGAAAACCAGCCGACCTTGGAGCCGAGACGGGCCAGTCCGATCGCGACGTTGCTCTCGGCGCCCCCGAACGATTGCTCCAGCTTGCCGGTCGTACCGAGCCCGCGGCTTCCTTCGGGATACATCAAGGCCATCGTCTCTCCGAAGGTGATGACGTCGAACGGTTTGGCCGTGGATAGGGAGGACTGTGCTTGACTCATCGTCTTATCGCGCCATCCAGCCGCCGTCCACGCAAAGCACGTGGCCGCTCAAGTAATCCGAAGCGCTCGAAGCGAGGAATACGGCAGGACCCTTCAGATCCTGGGTAACGCCCCAGCGCCCTGCAGGGATGCGCTCCAGAATGGAGTTGTAGCGCTTCTCGTCGGAGATGATCGGCGCCGTATTGTTGGTTTCAATGTAGCCCGGAGCGATTGCGTTGACCTGAACGCCCTTGCCCGCCCATTCGTTGGCGAACGCCTTCGTCAGGCCTGCTACGCCGTGCTTGCTCGCCGTGTAGCCCGGTACGTTAATGCCGCCCTGGAAGGAGAGCATTGAAGCGATGTTGATGATTTTACCGCTGCCGCGCTCGATCATATGGCGCCCGATCAGCTGGCTCAGGAAGAACACGCTGTTCAAGTTCAGGTCGATGACGGCATGCCAGTCTTCCCGGGCGTGGTCGGCTGCCGGCGTACGGCGGATCGTGCCGGCGTTGTTGACAAGAATGTCGACGGCGCCGAAGAGGGAGATCGCTTCAGCGGCAACGGCTTCGAGCTTGCTTTCGTCGCTGAGGTCGGCTTTGATTTGCTTCGCTTTGCCGCCGGCCGCTTCAATAGCGGCTACGGTTGCGTCGCAGTTGGAGGAAGCGACGCCGATGACGTTGGCGCCGGCTTCGGCGAGGCCGATGGCGATCGCTTGTCCGATGCCGCCGGATGCGCCGGTGACGAGGGCGGTTTTGCCTGTAAGGTCAAATAAGCTCATAGAAAGGAGCCTCCTGTTATTTATTGTGGGGATGTCCGTTACGGCGTGATCACGTCGACTCCGGCTGCACGGTAATGGGCGGCTGTTTCCAGGGACAGTCCGCTGTCCGTAATGATCGCCTTGACGTCCGTAAGCGGGGCGAACGTGCGCAGCGCCGTCCGGCCGAACTTGCGGTGATCGGCGACGGCATATGCGACGCGCGATACACGCAGCAAGGCCATCTTGAATTCGATAAAATCACTGGTGTAGATCGAGAGTCCGTCCTGGAGATGAATTCCGGTAGCGGACAGAAACGCCTTGTGTATGTTGAGCGATTGCAAAAAATGGACGGCTTCCGGGCCGGTCAGCATGTTGCGGACCCGGTAGCCGCCGGGAACGACGAGCCGAATCTGATCTTTGCGCGTCAGCTCGTTAATAATGTACAGATCGTTCGTCACGACGGTTATCGGAATATTGTCGAGCCGCCTCGCGATCTCCAGCGTCGTGCTGCCGCCGTCGAGCGCAACGATGTCGCCTGGCTCGATATGGCGCTGGACGATGCCGGCAATTTCGGCTTTGGCCTCGCCGTACAGCCCGTCGGATACGTTCGATCTCAAGATGCCGAGCTGGTCGCTTTGGGCCAGCATAGCGCCGCCGTGAACACGAACGAGCAGACCCCGCTCTTCCAGCTTGGCGAGGTCTTCGCGGATCGTCTTCCCGGTTACTTGCAGCCTGTCGCTAAGCTCGGCAACGGATACTTCCCGGCGCTCGAGCAGCAGCTCCATGATGATTTCGTAACGCCGTAGTTGGTTCACCGCTCTCGCATCCGTTTCATTGAAAGATGTTCCTGCAGGGGCGTTCGATTCCTTACTTCAGCTCCGTCATTGCAACGGCGTCCATATCTTCGAAGATTTGATTCTCGCCGGCCATGCCCCAGATGAATGTATAGTTGCTTGTGCCTACACCGCTGTGGATCGACCAGCTCGGGGAGATGATCGCCTGCTCGTTGCGGACGACCAGATGGCGGGTTTCCGTCGGCTCGCCCATCATGTGGAACACGACGCCGTCTTGCGGCATATCGAAGTACAGGTAAATTTCCGAGCGGCGGTTATGCGTATGGCAAGGCATCGTATTCCACATGTTGCCCGGCTTCAGCAGCGTCATGCCCATTACGAGCTGGCAGCTTTGAATGCCGCCGGTGTGGATATAGCGGTAGATCGTACGCTCGTTGGAGTTCGTAATCGAGCCGAGATGGTTCGGAGACGCCTCGGAGATCGCAATCTTGACCGTCGGGTATGTCTTATGGGCAGGGCAAGAGTTGAAGTAAAATTTGGCCGGGTTCGCCGCATCTTCGCTCGAGAACGCAACATCCTTCGCGCCGAGGCCGATGTACAGGCCGTCCTTGGACTCCATGGTGTACGTTTCGCCGTCAACGGTTACCGTACCGCGGCCGCCGATATTGATAATGCCGATTTCGCGGCGCTCCAAGAACGTGTCGGCGCCGAGCTCCTTCTTGTCGCCTTCCAGCTTGATCGTTTGGCCGACCGGAACGGCGGCGCCGACGATAAAGCGGTCTACGTGCGTATATACCATGGTCAGTTCGTTAGGAACAAACAGCTTTTCCATCAGGAATTCACTGCGGAGGCGGGTCGTGTCAAAGCCCTTCACTTCGTTCGGATGGTTGGCATAACGGATCTCCATTCAAAATCGCTCCTTTTGGGTTCATATTGGTTTAAATATGGTGCATATACGTTCACTTTACTCCGTTTTGGGCATTTTGGCAATGGGGAAGAGGGACTTGTATCAAGCCCTCATCAGCTCGTCAATGTCGGAGCGTGACGGAATGGATGATTGAGCGCCTTCGCGAGTTACCGTCAGTGCAGCTGCTGCGGAAGCGAAGCGAAGAGCGGAATGCAGCGGCATGCCCTCGGCGCGGGCGGCGGCGTAGGCGCCAATGAACGTGTCGCCGGCGGCAGTCGTATCTACGGGCTGTACGGGAAATGCCGGAGTCCTTATGCTGCCCTCCGGTCCTACGTACACCGAGCCGTGGCGGCCGAGCGTCACGATAACCGATCGGACACCGCGCGCCAGCAGGGCGCCGGCGGCTTCCTCCGCTTGAACGGGACCGGTTACGGGAATGCCGGTCATAAGCTCCGCTTCCGATTCGTTCAGGATCAGACAAGAAACGTAGGTCATCTCGCTGTCCGGGAGGCGGAACGCCGGTGCGGGATTGACATAGACGGGGACGCCTCGTTCGGCGGCTAGATGCAGGATGGCCCGGTTCGTTTCCCATGGTATTTCGTTCTGCAGTAAAATTGCAGCAGCGCCGCGCCATACGTCGTCGGTCAGCTGCTCAGCGGCCACGAAGCCGTTCGCCCCGGTGTTTAAAATAATATTGTTCTCGCCGTCTTCGCTCACCGTGATGAAAGCGAGTCCGGAAGAGCCGTCTACCGCGCGTACGTGTTCGGTACGGACACCTCTATCTCTCAGCGCGTTCAGCAGTACGCTGCCGAAGGCGTCCGTGCCGACAGCGCCGATCATAACCGCGGTGTCCGTATGTCCGGCTGCGCGTGCGGCGGCAACAGCCTGATTGGCGCCTTTGCCGCCGGGATGGTAGGCGGTGCCGAGTCCGTGAATCGTCTCGCCGGGCTTTGGATGACGGCGGACACGATTGACGATGTCCATATTGATGCTGCCTGCAACAACGATCTTGCTCATAGAACAGAATCCCCCTATCGGTTGTGCCGATGTGCTGCTCCCATAGTAGCATAATTCGGTATGGGCGTGATATCGGTGCCCGGAGCGCTACAGCTGCAGTCTAAGTGTATTCAATTTCGATGTCAGGGGAGGGAGGGCGCGTAGATTGAGTCCGGTTCGATATGTCATAATGAGGACAGGGCATACAGTGGAAGAATACTTGTACTGGGGGAGCAGAAGCTGTGGAGGAAATTCGCATCATTCCGAAAGAACAAGCGTGGCAGCTGCGTCATGAAGTGATGTGGCCGGATAAGGAACTGGATTATGTCAAGCTGGCCGACGATGAAGAAGGAACGCATTACGGGCTTATGGAGGAAGAGCGGCTTATCTCGGTCGTATCGCTGTTCGTACAAGGCACGGAGGCACAGTTCCGGAAATTCGCAACCGCAGTCCCTTATCAAAATAAAGGATATGGCAGCATGCTGCTGTCATATGCGCTTGGAATTGCTCAGGCGGCGGGTGTAAAGCGGATCTTTTGCAATGCCAGACGCGACAAGGCGCCATTTTATGAGAAATTCGGACTAACCGCAACGGAACAAACGTTTACAAAAGGCGGAATCGATTATGTCGTGATGGAGCGATTCTTTGATTGAACGTAAAAAAATCGGCAAGTACGGGGGAATGAAGCGGCCGTACTTGCCGTCATCGTAGTTAGCGGGACGCAGCCATAACCAGCGCAGGCGCGTAGCTGTCGTCTGCCGCAGGGGCCAGCTTGCCCTCGCGGCGAAGCACGGCGAGGAACGCCTCCGCTGCCGCAGGATCGAATTGCGTGCCTTTGTGCCGCTCGAGCTCGGAAGCTGCCGTCTCCACGGACAGCTTGGCCCGGTACGAACGGTTCGTCGTCATCGCGTCAAAGGCGTCAGCCACACCCAAAATGCGCGCGCCGAGCGGAATTTCGTCTCCCTTCAGAGCAAGCGGGTAGCCGCGGCCGTCGATTCGTTCATGATGATGGCGCACCATATCGGGAACCCCGATGTCCCGCAATGCCTTCATGCCTTTGACAATTTCGTAGCCGTCCTCGGCATGCCTCTTCATCGTCTCGAACTCCTCGTCGGTCAATCGGCCTTCTTTTTGCAGGATCGTCTCGGGCGTCCCGATTTTACCGATGTCGTGGATGAGGCCGGCCAAATAAATCGACTGGATTTGCTGCCGGGGCAGCCGCATTTCTTCCGCAATGGATTTTGCATAATTCGCTACATTGTTTGAGTGAAAAGCTGTGTACGGATCGCGAGCATCAATCGTCTTGGCGAATGAAAGCACCGTATTCAGCAGCAGCTCGTCGTTTGCCTGCTTTTGATTAAAATTGCGTCCCGATATGTAAACAACCCGCTTGATAACCGCGAACAGACCGGCCAGTCCAAGCATGGCGATCCAGAGCGGCGGCGACGGTTCGGCGTATAACGGGATCGTACCGATCAGAACGGCGGCAGCCAATGCCGTCCACTGCAACGGGAGCAGGCTCATCGCCAAATACGCGACCGGAAACGACAGCAGCACCAAAAGAAGAGGCTCCTGAAGCCAAACGTTCAGTATGACGGAAATAAATGACAGGACCAAAATGGATCCCCAGAACCATGCTCCGTATTTTCGTAACGAAACCGGACAGAAATGCATCGTTGAATCGGATTGACAGCTTCGCAGCAAGTCGTTTTCCAAGCGTTTCAGCCTCCTTTGCCCATGTCGCTTCTTTTTTTATAGTAAGTCACGAATTGAAGCAAGTCAACTGATGGAGCCATCGTAGTGTGCAGCCGGTACACCCAAGTCAGGGAAAGGGATAACAGAGGATTAACGAGGGGAACTTACTTGCAAGCAGATGCGTCCGTGAGGATAACAAGGTCCGAAACGGTGTTGCTGGCAGTGACGCGCATGGAAAGAGCAACAAGGTCATATGTGCTGCCGGATTCGTTCGGAAAGCAAAAAAAGGCCGCCGACACATGTCAGCAGCCTCATGGAGTTATTACGATACGGTTCGGTGTCCGATTTGCACCGGCACTTCATCGCTTAGGCCGAGTGTCTGAGCCGTCGACGTATGAATGTCGCGGATCAGATCCGTGTGTTTGAGCAGTGAAAGGCCATAAGAAGGAATCATTTCTCTGAGTTTCGGCTCCCACGTTTTGATGTGCTGCGGGAAGCAGCGTTCAATGACCTGCAGCATGACGGAAACGGCGGTGGAAGCACCCGGAGATGCGCCGAGCAAGGCAGCGACCGAGCCGTCGGCGGCACTAATGACTTCCGTACCGAATTGTAGCGTTCCTTTGCCGGCCGCGGTATCTTTAATAATTTGCACGCGCTGGCCTGCCACAACAAGCTCCCAATCTTCGCTTCTGGCGTTAGGCACGAACTCGCGCAGCGCTTCCATGCGCTGTTCCTTCGACAGCATGACTTGCTTGATCAAGTATGTGGTCAGCGGGACGTTCTTCACGCCGGCCGCCAGCATCGTTAACAGATTGTGCGGCTTCACGGAAGTGATCAGATCGAACATGGAGCCGAACTTCAAAAACTTGGGCGAGAAGCCCGCAAACGGACCGAAGAACAACGATTCCTGCTTGTCGATCACCCTTGTGTCAAGGTGCGGTACGGACATCGGAGGGGCGCCGACCGAAGCCTTGCCGTATACTTTGGCACGATGCTGCGCTACGACCTCCGGGTTCTTGCACACCATGAACAGTCCGCTGACCGGGAAGCCGCCGATTCCTTTGCCTTCCTGGATACCGGACTTTTGCAGCAAATGGAGGCTGCCGCCGCCGCCGCCGATAAAGACGAATTTGGCCGTATGGCGCTCCACGTTACCGGTGCCAATATTGCGTACCTTCAATTCCCACAGGCCGTCTCCGGTACGTTTAATATCATCGACATTTTGATTGTAACGGATATCGACGTTCTGATTTTTCAAATGGGCGAACAAAATGCGCGTTAATGCGCCGAAATTCACATCGGTACCGGATTCGATTCTCGTTGCCGCAATCGGCTTGTTCACGGTCCGGTCCTTCATCATCAGCGGAATCCATTCCTTCAGCTTCGCCGGATCGTCGGAATATTCCATTCCTTTGAACAACGGATTGGCGGACATCGCTTCAAACCGCTTTTTCAAAAACTTTACGTCTTGCTCGCCTTGTACAAAACTCATATGAGGGACCGGTACGACAAAGTCCCGCGGGTTCCGAATGAGATTGCTCTTGACCAAATAAGACCAAAACTGCTTGGATACTTGAAACTCTTCGTTCACTTTGACAGCTTTGCTAATATCTATGGAACCGTCCTGTTTCTCTGTGGTATAGTTCAGCTCGCACAGGGAAGCGTGGCCTGTTCCCGCATTATTCCATTCGTTGGAGCTTTCTTCCCCAGCAGTTGCGCGCCGTTCAAACACTTTAAGGTTCCAGTCCGGTGCTAGTTCCTTCAGCAGCGACCCCAATGTCGCACTCATGATCCCGGCACCAATTAAGATAACGTCTGTTTTCGTTTGCTTGCTCATAGTTACCGTCCTTATATCCTAAGATTTGCAGAATGGAAGTAGGCGCACCATCTTAGGCACTACAGTAAGCCAGGGCGCGACCTCTTCATACGACTTTTCTGGTTCAACATAATCATATCATAGTGTATCACTATTATTTATAGATTCAAATATTAGTTTGTTATATGGATGATAGATATAAGCTATTTCACTGCCGGCAATCGTCAAGCACCTCTTTGATCTTCTGCAGCATACCGCGTGTATTGGTAAACGGCCAAACGGATTTCCGCGACAGTTCCGATACAATCGCTTCCGCTTCCCGGCATCTTGAAACCCTCCAAAAATGCTCTTGCAGCGTTGCTCCTATATGAGAATTGAGGCAGTCAATTCATTATACACAAAAAAGGATGCGTGCAACGGCGTAATTATAGCCAAAATAAAAACCCTGACGCCTCTCCAAACATAGAGTGGGCGCAGGGCTGTTGCGAACTGCCGGGTCGGCAAAACGGACGCCGCTCGGAAAGCGGCGCTTGCACCGATTACAGGTCTTCTCTTTTGTGCAAAGGCAAAGTTACCGTAAATCTGCTGCCTCTCCCAGGTTCGCTCTGCAGGTCTACTGTCCCCCTGAACGATTTGACGACCGCAAAGACGACCATCATGCCTAGTCCGGTGCCGCCTTCCTTCGTCGTGAAGAACGGCTCGCCGATTCGTTGCACGTCCTCGGGCGCCATGCCGGCGCCATTATCCTGGATCACAATGCATACCTGATTGCCGCGCACGGTTGAATGCGCTTCCACTTTTCCGTAAGGTTGAACGGCTTCGATAGCATTTTTCAGCAAGTTAATGAAGGCTTGCCGCAGCTGGACCCGATCGCCCCAAAGCAGTGCATCCTCGATACGGACGGTCAGTTCAATCTGGTTCAGGCTGGCGAGCGGCTGCAGTACTTGCTTGACGTAGCTGAGCTCCTCTTCTAAGTGAAGCGCTTCCAACTGTTGCGGCGAAGGCCGGGCGAACGCCAAATAATCGGTAATAATTTGTTTCGCGCGATCAAGCTCCTCCAGCGCCAGGGCGGTATAGACATTCTTCTTGTCATCCGAAAGATCCGGCTGTTTGAGCAGGGAGATAAAGCCGCGGGTTACGGTAATCGGGTTTCGTACTTCATGCGAGACACCGGCGGCAAGCGCGCTGATCGTTCTCAGCTTATCGGACCGGGCAAGCTCGGCTTTGACCAGCGACAGGCAGCGGAAATGCGCGTAAGTCAGCACAGCGATCATGAGAAAACTGACAGCCAGCAAGATGTTCAGGGCAACACCGGCAAAGCACATGATTACGAACAGCCAGGCGAACGTTAACCATGAAATCAGGAACGTCCGGTCGATGCGGGTGCGAATCAAACGGATTCGCCACATAACTGTCGTCTGCAGCAGAATGAACGGCAGAGCGTAAGCAGCCGTTTGAGCGATTGCGTATACCGTAATCAACAACCCCTTTATTCCAAACTTTTCCTGTCGAATACAAAATAGTTTCACCGAATCGGGGCAAAATCCTGCTCGTCCTTGCGGGTTTTGGCGAATCTTTAGAATATGCCGATATTGTCGATCAATGTTCTGAACGTTGTAACGGGCGGCTTTACATTTTCTCGCATCGGAGGTAAACTTTTTCGGTGGATAATTAAGTCTTTGAACTATTTAATGATTGAACAAGGAGGGCGGAGGTTGGGCGATGAATCGATTCGACGCGAGCTGTCGCATCGTTTCCGGCTGTTAATCAGGAAAACGAAGAACGAATACTCGCGGAACATCAACGAGGGCATTTCGAATGCGCAATATACGATGCTGACGATTTTGCGGGACGAGGGCTCCTGCAGCTGTACGGAGCTCGCAGAGCGAATCTATGTTACGCTGCCGGCCGTGACGAATTTGGCGAATAAGCTCGTCGAGAGCGGTTGGGCCGAGCGGCTCCCGCAGCCGTCCGACCGGCGTGCGGTGCTGCTTCGCATTACGGAATCCGGCGAAGCGCTGCTTGCCCGTATCGACGTCAAGGTCAATGAGGTCATAGACCGGTTGTGGAACAAGCTGGACGCGGAAGAAGTTGAGCAATTTGAACGTTTGCTCGGCAAATTATTGAACTAGAAAAAGATAAGGGATAGGAGAGTTGGAGGAATGGAATTGAGTCAACAAAAGACGATGCCTTTCGGCCCGATTATGCTGGCCATCGTTTGCGGCTCGTTTTTGGCCATTTTGGGGATTAGCACGATCAACGTCGCGCTGCCCGTCTTGATGGAGGATTTCGGATCGCCGCTTAACGCCGCACAATGGACGTTAACCGGATTTATGCTCGCCACGGGCATCGTTGCTCCTCTTTGCGGGTACTTGTCCGACAAATTTAGCGCAAAGCTTGTGTATGGCATTTCGCTATTAGGGTTTACGCTCATGTCCATGGCATGCGCACTAGCCTGGAATATGGAGTCGCTCATCGCCTTTCGGATCTTGCAGGGCGCCTTCAGCGGAATTGTCATGCCGACGACGATGACGATCATCTATCAGGTGATTCCGCGGGAAAGGCAGGCATTCGCGCTGAGCTTATGGAGCTTGTGCGCCATGCTGGCGCCGGCCATCGGTCCTACGCTGGCGGGCTGGCTTGTCGAACGCTTCGATTGGCGGTGGCTGTTCTACATTAATATCCCGTTCGGGGTACTGGCGACACTGCTCGCCTTCCGCTTGATTCCTTTTTACCGGGTCGGCCGCACCCCTTCCTTCGACGGCATCGGCTTCGTGACGGCGTTGGCCGCTTCTACGGCGCTGCTGCTGGCCTTCAGCGAAGGAAATACATGGGGCTGGGCGTCGATTCAGATCGTCGGCCTGATCGCGTTCGGCTTCGTTATGCTGGGAGCCTTCATTTGGCGCGAGCTGACGACGGAGCATCCGCTGCTGAACTTATCGGTGTTCAAGGAGTTCCGCTATACGCTGAGCTTGATTCTTAGCTGCATTGTGACGATCAGCCTGTACTCGGGAACGTATTTGACACCGCTCTTCCTGCAAAATATACAGCGGCTGTCCGCCATGGATACCGGCTTGATCCTGCTTCCGGCGTCGCTTGCCATGGCCGCCTGCATGCCGCTCACCGGCGCGCTGTACAAGAGGGTAGGACCGGTCGCGCTCATCGTGTCCGGCGTCATCCTGATGGGCGTCGGCACGTATGCGATGGGCCATCTGCACCTCGATACGTCGAAAGCCTATATCATGTTTTGGATGGCTGTCCGCAACGTCGGCATATCTCTGGCGACGATGCCGGCGACGAATGCGGGAATGGAAGTCATTCCTCGCGTGCTGAGCGGTCATGCGTCTTCCGCCAACAACTGGATTCGGCAAGGGTTCGGCTCGTTCTCGATCGGCCTGTTCACGTCGCTGCTCGTTGCTCGAATGACGGTCCATAGCGCCGAGCTGGCCAAGGGGGCGGGGAACGCCGCTGCTCCCGATGCGAAGCAGGCGGCGCTCATTCAAGCGCAGTCGTTCACCTCAAGCGTGAACGATGTGTACTTCGTCGCGACGGTCATCGTGCTGCTCGCGCTTCCGCTGACGTTTTTGCTGCTGCGCCGCAAGCAGCCGGCCGCGCTGCCGGTGAAAGCGTAACGCCGCGTTGTATAAAGCCGGGCAGGGTTCGACCTTGCCCGGCTTTACGATTCTATTTTGCAGGATCAGCCGCACCGTATCAGATCGGTCGCCGTCTGAGCTGCCGACCGCCAATCACCTGTATGCGTTCCTCACCTATCACTACACAACATATCGGACTGATGCTTAGGCGCGCCTACGGTAAAAACGAAAGCACAATCAATTCCAGCATATTTTCCATGAAACCGCAACCACAGTCAAATGAAAGACTATATCCGTCAATGCGAGTAAAGCTCCGTCCGAATGCCGCGTGATACAATAACTGTGCAAGCAAGCTAAAATGGATCGCAAATGAAAGGCGGCTGAACATGAACGAAATGCGAATCGGTATCATCGGACTGGGCAATATGGGCACAGGCCATGCGCAATATTTGGCGAAGGGTCAAGTGAAGAACGGCGTATTGACGGCGGTATGCGACGATAGACAGGAGCGGCTCGAATGGGCCCGCAAGGAGCTCGGCGAGCAGGTCAAGACGTTTGCGAATGTCGAAGAGTTCCTCGGCTCGGGAGCGATCGACGGCGTGATCGTGGCGACTCCGCATTATTCCCATCCGGAGCTTGCGATTAAAGCGTTTGCATATGGTCTGCACGTCCTGATCGAGAAGCCGGCCGGCGTCTACACGAAGCAGGTGCGCGAGATGAACGAAGCCGCCGCCGCTTCCGGCAAAGTGTTCGGCATTATGTATAACCAGCGGTCCAATCCGCTTTACCGTAAATTGCGGGATCTGATTATCTCCGGGGAGCTCGGCGAAGTGCGCCGCACGAACTGGATTGTTACGAACTGGTACCGCTCGCAAAGCTATTACAACTCGGGCGGCTGGCGCGCGACGTGGGCCGGCGAAGGCGGCGGCGTGCTGATCAACCAGGATCCGCATCAGCTGGATCTGTGGGGATGGACGACGGGGCTGAAGCCGAAGCGGATGCGGGCGTTTTGTCAATTCGGCAAAAATCGCGACATCGAGGTCGAGAACGATGTGACGGCATATGTCGAATACGAGAACGGGGCAACCGGCGTATTCGTCACGTCGACGACCGATGCACCGGGAACGAACCGGTTCGAGGTGTCCGGCGACCGCGGCAAAATCGTCATCGAAGACGGCAAGCTGACGTTCTGGCGTCTGCGCGTTCCGGAATCGGAGTTCAATGCGACGTTCACCGGCGGGTTCGGGCAGCCGGAATGCTGGAAATGCGAAGTTCCGATCCAATCCGGCAACGGCGAACAGCAGCATGCCGCCATTACTCAGGATTGGGTTAACGCGGTCGTGAAGGGTACACCGCTGCTGGCGCCGGGCGAGGAAGGAATTAACGGCCTGATGCTGTCCAACGCGATGCTGCTGTCGACATGGACCGACAACTGGGTTGATTTTCCGATCGATGAAGAACTGTTCTACGCCAAGCTGCAGGAGCAAATCCGGCAATCGAAGACGACCAAAGTGGCCGGCGAATACCAAACCTTGAACGTACAAGGAACTCATTAATAGCGGAGGGAACGAACAGTGACTCAGAAGCAGGACGGTATGAATTATGCTCCGCAGGGCAAGCCGAGTCCAGTCGTAAGCGGACGCGATTTTGTGTTTGCGGCGACGGCGCTTGACCACGGGCATATTTACGGCATGTGCAACGGGCTCGTTGAGGCGGGAGCTACGCTGAAATGGGTGTACGACCCGGACGCGGAGAAGATGGAAGCTTTCAAGTCCCGCTACCCGGGGGTGCAGCTGGCTTCGTCGCTCGATGAAATTTTGCAGGACGCGGAAGTGAAGCTCGTCGCCGCGGCGGCGGTGCCGTCGCTGCGCGGTCCGCTTGGCGTGAAGGTGATGGAGCACGGCAAGGACTATTTTACGGATAAAACGCCTTTCACCACGCTTGATCAGCTGGAAGCCGCGAAAGAGGCGGCGGCGCGGACAGGACGCAAATATATGGTGTACTACAGCGAGCGTCTCCACGTGGAAAGCGCCGTATTCGCAGGACAGCTCGTACAGGACGGAGCGATCGGCCGCGTCGTGCAGGTGCTCGGCCTCGGGCCGCACCGGTTAAATGCGCCGTCGCGTCCGGCGTGGTTTTTCGAGAAGGAGAAGTACGGCGGTATTCTGTGCGATATCGGCTCCCATCAAATCGAGCAGTTTTTGTTCTATTCCGGCAGCAAGGATGCGACGGTACTGTCCAGTAAAGTGGCGAATTACCACTGCAAGGAGTACCCGGAGCTCGAGGATTTCGGCGATGCAACGCTGCTCGGGGACAACGGCGCGACCAACTATTTCCGCGTCGACTGGCTGACGCCGAACGGTCTTGGCACATGGGGCGACGGCCGAACGATTATTCTCGGTACGAACGGCTATATCGAGCTTCGCAAATACATCGATATCGCGCGCGACAAGTCGGGAAACCATCTGTACTTGGTTAACGGGGAAGGGGAGCGGCATCTGGAGCTGTCCGGCAAAGTCGGCTACCCGTTCTTCGGCGAGCTGATTCTGGACTGCCTGAACCGGACGGAGAAAGCAATGACGCAAGAGCATGCGTTCAAGGCGGCGGAGCTGTGCCTGCGGGCGCAGCTGCAAGCGCAGCGGGTTGAATAGAGCGAAATCAAGGAGGCGATGTTGATGAAGCTGTCCGTATTTACAGTAGCTACGCCGGATTTGACGCCGGAGCAGCTGGCGCAAGAGGCCAAGGCTGCCGGGCTGCAAGGAATCGAGTGGCGGTACAAGGAAGTTCCCGAGGGGGCGAAGGGAGAAGCTCCATCGTTTTGGCGCAACAACCTGTGCTCCATCTCGCCGTTTGCCGGCGATGAAGAGAAGCTGCGGTTCAAAGCGGCGGCGGAAAGCGAAGGCTTAGTATCGCTGAGCGTTACGCCGTATGTCGGCGTTGGCGACGTGGCCGGCACAGAAGAGGTGCTGCGTACGGCGAAGCTGATCGGCGCGTCGTTCATCCGGGTCGGCATTGCAGGCTATACGAGTGCTTCGACGTCGACGTATCCGGTATTGTTCGAGCAGACCCGCGGCTTTCTGCAGGAAGCGGCGGAGCTTTGTAGGCAGTATGGCGTGAAAGGTCTCGTCGAGACGCATCACAATACGATTGCGGCCAGCGCCAGTGCGGCGCGCAGGCTGCTTGACGGGTTCGACCCCGACGTTCTTGGCGTGCTGTACGACCCGGGCAATATGGTGCATGAAGGCTATGAGCAGTACCGCGCCGGCATCGAGATGCTAGGGCCGTATTTGGCTCACGTGCATGTGAAAAACGCCAAGTGGCTTCCCGGCGAGCGCGCTGCAGAAGGTACGATAGCCTGGACGAGCAGCTGGGCGCCGATCCGCGAGGGCGTCGTGAACTGGAAGACCGTCATCGATGCGCTGAAATCCGTCGGCTACGACGGTTATCTCGGCGTGGAGGATTTCAGCGGTCAATACGATTCGCGGACGATGCTGAAGGAGTTCGCCCGATATATGCATGAATTGAACGGATAGATTGAACGGAAAAGCAAGGAAGGAAGCCGGTGCACCCGCTGGGGTGTACCGGTTTTTGCCGTTGGCGAAAAAATCGAAAGTGAAATTTACGTGGAAAATATAGGGTATTTTGTCTGTAAATAATATTAAGTTTTTGTCGAAGGAAGATTACAGGAAATGGGCGTATGGTATGATGGTTAGGGAAAATTTGGGATACAAACCGACACCATCCATAGGAGTGAATGATTTGAACGCAGATTCTATGACCCGCTGGCCTTTAACGCAAGCCCAACGCAGAATTTGGTATACCGACCTGCTGTTTCCGAACACCGCGGTGTCGGTCATTTCCGGCTGCGTCCAGATCGAAGGAACGGTCCGCATGGACGTGCTGGAGCGCTCCGTGCAGGAGACGATCGCGCAGCACGATGCGTTTCGGCTCCGGTTCACCGCTGATCCTGACGGCGGCATTTGGCAGATGGTCGACGCGATCCCCGCGCAGAGCAGCGAGCCGGTCAAGACGCTGAGCTTCCGCTCGAGGCTGGAAGCCGAAGAGTGGCTTGCCGTCAACAATCGAATTCCGTTCGATCTTCAACAAGGACCGTTGTTCCAAATGACGATGCTGCAGCTCGATGAACGGATAACGTGGGTTTATGTAAAAATTCACCATATTATTTGCGACGGCATATCGCTGCAAACGATCGGCAACCAAATTTTGCATAATTACGACGCTTTAACCCGCGGGCAGCCGCCGCAAAGCTTGGCATCGACGGACTTTATTTCCACACTGGAGACGGAACGGTCGTACGAGGGCTCCGGCAGATACGACGCGGACAAGCAGTATTGGATCGAGAAGTTCCGCACGCTGCCGGAGACGACGGGCTGGAAAGCCTACAATCCAAGGACCGCACGGACGGACGCGGAACGGCACACAATCGTCGTCGACCGTTCGATGTACGATGAGCTGCAGAGCTTCGCCCAGCTTCACCAGACGAGTACCTTCACAATAATGATGACGGCCTTATACATATATCTTCATCAGGTAACGGAGCAGCGGGATTTGTCGGTCGGCACGATCTATGCGAACCGGACGGTTAAGCGGGAGAAAGAGACGATCGGCATGTTCGCCAGCACCGTTCCTACGAGACTGGACGTGGATGCGGAACAGACCGCCTTAGCCTTGCTGCAGCAAACGGCCAAGGAACAGGCGGCGATCCTGCGCCATCAGAAGTACCCTTACAATCAATTGCTGCAGGAGCTCAGAGAGCATCACCGGAACCCGGACATCCACCGGCTGTTCGCCGTTGCGATCGAATACCGTCCGCTGCGCTGGATCGATGTCGCAGGGCTGCGCGTTTTGCTGGCCGCCGGATTTTGCGGTCACGAAGTCAACGATATGCTGCTTCGCGTCGAGGATATGACGGATGAGCGGCAGGTGCTGCTGCACCTCGACTATCGGAGTCATTTGTTCGATCCTGCAGAAATCAAACGGATCGGACGGCAGCTGCTGTCGATTGTAAAGTCGATCCTGAGCAACCCGGGCGGCAGGCTCGCCGATATTCCGCTGCTGGACGATGAGGAAAAGGAACGCATTCAAGGAGCCTTCAACGATACGGCGGCAAACTTCCGGAGCGGGACGACGATCCACGCGCTGTTCGAGGAGCAGGCGGCGCTTCGTCCGGAGCGGACGGCGGTCATTTGCGGCGAGGAGCGGCTAACGTACAGGGAGCTCGACGAAAGAGCCGAACGGCTGGCGGCACGGCTGCATGCTGCAGGGGTAAGCGGCCGGCTTGCGGGCATTATGACGCAGCGGTCCGCAGCGACGGTCATCGGGATTTTGGCTGTGCTGAAAGCGGGCGGCGCGTATGTGCCGATCGATCCGGGCTATCCGCCGGAACGAATTCACTATATGCTGGACGATTCCGGCGTTGGCGTGCTGCTGCTGCAGTCTCATCTGAAGGAGCTTGTTCCGTTTGCAGGCTTGATCATCGATCTGGATGAGGAAGGTGATACTCCGGTGATTGCCGAACGGCCGAAGACAGCCGGAAGTCCGGACGATTTGGCCTATGTCATCTACACCTCCGGTTCCACCGGTCAGCCTAAAGGGGTCATGGTCGAGCACCGAGGCCTATGCAATTTGCAATCTTACTGGTCGGAAACGCTTGGGATCGGAGATACGGATCGTATCGTGCAGTTCGCCAGCATGTCCTTCGACGCCTCGTGCTGGGAAATGTTTATGGCATTGCTGTGCGGCGCTGCGCTGGCGATTCCGGCTTCCTCCGATATCGAAAATTACACGCTGTTCGAGCGGTTCATGAACGAGCACGAGGTTACGATAGCGACGCTGCCTCCGACGTATGCGGCGTATTTGAGCCCGGAGCGGCTTCCCAAGCTGAAGAAGCTGTTCACCGCCGGCTCAGCCGCATCTCCGGAGCTGATCCGGCAGTGGGCCGGACGCGTTCAGTATTACAACGCCTACGGGCCTACGGAGGACTCGATCTGTACGACGGTCTGGACGCCTTCCGGGGATTGGAGCGTAGACGGGGCGGCCGACGTATCGATCGGAACGCCGATCGCCAATCACCGCATTTACATCGTCAATTCCCGGATGCAGCTGCTTCCGGCCGGCGTCGCCGGTGAGCTATGCATTGCCGGAATCGGACTCGCGCGCGGTTATTTGGGCCGTCCGGAGCTGACGGCGGAGCGGTTCGTGCCGAATCCGTTCGAGCCGGGTAAGCGCATGTACCGGACCGGCGATTTGGCGAAGTGGAATGAGGACGGCAGCCTGACGTACATGGGACGGATCGACGATCAGGTCAAAATTCGCGGCTACCGCATCGAGCTCGGCGAGATCGAGGCGAAGCTGCGCATGATGGCAGACGTCGTGGATGCCGCGGTTGCGGTGAGGGACGATACCGACGGGCAAAAGCAGCTGTGCGCCTATTACGCCGCCGAAAGGCCGATCTCCGGTAGGGAGCTGCGAGCGGAGCTTGCGAAGCAGCTGCCGGGCTATATGATCCCGGCCTATTTCGTTCAGCTGGAGCGGCTTCCGCTGACGCCGAACGGCAAAGTCGACCGCAAGGCGCTGCCGGCGCCGGAGGCGTCTACGGCGGCGGCAGCGGCCGAGTATGTGCCGGCGAGGACGCCGGTCGAGCAAGCGTTGGCCGCGATTTGGCAGGATGTGCTGGGAGCTCCGAGAGTCGGCGTGACCACCAGCTTCTTCGACCTGGGCGGAGATTCGATCAAGGCGATTCAAGTGACCTCCCAAATGCATCAAGCCGGCTACCGTCTGGAGATGAACGACTTGTTCCAATATCCGACGATTGCCGAGCTGAGTCCGCGGGTGCATGAGATGCTGCGCGTCATCGATCAGGGCGAAGTAACGGGGGCGGTACCGGCAACCCCGATTCAGCGCTGGTTCCTCGAGTGGGCGCAGGGCCGGATTCATCATTATAACCAGGCTGTCATGCTGCACCGGGAGGAACGGTTCCGGCCCGACGCGCTCGAGGCCGCTCTGCGGCAGCTGACGATTCATCATGATGCTTTGCGGATTGTTGTACGCGGTACGGATGACCGGGAAGCGGAGGCCTGGAACCGGGGCGCGGGCGATGGGGAAACCTACCGTCTGGAGACGTTCGATATGCGGGAGCGCCCGCTCCCGGAATGCGGACCGTTCATCGAGCGAACCGCGAACGAGCTGCAGCGTAGCATGGACGCCCATAACGGTCCGCTGCTGAAGCTGGCGCTGTTCGCATGTCCGGACGGCGATCACCTGCTGATCGTGATTCATCACTGGGTCGTCGACGGGGTTTCCTGGAGAATTTTGCTGGAAGATTTGGCGGCCGGCTATGCGCAGGCTGCGGCTGGCGAGCCGGTTCGGCTGCCGGCGAAGACGGATTCGCTGCGTGAAGCGGCGCTGCACATGCAGCGTCTTGCCGACTCCGGCGAGTCGCTGCAGGCGGAGAGGGCGTATTGGCAGCATATTGAAGAACATGCCGTCAAGCCGCTTCCGAAAGATTTTGACGCTGCAATGACACGGATGGAGGACAGCGAAACCCGCTCGGTTCAGTGGTTGAAGCGGGATACGGAGCTCCTGCTCCGCGACGTTCACCGCGCCTATGGCACGGATGTGAACGATATACTGCTGACGGCGCTCGGAATGGCCTTGCAATCGTGGTGCGGAGCGGACGAAGTCAAGATACATCTGGAAGGGCACGGACGGGACCGGTTCGGCTCGGAGCTCGATTTGTCGCGGACGGTAGGCTGGTTTACCAGCCTATACCCGGTGCTGCTTCCCGCCTATGAGGATGGCGACGGGGTGCCGCGCCGGATCAAGAAGATGAAGGAACGGCTGCGCGAGGTGCCGGGCAAAGGGGCCGGTTACGGCATGCTGCGCTACCTCGCCAGAGACAAGTTGGCTGCCCAAGCCGCACACGCTCCGGAAGTCGTGTTCAACTATTTGGGCCAGTTCGATCAGGAGCTGCGACGCAGCGGCTTCGGACTGTCTCCTTATCGGACCGGTGCAGCGTGCTCCGGCGAGCTCGCCAGACCGTATACGCTGGAGCTCAACGCGATGGTGACGGACGGCTGCTTGAAGCTGGACATCGGCTACAGCCGCAAGCAGTACCGGGAAGAGACGATCGGCAGGCTGGCGGAGCTGGTTCACGTCCATTTGAGCGAGCTGATCGCCCACTGCGCATCGAAGGAGCGGACGGAGCTGTCGCCGAGCGACATCGTACTGAAGGAAGTGACCATCGCAGAGCTGGAACGGCTGGAACGGACTTCGATGCCGATCGGCGAAATCGAGAATATTTATCCGCTGACGCCGATGCAGAAAGGGATGCTGTTTCACACGATGCTGGATGCCGATTCGGGCGCTTATTTCCAGCAGATGTCGTTCGATGTGAAAGGAACGTTCGATTCGGCGGCGTTCCGCCGCAGCTTGGAGCTGCTCGCGGAAAAGCATGAGGCGCTGCGGTCGAACATCGTGCTCGGCTGGAAGGAGGTTCCGGTACAGCTCGTCTATCGCAGCAAGCAGGTTGAGTTTCATGATGAAACCCCGCAAGAGAGGCTGACTGCCGAAGAGCTGGCACGCTATGTGGAGCTTGTAGCCGAACGCGACAGGAAGCGCGGATTTCATCTCGAGCAGGACTCGCTGATGCGGGTGACGATTGTACGGATGGGAGAAGCGGCGTATAAAGTGATTTGGAGCTTCCACCACATCGTGATGGACGGCTGGTGCTTATCGCTGATCGTGAAGGACGTCTTCACCTGGTATTTTGAGCTGATAGAGGGGCGGGCTCCGTCCGTTGCCGCAGGGGCCGGCCCCCGCTACAGTCAATACGTCGAGTGGCTTCAGCGGCAGGATCAAGAGGAGGCGGGGCGTTACTGGAGCGGCTATCTGCAAGGCTACGATCATCAGACCGAGCTGCCCTCAGGCCGTTCCCGGCGCGCTGCGGCCGGCCGTTATCAAGCGGAGAAGACGGCCTACGCGCTGAGCGAAAGCTTCACCGCCCGAATTCAGGAAGCGGCCCGCAGCCGCCAAGTGACGCTTCATACGCTGCTTCAAACCGCGTGGGCGATCGTGCTGCAGCGCTATAACGGCCACCGCGATGTCGTATTCGGCAGCGTCGTCTCCGGACGGCCGGCGGATATCCCGGGCATCGAGCAGATGGTAGGACTGTTCATCAACACGATTCCCGTCCGCGTGAAGTGCGACGACGAGATGACCGCAGCGCAGCTGCTGAAGCGGGTGCAGCTTCAAGCCGTCGCTTCGCAGGCTTATGACACGTATCCGTTATACGAGATTCAAGCACGGACGAAGCAGAAGGACGAGCTGATTCGGCACATCGTCGTATTCGAAAATTATCCGGTCGAGCAGCAGATGGAGCAGTGGGCAAGCCGGGACGGCGCCGCAGGTCTCACCGTAACCGGTGCGGCGCTGGTGGAGCAAACGAACTACGACTTCGCCTTGACCTTCCTCCCGGGACCGGGCCTGGGCATTCAGATGGAGTACAATGCGGCTGTGATGGATGCGGCCGATATGGATCGCATGTACGGCCATCTCGTCCATGTGCTGCAGCAGATATCCGCCGATCCGGAGCTGCGGGTAGGCGGCATCCAGCTGATGCCGTCATCGGAGGAGTCGATGCTGCTCGGATTCGCTGCCGGCGGAAGGTCGGCGGAGCCGCCGATCGGGACGATCCACCGGCTGTTTGAGGAGCAGGCGGCTCGCACCCCCAACCTAACCGCCGTCATCTATGGGGAGGATCGGCTTACGTACGGCGAGCTGAACGAGCGGGCGAATCGACTGGCGCGGACGCTCCGCTCCGCAGGGGTCGTGCCCGACGGGCCTGTCGGCGTCATGACGGAGCGGTCGCTCGGCATGATGGTCGGCATCATGGCGGTGCTAAAGGCAGGGGGCGCCTACGTACCGATCGATCCGGGCTATCCGGAGGAGCGCATCCGCTATCTGCTGGACGATTCCGGCGCGAGCGTGCTGCTGACGCAAACGCAGCTGCGGTCGAAGGTGCCGTTCCAAGGTACGGTAGTGCTCGTTGACGACGAGGCGTGTTACGACAAAGACGGGACCGATCTGCCGGAGGCAGCGGGAGCCGGCAATCTCGCATACGTCATCTACACGTCGGGCACGACCGGCAAACCGAAGGGGGTAATGGTCGAACACCGCCAATTTGCAGCGATTGCAAACGCATGGACGCAGGAGTACAAGCTTCGGGAACTGCCGGTGAGGGTGCTTCAATGGGCGAGCTTTTCGTTCGACGTGTTTTCCGGCGATTATGCCAGAGCGCTGCTGAACGGAGGCGAGCTGGTGATCTGTCCGGCCGAGGCGCGGCTGGACCCGTCGCGTCTGTACGAGCTGATCGTCCGGCACCGGATTACGATGCTGGAATCGACGCCGGCGCTCGTCATTCCGCTTATGGACTATATGCACGACAACGGGCTCGATCCGTGCGAGCTCCGGCTGCTCATTCTGGGCTCCGATCTTTGCCCGGTCGATCACTTCAATGCGCTGAACGAACGGTACGGCAGCCGCATGCGCATCTTGAACAGTTACGGCGTAACGGAGGCGACGATCGATTCGAGCTATTTCGAATGCAGCGATCCGGTCGACGCTCGCAGCTTGCCGATCGGCAAGCCGCTGCCGCATGTCCGGATGTATGTGTTGGATGAACATATGCAGCTGCAGCCGGTCGGCGTGACGGGCGAACTGTATATCGGCGGCTGCGGCGTCGCTCGCGGGTATTGGAATCGGGCGGACCTGACCGCCGAGCGTTTCATCGCCGATCCGTTATCGTCGGGCGAGCGTCTGTACCGAACCGGGGATATGGCCAGATGGCTGCCGGACGGCACGGTCGAGCTGCTCGGCAGGATCGATCATCAGGTCAAGCTGCGCGGCTTCCGCATCGAGCTCGGAGAGATCGAAGCGAAGCTGCTTCAAGTGTCGCCTGCGATCCGGGAGGCCGTAGCTGCGGCGCAGACGGACGCCGGCGGGCAAAAGCGGCTGTGCGCCTATATGGTGGCCGATGAGCCGCTGTCCATGTCCGAGCTGAAGGCCAGTCTGGAGCGCGAGCTGCCCGGCTTTATGGTGCCTTCGTTCTTTATGCAGCTGGAGCGCATGCCTCTAACTCCGAACGGGAAAATCGATCGCGGCGCGCTGCCGAAGCCGGAGCCGGGCGCAGTTGGCGGCGATACGGCGGGCTATACGCCTCCGCGCACCCCGGGAGAGACGCAGTTGGCCGAAATTTGGCAAGCGGTGCTGGGACTGGAGCGCGTCGGCATTCACGACCATTTCTTTGAGCTGGGCGGCGATTCGATTAAAGCGATCCAGGTGTGCTCCCGTTTGCTGCAGGCCGGAAGCAAGCTCGACATGAAGGATTTATTTGATTACCCGACGATCGCCCGGCTCGGTCCGCGGCTGTCCGTTGTCCGCCATACGGCCTACCAAGGCGAAGTGTCGGGTCCTGTTGATTTGACGCCGATTCAGCTGTGGTTCCTGGAGCAAAATTGGCCGGAGCCGCATCATTACAATCAAGCCGTCATGCTGACGGCCGAACGGTTCGACGAGGACGCGCTTCATCGGACGTTGCGCAAGCTCGTCCAGCATCATGATGCGCTGCGCCTCGTGCTGCGGCATGGCGAGGACGGGCCGCAGGCGTGGATTCGATCGAGCGGGGATGGCGGCGATCATGCGACGAACGGCACGCTGTACTCGCTCGACGTTTGCGATTACCGGACGCTGCCAGCTTATGCCGAAGCAATCCGGGAGCGGGCCGGCCAGCTGCAATCGAGCATCGACCTGAGCGCGGGACCGTTATGCAGGAGCATCTTGTTCCGCTGCCCTGACGGCGACCATTTGCTGCTCGTTGTGCATCACCTCGCGATCGACGGCGTATCGTGGCGCATTCTGTTCGAGGACTTTGCCGCTGCATATGCGCAGGCTGCCCATGGCCAGGAGCTGAGGCTTCCGCTCAAGACGCATTCCGTTCAAGATTGGGCGAATCAGCTTACGGCATATGCGGCAAGTGATGCGCTGCGCGCCGAATTGGCCTATTGGCAGGATGTGGAGCAAAATGCTGTCGAGCCGCTGCCAGTCGATACCGCTGTCGAAGAGACGGTCCAGTCCGACAGCGAGACGGTTACGGTCCGCTTGACGGCCGAGGATACCGGGCTGCTGCTGCGGGACGCGCATCGGGCGTATGGCACGGAGATGAACGACATTTTGCTGACGGCTTTAGGCTTGGCGCTGTATGACTGGGCCGGTCTGGGACAGATCAAGATCAATCTCGAAGGCCACGGCCGGGAATCGATTGGCGCCGATGTCGATGTGAGCCGCACGGTCGGCTGGTTTACGAGCCAATATCCGGTGCTTCTGCGAACGATCCCGGGGGAGACGCTGCCTCGCCGAATCAAGCGGATGAAGGAGGAGCTGCGCGGCATTCCCGGCAAAGGGCTTGGTTACGGGGTGCTCCGTTACATGGCCGCCGGTTTGGAGCGGAGTATCCAAGCGTCCGGCGAGCCCGAGCTTTCCTTCAACTATTTGGGGCAATTTGACGAAGATTTGACGAGCAGCGGCCTGCGGCTGTCGCCGCATTCGATTGGAGAAGCCGTCAGCGGCCGTGCGGTCCGTCCTTACAAGCTCGACTTGAACGCCATGGTCACCGGCGGAGCGCTCATGCTGGAGATCGGCTATAGCGCCAAGCAATACCGCAGGGAGACGATGGAGCGGTTCGCGGCAGCACTGAACGATGCCTTAAAAAATGTCATAGCTCATTGTGCGGGCGTAACGACGCCGGAGCTGACGCCGAGCGATATCGGCGTGCATGGAGTCAGCATCGAAGAGCTGGAGCAGCTGACAGCGCGTCTGCGTCCGGTCGGCGTTCTCGAGAACGTCTACCCGCTGACGCCGATGCAGCAGGGTATGCTGTTCCACCATATGCTGGACGAAGGTTCCGGCGCTTACGTGGAACAGACGACGTTTGATTTTGCCGGTCCGCTCGTGATGGAAGATCTCGCCGAAAGCTTGGCGGAGCTGACGAAACGCCATGCTGTGCTGCGGACGAATTTTATCGCAGACTGGCTGGAGCAGCCGGTTCAAGTCGTGCTTCGCAGTCGTAACGAATCGAGCCTGCGCTATATCGATCTGCGTGAGCTGCGGCAGTCCGAGCTCGCCGATACTATCGAACGGATGGTCAAGGAGGATCGGGAGCAGGGCTTCGATTTGAGCGGCGATGCGCTGATGCGGATTACCATAGTTCAGCTTGCCGAGGACCGCTACCGGTTCATCTGGAGCTTCCATCATATTGTGATGGATGGCTGGTGCCTGTCGCTGATCACCGAAGAGCTGTTTGAGATATATGCGGCCCGTCGCGACCGCAGGGCGCCGAGCCTCGCTCCGGTGCTGCCGTACAGCGAGTATGTGAACTGGCTGCAGCGTCGCGACCGTGACGCGGCGTCGCAGTATTGGCAGGATTGCTTGGACGGGTATGAACAGGTTACGGCCGTTCCGTCGACGAAAGCTCGGCGCGGGCCGGGCGAATATGTACCGGAAAGGCTGAGCTTCGGACTGGGAGCCGACTTCTCGCGCCGCCTGACCGAGCTGGCCAAACGCAGCCAGGTGACGCTGCATACGCTGCTTCAGGCCGCATGGGGCATTCTGCTGCACAAATACAACAGCCAGCCGGACGTCGTGTTCGGCACCGTCGTCTCGGGCCGGCCGGCAGAGCTGCCGGGCGTAGAGCGCATGCTCGGGCTGTTCATCAATACGATACCGGTTCGCCTGCGCTGCAGTGCGGCGTCGACGTTCACGGAAGCGGCCCGTTCCTTGCAGGCGCAAGCCTTGTCGTCCCAAGCGTTCGATACGTTCCCGCTCTACGAGATTCAGGCGATAACGGAACAGAAGCAGGACCTGATCACCCATATCGTCGTATTCGAAAACTATCCGGTCGAGCAGCTGATGCAGACGATGGGCGGCGGCAGCTTTGCGATCGAGAACGTATCGACGACGACGCAGACGAATTACGATTTGAACGTAATCGTGCTGCCCGGTGACGAGCTGCGGTTCGTTCTGGAGTTTAACGGGGCCGCCTTTGAGCTGGCCGACATGCAGCGGCTGCAGGGTCATATCGTGTATTTGCTGGAGCAGATCGAGCGCAATCCCGGTACCGAGATCGGGCGTTTGGAGCTTGTAGGAGAGGCGGAGCGCCGGCTCATCTTGGACGTGTTCAACGATACGAGTGCGCCATATCCGCGGGACCGGACGATCGCGCAGCTGTTTGAAGAGCAGGCGGATCGGGTTCCGGAGCAGCCTGCCGTCATTTTCGGCGAGGAGCAGCTTACGTACCGGGAGCTCAACTGGCGGGCGAACGTTATCGCGCACCATTTGCGGGAGCAAGGGGTGACGGCCGATCAGCCGGTCGCGCTTCTCGCGGACCGATCGCTGGACATGATCGTTAGCGTTCTCGCGATCGTCAAGGCGGGCGGCGCCTATGTGCCGATTGAGCCGAATTATCCGGAGGAGCGCATCCGATTCATGCTCGAAGACTGCGGGGCGAAGGTGCTGCTGGCGCAGGAGCAGCTGCGCGGACGAGTGCCGGCCGACCTGCCGTGTACTTATTTGTGGGTCGACGGAAGCACCGCAGCCGAAGGACCGGAGCATAACCTTGATCCGGTCGCCGGCCCTGAGCAACTGGCGTATATCATGTATACATCAGGAACAACAGGCAAGCCGAAGGGGGTCATGATCGAGCAGCGCGGCGTCGTGCGGCTCGTTAAGCAAACCGACTATGTGACATTTACGGATCAGGACCGCATTTTGCAAACCGGAGCGCTCGTATTCGATGCTTCGACTTTCGAGATATGGGGAGCGCTGCTGAACGGGCTGCGGCTGTATTTGGTGCCGGAGCACGTCATTTTGGACGCGCTGCAGCTGCAGCAATCGATCGAGCGGTTCGGCATCACGATGCTGTGGCTGACAGCCCCGCTGTTCAATCAGCTGATTCAGCAGCACAGCGGCTTGCTGGCCGGGGTGAAGACCGTCATCGTGGGCGGCGACGCCTTGTCGCCTGCGCATATTGAGCGGGCGCGAGCCGCTCACCCGGAATTGAACATCGTCAACGGCTATGGACCGACGGAGAACACGACATTCTCGACCGCTTATTCAATCGGCAGCCGACCTATCGGCGGCAATATCCCGATCGGCAGACCGATCCGCCAATCGCAGGCGTACGTTGTGGGCGAAGGCCTGCAGCTGCTGCCGGTCGGCGTGGCGGGCGAGCTGTGCGTTGCCGGGGACGGGCTGGCTAGAGGGTATGTGAACCGGCCGGAATTGACCGCGGAGAAATTCGTCCCGAATCCGTTCGTTCCCGGAACGGTCATGTACCGTACCGGCGATTTGGCGAGATGGCTGCCTGACGGCGAGATTGAATATTTGGGGCGCCTGGATCATCAGGTGAAAATCCGGGGCTACCGGATCGAGCTCGGCGAGGTGGAGGAGCATCTGCTGCGCATCGAGCCGGTGCAGGAGGCTGTTGTCATTCCGGTGGAGCAGGACGGCGGAGGCAAGCAGCTGGCCGCTTATTTCGTCGCCCGCGAGGGGCTGTCGCCGCATGCGGTTCGCGAGCTGCTGTCGCAGTCGCTGCCGGCATATATGGTACCTGCCTATGTGATGCAATTGGATCGAATGCCGTTAACCCGCAATGGCAAAATCGACCGCAGAGAGCTGCCCGCACCGGAGCTTGGCCTGCAGACGGCGGCGGAAGGGATTCAGCCTCGGACGGAGCTGGAAGCGCGCCTGGCGGACTTGTGGCAGGATGTACTCGGTTTGGAGCGGGTAAGTGTGACGGATGATTTCTTCTTGATCGGCGGGCATTCGCTGCGTGCCATGACACTCGCATCCAAAATCGCCAAGGAGCTGAACATCCCGGTGTCGGTGCGCGACTTGTTCGAGGCTTCGACCGTCGAGCGGCTGGCCGAGAGGCTGGCGGACAGGGAGCGCGGCGGCTCCGCTGCGATACCGGCCGCACCGGCAAGCGAATTCTATCCGATGACGTCGGCCCAGAAGCGGCTGTACATCGTGTCTCAATTGGACGGCAACGAAGTCAGCTACAACATGCCGGGCATGCTGCGCATCGAAGGCGACCTTGACCGGGATCGCCTGCTGGCGGCATTCCGGACGCTGATCCGCCGCCACGAGACGCTTCGCACCGGATTCAGGCTGGTCGACGGAGAGGCGGTGCAGTACATTGCTCCGGATGCCGGCTTCGAGCTGGAGCCGGTTCGGCCCGACGAGCCGGAAGCCATGGCTGCATCGTTCATCCGGCCGTTCGAGCTCGATTCTCCGCCGCTGCTTCGGGCGGGACTCGCAAAGTTGACCGAATCGCAGCATGTGCTGCTGTTCGACATGCATCACATCATTTCGGACGGCGCGTCGATGAGCGTGCTGATCCGCGAGCTGATGGCCGCATACAACGGCGACGAGCTGCCCCCTCTGACGATTCAGTACAAGGATTATGCCGTATGGCGGTTCAGGGAGGAGCAGAACGGCTCGCTGCGCAAACAGGAATCGTACTGGCTCGACGTATTCGCAGGCGACATTCCGGTGCTGGACCTGCCGACCGACTACGCCAGACCGGCTCTTCAGCGCTTCGAAGGAGATTCGCTGGAATTCGTGATCGATAGCAGCCGGAGTCAAGCCTTGCGCAGTCTCGCATCCGAATCGGGAGCTACGCTGTACATGGTGCTGCTGGCCGCCTACTCGGCGCTGCTGGCCAAGTACGCCGGCCAAGAGGAGGTCGTCGTCGGCACGCCGATCGCCGGCAGAGCGCAGCCCGATCTGGGGCCGCTCATCGGCATGTTCGTGAATACGCTGGCCATCAGGCTCAAGCCCGCTGCCGAGCAAACGTTCTTCGACTATGTGCGTCAAGTGAAGGAAGCGGCTCTGTCCGCATTTGAGCATCCGGATTATCCGTTCGAGGCGTTGGTCGAGAAGCTGAACGTACGCCGGGATCTGAGCCGCAATCCTCTGTTCGATGCGCTGTTTGCGCTGCAAAATAACGAACGGACCGTGCTGGAGCTGCCGGAGCTCCGTCTGCAGCGCTGCCAGGATGCGCACAAGACAGCCAAATTCGATTTGACCTTTGAATTAACGGAGGAAGGGGAAGTCATCGCGGGCGCTGCCGAATACAGCACGTCTCTGTTCCGCCGGGATACGATTGAACGGATGGCAGGGCATTTCGTTCAGCTGATCGATCAGGTTATCCGCGACCCGCATGTCAAGCTCGCTTCCCTGGAGCTGATGAGCGAAGCCGAGCGCCGCCGGACGCTGCTTGATTTCAACAGCGGCGGTTCGGAGCGGCATTCGGCGTCCGCCGGGAAAACGCTGCATCGGCTGTTCGAGGAGCAGGCTGCGCGGACGCCGGAGCACATCGCAGTAAAGTGCGGCGAAAGGGAGGTTACGTACCGGGAGCTGAACGAACGGGCGAACGTGCTGGCACGGAGGCTGCAAGCGAAGGGGGCAGGGCCCGACGTCCTGATCGGGCTGATGGTCGACCGCTCCGTCGAGATGCTAATCGGCATTCTCGGTATTTTGAAGTCCGGCGGAGCTTATGTGCCGATCGATCCGGACTATCCGGAAGAGCGCATCCGCTACATGCTGGAGGACGCCGGCACTGCCTATGTCGTCACTGCAGCCCGGATCCGGGCGGCCAAGACGATTCCATGCGAACTGATCGAAGTCGACGGGGAAACGGCTTACCCTGCGGAGGAAGCAGCGGACGCAGAGCCGCTCGGCGGCCCGGAGCACCTTGCCTATATCATCTATACTTCGGGGACGACAGGCCGGCCGAAAGGCATTATGACAACCCATCGGGGAGCGGTGCGCGTCGTCCGGGATACGAATTATGTGACGATCACCCCGGACGATCATATACTGCAGCTGTCCAACTACGCGTTCGACGGGTCGATCTTCGACATCTTTGGCGCACTCCTAAACGGCGGCAGGCTGGTGCTCATCGACAAGGACGCGCTGCTTGAGCTGGGCAGGCTGTCGACAGTCATCCGGCAGGAACGCATTACCTTCATGTTCATGACGACCGCCTTGTTCCATCTGCTTGTCGATTACGAGCCGGAATGCTTGGCCGGGGTGCGCAGCATCTTGTTCGGCGGCGAGAGAGCTTCGGTCGATCATGTGCGCAGAGCGCTGCAGGCAATTGGACCGGGCAAGCTGATTCATGTGTACGGACCGACGGAGACGACCGTGTTCGCCACGTTCTGCCGCATCGATGAGCTGCCGCAAGCCGCCGCCAGCGTGCCGATCGGCGGACCTCTGAACGGCACGGCGCTGTACGTGCTGGATGCGTACGGACAGCCGCAGCCGATCGGCGTTCCCGGTGAGCTCTACATCGCCGGAAGCGGACTTGCCCGCGGCTACTTGAATCGTCCGGAGCTGACCGAGGCGGCATTCGTCTATCGCCCGGTGCTGCCGGGGCAGCGCCTGTACAAGACGGGCGATCTCGTTCGCTGGCTTGCGGACGGAACGATCGAGTATATCGGACGGATCGATCACCAGGTCAAAATCCGCGGTCACCGCATCGAGCTGGGCGAAGTGGAAGCGCAGCTGGAGCGTATTCCGGAGATCCGGAAGTGCGTCGTTGTCGCGCGTTCCGGCAATGCCGGGGGTACGTTGCTGTGCGCCTACTACGTCGCTTCGCAGACGATGGAGCCGGAAGAAGTGCGCCGGATTCTCGCGCAGGAGCTGCCGGAGTACATGCTGCCCGACTATTACGTCCAGCTGGAGCAGCTGCCGCTGAACCGCAACGGCAAGGTCGACAGGGCCGCGCTTCCTGCGCCCGAAGCGAAGCTCGTGACCGGAGCGCCGTATGCTCCGCCGCGCAACGAGCTCGAGCGGCGCCTCGCCGACATTTGGCGGCAGGTGCTTGGTGTGCCGCGCGTCGGCGTGAACGACTCCTTCTTCGAGCTGGGAGGACATTCGCTGCGGGCCGCCGCATTCGTCGCGCAGCTTCATAAAGAACTGCAGCTGAGCTTGCCGCTGCGGGACGTGTTCCAATATCCGACGGTTGCGCTTCTTGCGCAGCGGCTGACGCAGGCGGGAGAGAAGACGGCGTTCGTCTCCATCCCGAAAGCGCCGGAGCAAGCATACTATCCGGCTTCCTCCGCGCAAAAACGGCTGTACGTGCTGTCCCAGCTGGAGGGCGGAGAGCTGAGCTATAACATGCCTGCCGTGCTGACGCTGGACGGCAAGCTGGACCGGGACCGGCTAGCGGCGGCGCTGAACGAGCTTGTCCGCCGTCACGAAACGCTCCGGACCGGCTTCGAGATCGCAAGCGGCGAGCTGGTGCAGCGGGTGTACGAGTATGCCGGGTTGACCGTTTCAATGGAGCGGGCAGCTCCGGGATCTTCAGTAGAAGACTGTATCCGCAGCTTTATACGGCCGTTCGATCTGGAGCGCCCTCCGCTGATCCGGGCCGGTCTGGTCGAGCTGGATGCGCAGCGGCATATACTGATGCTCGATATGCATCACATCGTTTCCGACGGCGCTTCGATCGGCAACATGACTGCAGAGTTTGCCGCTCTGTATGCCGGCAAAGCTTTAGCGCCGCTGGCTATCCAATATAAGGACTACGCCGTTTGGCAGTCTCTCGAAGCCACCAAGCTGCGAATCCGCAAGCAGGAATCGTATTGGCTGAACGTCTTCGCCGGCGAGCTTCCGGTGCTGAACATGCCGACGGATTATGTGCGGCCAGCTCAGAAGAGCTTTGCGGGCGGCACGATCGAATTCGTGATCGACCGCAGCCGAAGCGAGCAGCTGCACCGGCTGGCTGCACGATCAGGCTCGACGCTGTTCATGGTCATGTTCGCCGTCTACTCCGTTCTGCTCGCCAAATATTGCAGACAAGAGGACATCGTCGTCGGCTCGCCTGTCGCCGGCCGCTCGCATGCGGATTTGCAGCCGCTGATCGGGATGTTCGTCAATACGCTTGCGCTGCGGACGAAGCCGGAAGGGAACAAACCGTTCTTAGCCTATTTGCAGGACGTCCAAGCTGCCGCATTACAAGCGTTCGAGCATCAGGAATATCCGTTCGAACATTTGGTCGACGCGCTGGAGCTGCCTCGCGACTTCAGCCGCAATCCGTTGTTCGATGCGATGTTCGTGCTGCAAAATGCCGAGCAGGGCGAGCTGCAGCTTGAGGACGTAACGCTGGGCGTCTATGAGTTCGAGATCGCGACAGCCAGGTTCGATCTGACGCTTAACGCCGTTGAACGGGGCGATATGATCGCCTGCTCTTTGGAGTACGCCGCTGCATTGTTCAAGCGGGAGACGGCGGAGCGAATGGCGCGCCGCTTCCTGCAGCTGATCGATCGGATTGCGGAGAGCCCCGATGCTGAAATTCGTGCGCTGGAGCTGGCTTCAGAGGAAGAGAAGCGGGACATTTTGACCGTATATAACGAATCCGCCATCACGGAGCCGCTGAAGCGGACGGTCCACGAATTGTTCGAACGGCAGGCGGAACTGACGCCGGATCGGCCGGCGCTCATATTCCGGGATTGTCAACTGACTTACAAGGAGCTGAACGAGCGGGCGAACCGGCTGGCGCATCGGCTGCGGGCGGAAGGCACGGAGGCCGATCAGCTTGTGGCGATTATGGCGGAACGTTCGCCGGAACGGTTCGTCGCCATTCTAGCCGTGCTCAAAGCCGGAGCCGCCTACGTACCGATCGATCCGGGCTATCCGGAGGAGCGTATCCGCTTTATGCTCGACGATTCGGGGACAAGATTGCTGCTGGTGGATGGAGCCGCTCTGGAGCCCGATTCCTTCCAAGGCATGACGCTTCGGCTGGACGACCCGGACAGCTATGCGGCCGACCGTTCCAATCCGGAGCCGGTTGCGGGGCCGAACCAGTTAGCCTATGTCATCTATACGTCCGGCACGACGGGCCGGCCGAAAGGCGTGCTCGTCGAGCATAAGGGCTTGACCAACCTGCAGCCGTTCTTCCGGCAAACGCTCGGCGTCACCACGGACGACCGAATTGTGCAGTTTGCGAGCTTCTCGTTCGACGCGTCCTGCTGGGAAATGTTTATGGCATGGCTAACCGGCGCTGCTCTGGTCGTTCCTGCGAATGATATCGTTCAAGATCACCGTGCGTTTGAGCGGTTTATGACCGAGATGCAGGTCACGGCTGCAACGCTGCCGCCGACCTACGCGGCATATTTGGAGCCGGCCAGCCTGCCGGCGCTCAGGACGCTGATTACGGCGGGATCCGCCGCAACGCTGGAGCTTGCGAAGCTGTGGGCTGCCCATGTCGAATACTACAACGCCTACGGACCGACCGAGGATTCGATCTGCTCGACGATATCCCGTTTCGATGCCGAAGGAGCGAATGCCGGCACCGTAACGATCGGAAGCCCGCTTCCGAATCACGCCGTTTACGTCGTCGACGAATCGAACCGGCTGGTGCCGCCGGGCGTTCCGGGCGAGCTGTGCCTGGCCGGGATCGGTCTGGCCCGGGGGTATTTGCACCGGCCGGAGCTGACGGAGGAGAAGTTCGTCCCAAATCCGTTCACGGACGCGCACGGGCCCAGGATGTATCGGACGGGAGACCTGGTCCGGTGGCTGCCGGACGGTACGCTCGAATATATGGGCCGTATCGACGATCAAGTCAAAATTCGCGGATACCGGATCGAGCTCGGCGAAGTGGAGGCGCAGCTGCTCCGGATCGAAGCGATCCGCGAGGCGGCCGTCGTCGTGCACACGGACGGCAGCGGACAGAAGGAGCTGTGCGCTTACTATGCGGCAGCGAAGCCGGCCGCGCCGGCCGAGCTGATGGCGGAGCTGGCAGCAGCGCTGCCCGCTTACATGCTGCCGGCGTATTTGATCCCGCTGGAGCAGCTTCCGCTCACGCCGAACGGCAAGATCGACCGCAGGGCGCTGCCTGCACCGGACGGAAGTCCGTCTGCCGTAACGCCGTACACGGCGCCGATAACGGCGACGGAAGCCGGGCTGGCGTCCGTATGGCAGGAGGTGCTCGGCTATGACCGGATCGGGAGAGGCGACCACTTCTTCACGATCGGAGGTCATTCGCTGCGGGCGGCAGCGGTAGTCGCCAAAGTGCATCAGACGATGCAGGTTCCGTTGTCGCTGCGCGACGTGTTCCAGTATCCGACGATCATGAGGTTGGCCGAACGGATCGACGAATTGCGGCGCACGGCGGACATCGCGGCGTATGCGTCCATCGAGCCCGCGGAGGCTCGGGCCTACTACCCGGTTTCCTCCGCTCAGAAGCGGCTGTTCATTCTTGATCGAATGTCGGGCGGCGGCGAGCTGAGCTACAATATGCCGGCCTTCATCACCATTGAAGGCGCGCTGGACGTCGACCGCTTGGAGGCTGCGTTCCGCCAGCTGATCGACCGTCACGGGACGCTTCGCACCGGCTTCGAGCTGAAGAACGGCGTGCCCGTGCAGCGCATCTATGACAGCGTCGAATTTGCCGTAGAGCGGCTATCGATGCCGGAGGGTGAAGCGCCTCAAGCGCTGGAAACATTCATTCGCCCGTTCGATCTAAGCAAGGCTCCGCTGCTTCGCGTAGGGCTGGCGCATTTGACGGATAACCGGCACATGCTGCTGCTGGACATGCACCATATCGTCTCGGACGGCGCGTCCATGAACGTACTGCTGGAGCAATTCGCCCGGCTGTACGCAGGCTTGGAGCTTGCCCCGATGCGCCTTCAGTACAAAGACTTTGCCGTTTGGCAGCTCAAGGAAGCGGCGAACGAGCGCTTGCGCAGGCAGGAGGCGTACTGGCTGTCCGTATTTGACGGCGAGCTTCCCGTGCTGGAGCTTCCGGCGGACTTCCCGCGTCCGGCGTTGCGCAGCTTCGAGGGGGACACGTACGATTTCGCGATCGATGCGGAGCGCGCACGTGCCTTGAGGCAAATGGCCGAGCAGACGGGATCGACGCTGTACATGGTGCTGCTGTCCGTCTATACCGTGCTGCTCGCCAAGCTCAGCCGTCAAGACGACATCGTCGTCGGTACGCCGGTGGCGGGCCGGACGCATGCCGACTTGACGCCGATCATCGGGATGTTCGTCAATACGCTGGCGCTGCGGCATGCTCCTGCCGGCACGAAGCGGTTCCTGGATTATGTGGCGGAAGTGAAGGAGCTGACGCTGCAAGCTTTCGAAAATCAAGAGTACGCCTTCGAAGCGCTGGTCGACCGGCTCGCGGTTCCCCGCGACCTGAGCCGCAATCCGCTCTTCGACGCGATGTTCGCGATGAACAATACGGAGCTCGGCGAGCTTGAGCTGGAAGGCCTGCAGTTCAAACCGTATCCGCAGCAGCGGACTACGGCGAAGTTCGACCTGACGCTCCACGCGGCGGAAGCTGCTGCGGGCGGCGGAGAGCTGGACTGCAGCTTCGAGTACAGCACCGCCTTGTTCAAACGCGATACGATTCAGCGTATGGCCGGACATGTGCTGCAGCTCATCGATGAAATCATCCGCAATCCGCTGGCCGAGCTGTCTTCGTTCGCGATCGCGACAGCCGAGGAGCGAAAGCAGCTTCATGAGTTTAATGGATTTGCCGATACCGGCTTCCCGCGACATCAGACGATCCATAGGCTGTTTGAAGAGCAGGCTGCGCGGACGCCGGACCGTACGGCGGTTCAGGACGGAACGCGGCGTCTTACTTACCGGGAGCTGAACGAACGGGCGAACCGCCTTGCCCGCACGCTGCGAGAAGCCGGTTTGCGGGAAGACGGACTGGCGGCGATCATGGCGGACCGTTCGGTTCATATGGTGATCGGCATGCTGGCGATTCTGAAGGCCGGTGGCGCGTATGTACCTGTAGATCCCGAGTATCCGCAGGATCGCATCGATTTCATGCTGGAAGATTCGGGGACGGAGCTTCTTCTAACGGAACGTGGGGTCATGGACCGGTCGGCCGCCTTCACGGGTATGCGCATCGTGCTTGAGGACGAGAGCTCCTATCACCCTGACGGCTCCAACTTGTCCGAAAGCGCCGGGCCGAACCATCTCGCTTATGTCATCTACACGTCGGGGACGACGGGCAGGCCGAAGGGAACGCTGATCGAGCACGTTCAAGTCGTCCGCCTGCTGTTCAACGACGACAACTTGTTCGACTTCCGGGAAACCGATACGTGGACGCTGTTCCACTCGTTCTGTTTTGACTTCTCGGTATGGGAAATGTACGGCGCGCTGCTCTACGGCGGCAGGCTCGTCATTGTCGATCCGATGATCGCGAAGAACCCGGCGATGTTCAGGGAGCTGCTGATTGCCGAGCGGGTCACGATACTGAATCAGACGCCGAGCTATTTTTACCAGCTTAAGGAGGAAGAGCTGGCGCACGCCGAGAAGAGGCTGTCGCTGCGGCATGTGATTTTCGGAGGGGAAGCGCTCAGTCCTTCGCTGCTGAAGGAGTGGCATGCGAAATATCCGGAGACGAAGCTGATCAATATGTACGGCATTACCGAAACGACCGTGCATGTCACCTACAAGGAAATTACTGATAAGGAAATTCGCGACGGGAAGAGCAACATCGGACGGCCGATTCCGACGCTTAGCGCTTATGTGCTCGACGAGCACGGGCAGCTGCAGCCGATCGGCGTACCCGGGGAGCTGTACATTGCCGGAGCGGGCCTCGCCAGAGGGTATCTGCATCGTCCGGAGCTGACCGCGCAGCGGTTTGTGCCGAACCCGTTCGCTCCGGGCGGCCGCCTGTACAAAACCGGCGACTTGGCGCGCTGGCTGCCGGACGGCAATCTCGAATATTTGGGCAGGATCGACCATCAAGTCAAAATCCGCGGCTACCGGATCGAGCTGGGCGAGGTCGAGGCGCAGCTGCTGCGAATCGATGCGGTCCGGGAAGCGATCGTGCTGGCAAGGGAAGACAGCGAGGGCCAAAAGCAGCTTTGCGCCTACTATGTAACCGATCCGGAGGCTCCAGCACAGACTGCGGAGCAGCTTCGCCTCGCTTTGACCGAATCGCTGCCGGCTTATATGGTGCCGACGTATTGGGTGGAGCTGGAGCAAATGCCGCTGACGTCCAACGGGAAAATCAACCGCCGGGCGCTGCCCGCACCGGAAGCCGGCCTGCAGTCAGGCTCGATGTATACGGCGCCGCGCACTGAGCTGGAGCGGAAGCTGGAGGAGATTTGGAAGGATGTATTGGGGTTGCCGCGCGTTGGGGTGAAGGACAATTTCTTCGCGATCGGCGGGCATTCCCTTAGAGCGACGACATTGACCGCAAGGATACATCAAACCTTGAACCGGCCAATCGCACTGCGCGACGTCTTCCAATACCCGACGATCGGGCAGCTGGCGGCATACTTGCAGGGGACTGCGGGCGATGCATTCGCCGCCATTCCAAGAGCGGACGAGAGAGCCCATTACCCGCTGTCCTCCGCCCAGAAGCGACTGTACCTGCTTGCTCAATGGACCGAATCGACAACGGTGTACAATATGCCGGGCGTATTAACGGTGGCGTCCGGGACGATCGATCAAGACAGGCTGGAGCAAGCGTTCCGGCAGCTTATTGCACGGCACGAAAGCTTACGCACCCGGTTCGGGCTGTTCGGCGGCGAGCCGGTGCAGGTCGTGGAAGCAGATGCCCCGTTTGCTGTTGAAGCTTATACCGTGCTGGAAGGACAAACGGTCGATGAATGCGTACGCGGCTTCATTCGCCCGTTTGACTTGAACCGGGCTCCGCTGCTGCGGGTCGGCCTGCTGGAGACGGCGCATCGGGAGCAGCTGCTGCTCTTCGATATGCATCATCTGATCTCCGATGGCGTATCGATGAACCTGTTAATCAGCGATTTCATGGCCTTCTACTCCGGAGCCGAGCTGCCGCCGCTCGAGCTGCAGTATAAGGACTACGCGGTTTGGCAGCAGGACGAGCTTCACGGCGAACGGCTGCAGCGGCAGGAGGCTTATTGGCTGGACGTATTCGGCGGCGAGCTGCCGGTGCTCAGTCTGCCGACGGACGAACCGAGACCGGCCGTGCTTGGCTTCGAAGGCGATGTCTATACGTTCCGCATCGATTCGGAGCGGCTTGAGGCACTGCGAATCATAGCTGCGCAAAGCGGTACGACGATGTTCATGCTGCTGCTCGCGGTCTACGGCGTCCTGCTTTCCAAATATGCAGGGCAGCAAGATATCGTGGTCGGCACGCCGGTTGCCGGCCGCACGCATGCGCAGCTCGAGCCAATCATCGGCATGTTCGTCAATACGCTCGCTTTGCGGCTTCGTCCGGAGAGCGGTAAAACGTTCGGGGAGTTTTTGCTGGATGTAAGGGACCTCGCACTGGCGGGCTTCGACAATCAGGATTATCCGTTCGAGACGCTCGTGGAGACGCTCGGGACACCGCGCGACTACAGCCGGAATCCGCTCTTTGACACGATGTTCATCATGCAAAATACCGAGCAAGCCGCGCTTGGCATCGACGGGCTGCAGCTCGAGCCATATGCGGCTGAGCATACGATCGCCAAGTTCGACTTGACGTTCATAACCGCTGAGCATGACGCATCCATGGAATGCCATTTGGAATACCGCACCTCGCTCTTTAAGCGCGAGACGGTAAAGAGAATGGCAGAGCATCTGCTGCACCTGATCGACCAAATCGCAGCCGAGCCTCAGGCGGTATTGTCGAAGCTTCGGCTTGCGACCGAGCGGGAAATCAGGCAAATCGTACATGAGTTTAACGATACGAGAGAGGCGAGAGCGGTACCGGTGACTGTACACCGGCTTATTGAAGCTCAGGCGGTACGGGTGCCGGACCGAATCGCCGTGCTGGCGCCGCATGCCCGCCTGACTTACCGGGAGCTGAACGATCTTGCCGATGCGCGGGCTGCCCGGCTGCGCCGAATCGGCGTCGCCCCCGGACGGTTGGTCGGCCTGATCTGCGACCGTTCGCCGGATATGATTGTCGCTATGCTGGCCGTATGGAAGGCGGGAGGCGCCTATGTACCGCTGGATCCGGCCTATCCGGAAGAACGGCTGCGCTACATGCTGGACGATTCGGGCGCCGATGTGCTGCTGCTGCACCGCAAGTATGAGAATAAGGTCAGCGGCTTCGAAGGTACGAGGCTCTATCTCGATGACGATCCGGCCGCACAGACGGACCGCGAATACGTAACCTCCGGGCAACCTGCGGGGCCGAACAATCCGGCCTATGTGATCTATACTTCAGGCACGACCGGCAAGCCGAAGGGCGTGCTGGTCGAACACAACGGTCCGGCCAATTTGAAGGGCTTCTTCGAAGGGACGCTGGCCGTCACCGAGGACGACCGGGTTGTACAGTTCGCCTCCGCTTCGTTCGATGCTTCATGCTGGGAAATCTTCATGGCGCTGTTTACCGGTGCGGCGCTCGTGATGCCCGATCCGGACCTGCTCTTGAATGCGATGGATTTCGAGCGGTTTATGGAGCAGACGGGCGTAACGGTAGCTACCCTGCCGCCCAATTATGCCGCCTACTTGGATGTAGCCCGGATACCGGCGCTGCGGATGCTCATCACGGCCGGCTCGTCCGTATCCGCCGATCTCGTGCGGAAGTGGAGCAAGCAGCTCCTCTACGTGAACGGCTACGGGCCGACCGAGGACTCGATCTGTTCGTCTGTCGATATCGTCGATCCCGATCGATTCACAACCGTGACGATCGGCCGTCCGATTCCGAATCACCGCATGTATGTCATGGATGAAGCAGGGCAGCTGCAGCCGGTCGGCGTACCCGGCGAGCTGTACGTGGCGGGCGTCGGCGTTGCCAGAGGCTATTTGAACAGACCGGAGCTGTCTAAAGAGAAATTCCTGCAAGATCCTTATGCGCCGGACGAGCGCATGTACCGGACCGGCGACCTGGCTCGCTGGCTGCCGGACGGACGGATCGAGTACTTGGGCCGTATCGATCATCAAGTGAAGCTGCGCGGCTACCGCATCGAGCTGGGCGAAATCGAACTTCAGCTCATGCAGCTGGAAGGCGTACTGGCGGCGGCCGTCATCATCGCCGAGCTGCCGGGGGGACACAAGGATATGGTCGCCTACTTCAGCGCCGAACGGGACATGCCTGCCGCACAGCTGCGCGATGAGCTCAGCCGTACGCTGCCGGGCTATATGGTTCCGACGTTGTTCGTTCAGCTCGCGGAGATGCCGCTAACGGTGAACGGCAAAATCGACCGCGCAGCGCTGCCGGCTCCGCTAATGAGCGGGCTCGAAACGGGGATGCCGTTCACGGCGCCGAGGAATGAGCTGGAACAGTCCATTGCCGCCGTGTGGGAAGAAGTGCTCGGCACCTCGCGGATCGGTATCGACGACAGCTTCTTCGCTCTGGGCGGCCATTCGTTTAAGCTGATCCAAGCTGCCTCAAGGCTCAGCGAGCATGTCGGAAAGAGCATTCCGATTCCGTATTACTTCAAATACCCGACGATTGCTCAATTGGCGCCGGCCATAGCCGCTTATTTGCAAGGGGAGGCCCACGCACCTTACACGGTCTTCAACGAATATGAAGCTGCAGAAACGGGCGGCAGGCCGACAGTATTCGTCTTCCCGCCGGTCGGCGGCGTCAGCGCGATATTCGCCCCGCTTGCGGCGCGGCTGCCGTCTTACCGGTTCATCTGCTTCGATTTCGTGGAGCTGGACGACCGTATGGAGCAATATATGCGCCATATGACTGAGCTGCAGCCGCGGCGGCAAGGCTTCCTTCTGCTCGGCTATTCCGCAGGCGGCAACCTGGCCTTCGAAATCGCCCGCCGTCTTCAGGATCGCGGTAAAGAGGCCGCCGGACTTGTGCTGCTGGATTCGTACCCTCGTATCGAACCGGGTGAGCATACGGAGGAGGAGCTGGCGCAGGAGCTGCTCGCCTATGCGGAACAGCAAGGCTGGCGTCAACGGATGAACGGCGATCAGCTGCAAACGATGCTGTCGAATGCGCTGGCCTATGCCCGCTATGTGAACGAACTGGAGCAAACGGAGCCGATTCATACGGTCGTCCATCTGCTCCGTTCGGAGGACAATCGGGACACGCGCGGCAGCTGGGCGCATCTCACGACCCAGTCGTACGAGGAATGGGAGGGGGCCGGCGGCCACCTGGAGTTACTGGACGAGGCGAATCTGGAGCGCAATCTGGGCATGCTCCGGGATGTGCTTGCAGCCTTGAGCGGCAAATTGCAATCCGCTCATTAATGCAGTACGACAGACGATTCGGCCATTACGCACCACGTAACGCTCATGTCAGCTAGCCGAAATCCCGATGTACGTGGTATGCTGTGGCTAATCCATCCTAGCGATTTGCGAGGTGCAGCAGCCAACGATGAACGTCTCTGCAACGCGGCCGTATCGGCTTGACTATTCGTACCGTTCGACCGGTCCGATCGACGCGATTTTTCACTCGCACCAGCATTATGAAATATATTATTTTCACGAGGGCGTCTGCAATTATTTGATCGGCGACCGCATCTATACGCTGCAGCCGGGCGATCTTATTCTTATGAACGGCTTGACGCTGCACTGCGCAAAGATTGATAAGAAGGTGCCTTACGTCCGAACGATTATCCATTTCGATCCGGATTCGCTGCAGCCGCTGCTCGCTTGGAGCCAATCGGTCAACGTGCTGCAGCCGTTCCAGGAGCTCGCCAACGTCAGACTGTCGCTGGACGGGACGGACCGGGAGCAGATCGAGCATAGCCTGCATCTGCTCGGAACGAAATACGACCGCAGCGACCCTGTAGGCGAAGGACGGTTTCGGCTCGCTTTCGCCGATCTGCTGCACGTCGTGTATACGCTTTGCCGGAAGCCGATGCAGCACCGCGACCCGCCGACCGAGAAGGAGCGTACCGTGCAGCGCATCGTCTCCTACCTGGACAATCATTACGCCGACGATTTGCATCTCGAGGAGCTGCAGGAACAGCTGCACATGAGCAAATTTTATATGTCGAAGCTGTTTAAAGACGTGACCGGCGTCACGATCTTCGAGTTTTTGTACCGCCGCCGCATCAATCAAGCGAAAATCGAATTCATGCTCAACCCCGGCAATACCGTAACGGACGTCTGCTACCAGGTCGGCTTCAAGCATTTGGCACATTTCAGCCGCATGTTCAAGCAGCAGGTCGGCGAGACGCCGGAGCAGTACAAGCGCCGGGTGCAAACGAATACTTAAGTAAGGATGGGAGCCGCCATGGACGTTAGAAAAATCCGACTGAACGAGAAGCCCGATACCAAAGTCAGCGAAGACCGGGAGGAATTCGAACGTGACTATGCGCGGCTGATCTCATCGCCTTCCATCCGCAGGCTGCAGGGGAAATCGCAGGTGTTCGGCGCCGGCTCGGGCGATTATTACCGCACAAGGCTGACCCATTCGCTGGAAGTGGCGCAGATTGCCCGCGAGGTGGCGCGCCGGCTGCGCCGCACGTACGATTTTCTCGGCAGGCAGGAGCACCCGGGTCTATGTCTCGATCCCGTTGTCGTCGAATGCGCGGCGCTGGCGCACGACCTCGGCCACCCGCCGTTCGGTCACAAGGGCGAAGAGGTGCTCAACCGGCTGCTTGAGGACGAATACGAGATGAAGTACGAGGGCAATGCGCAAAATTTTCGCATTCTCATGTTTCTCGAGAAACGCGCCGGCAGCGACCACGGCCTGATGCTGACCGCAGCCGTTCTGCTGGCGATCAACAAATATCCGTACCTGATCGACGAGCCGGGACGGCATAAGGGCGTGTACGGCACGGAGTGGTTCGGCGGCATCGGCGAGCTGCGCAGCCTATGGGGGATGCCGCACGGCTGCTCGACGCTCGAAGCGCAGCTGATGGATTTGTGCGACGATATCGCGTATTCCACGCACGATATCGAGGACGGCATTCGCGCCGGCAAAATCCAGATGAACGCCGCCTTCCTGTCCGACGAAAGGCTGCTGCGCCACCTCGTGCTCGAGATCGTGAAAGACCAAGCGGCGACCGGCCTCGGCTGGGAAACTGTGAACGTGCCGGCTATGGTCAAGCGCGTGCTGATGGAGTACCTCGATCAATGGCGGATCGTCTACACGGAAAGCGGCTTCGAGGAGTCGCGCACCCGCCGCGAGATGAAGGCGCGCTGGGTCAGCTTGTTCGCGTCGCGGGTCGGGATCGTTGACGATACATTGAAGGGCTGGAAGAAGGTCACGTTCGTCAAGGACGGGGCGGAGGACATCGAGCTGCTGCGGACGATGGAGATCCTGAAGAAGCTGGCCTGGGTGACGCTGGTCAAAGATTTCCGCGTGCAGCGGCTGCAGAAGCGGTCCGAAATTATTCTCGAGAGCTTGTGGATGTCGTTCATCGATCCCGATAAGGGGGAGTGGATCCTGCCGCCGGATTGGGTGGACAGCTACGAGCGGAACAAGGAAATATGGACGTGGCCGCGATTCATCGCCGATTACATCTCCGGGATGACCGATTCGTATGCGGAGAAAGTATACGCCGAGCTGTTCGCTTCCAAGTCGGGCTCGATCTACGAAATGGACTAGACATATTTTTGCCGGGACTGGCGCACCATGAAGTTGAAGCGTACGCCACTGACGGAAAGGAGGCTGCACGTGATGGGCGACTCCCCGACCAGGCCGAACGGCTCCCAGCATGTCGAACCCCCTTCGGACGACCCGAAAAAGCAGGGCCGATCAGCTGCCAAGAAGAAGTCGAAGTAATAGAAAACAGCTCCTCTTTCCGGACCGGAAGGAGGAGCTGTTTGGCATATTTCGATGCATCCTACGAACGGGATGCCGCTACGGCACGCTGCGCGGCAATATGCTTTGCGATGTGCACGCCGTGAAAACGGCCGGATTCGATAAAAATTTCGTTGGCGTTGCGGCCTGAAGCGATCACGCCGGCTACATACAGTCCGGGCACGTTCGTCTCCATCGTGTCGGGGTTAATGAGCGGCTTATCGGTCAGCTCCTCCACCTGTACGCCTGCGTCCTCCAGCAGCTTGCGGTTCGGGCGATAGCCGGTCAGCGCCAGCACGAAATCGTTGTCCCATTCCTCGCGGCGTACCGCGCCGTCCTCTGCAGCCGATTCGACCGTAATCGACCGCGGCTGGATGGCGATCACGCGGGAGCGGTACCGCATCGCGATGCGTCCGTTCGCGACCGCGGCTTGAAACAGCGGCTTCACCCACGGTTTGACGCTTTGCGAGGCTTCGTCGCCGCGATAAACGATCGTTACGGACGCACCGACCTTGATCAGGTCCATCGCTGCGTCGACGGCGGAGTTGTTGCCGCCGATGATCGCAACCTTCGTCCCGGTGTACGGATGCGCTTCACGGTAATAGTGCGTGACGTTCGGCAGCTCTTCCCCCGGAATGCCGAGCAGGTTCGGATGATCGAAGTAGCCGGTAGCGACAATTACCCTGCGGGCTGAGGTGATCCGTACGGTGCCGGCCCTGTCCTTTGATACGACTTCGAATGCAGCGTCGCCGTCCGATGGAATCGGACGAATCGCCGTTACTTCTTCGTACGACCGTATTCTGAGGCCCGCATGCGCGGCCACGCTGCGGTAATAGCTTAACGCCTCGTCGCGGTAGGGGTTCGTATGAGGTGAGGAGAACGGGATATCGCCGATGCCGAGCCGGTCGGCGGTGGAGAAAAATTGCATGCGAACCGGGTATAAGTAAATGGAATGAGCCAAACAATGTTTTTCCAGAATCAATGCGTCGATGCCGATCTTGCGCAGCTCCAGCGCGGCTGCCAGTCCGCACGGACCCGCGCCGACAATAACCGCTTGTTCCATCCGGTCTTCCGCTCCTTATCGTTTCTTTATCTAATGTTGCATGCTTTATCGTACCTTATCGTGGGACTGATTGCCAGTGCAGTGCCTGACGGACGGCCTGTATGCTATGATAGGGGGAAAATCGTTCCATTGGAGGTAAACATGGCATCCATACCCGCATATCGTTCCGGAGCATCGCTGTTAAACCAGATGGCGGCGACTGCCGTGCCGGTTGGCGCCGTCGCCGTCTGGCATCTCGGACAAGAATCCGTCGTCCTGAAGGGCGGCGGCATGACGATTTATATCGATCCGTATTTAAGCGATTCGGTGAACGAGGTCACGAACGGGCAAAGCCCCCGCAAATTTGCTTCGCCGCTGCAGCCGCATGAAGTAACGAACGCCGATGCCGTGTTCATCACGCACGACCATCTCGACCACTTGGATCCATGGACGCTGAAGGATTTGGCGGCGGCATCGCCGCAAGCGGCGTTCGTTTGCCCGGTGCATTGCATCCCGATGTTAACGGACATCGGCATCGCAAGAGAGCGCATTCACGGTGTCAACGCCGGGCAGACGCACAGGGTCGGGGCGCTTCAATTCACGCCAGTCGCCGCCAAGCATGAGGAGTTCACCGTCGATGCGGACGGAAATCATGCGTTTCTTGGCTATGTCTTCCGGCTGAACGGCGTTACGGTCTACCATGCCGGAGACACGATCGGCTTCCGGGAGCTTGCCGAGGAGCTGGAGAAGCAAGATATCGACATCGCTATGCTGCCGATTAACGGACGCGACTTCGCCCGTTTCGCCAAAGGTCTTGTCGGCAATATGGATTTCCGCGAGGCGGTGGAGCTCGGGCGCCACATCGGCGCAGACCTGCTCGTTCCGCTGCATTACGATTTGTTCGAGAAGAACACGGAAAATCCGGCTTACTTCGTCGACTATATTCAGCGCTATTATCCGCAGCAGAAGTTCAAGATGCTCGTTCCCGGCGAGCGGATGCTGTATTTGTCGGAGCGGGACGAGTGAGCGACTAAGCCCCACCGCATTTTACATATGATTGTATGGCTCTCGTCCGTTGGACGGGAGCTTTTTTTTCGTGAGCTCTTATGGACAAGTTTGTTTATTCGTAGTTATCGATGTTTAGGATTCGTTATATCTTGCAAAGTGTATGATAAGGTAAAGTAAATACATGAAGGAAAACGCTTTCCTATCAGACAACAACATCCGGGAGGTCAACCATGAAAACTACATTCCGCAAGTGGATGAGCACTGGCACCGTCATCGTCGTAGCGGCGGCAATGGCCGCGGGCTGCGGCAGCAGCGCGAATACGAATACGGCATCGAATGAACAAACGAATGCGGCAACGGATGCGAAGAAGACGGCTGGAAACGAACCGAACGCCAAGCCTCACGCGGGTAAGACGGTTAACCTCGTAACGGCCAACCACCCTTGGGCGGAAGCGATTAAGCCGCTTCTGCCAGACTTCGAGCAGGCAACGGGGATCAAGGTGAAGGTCGAAAGCTTCTTCGAGGATCAGCTGACCCAGAAGCTGACTGTCCAGTTTACTTCCGGCTCGGCAACGCCGGACGTGTTCATGTATCGTCCGCTGCAGGAAGGCAAGCTGTTCTACAAGAACGGTTGGGTGCACCCGCTGGACGAATATACGACGAAAGATCCGGCCTACGACTTCAACGATTTCTCCAAATCGGCCATCGGGTCAACGACGGTTGACGGCAAGCTGGTAGGCATTCCGGTCATTACCGAGCAGGAAATTTTGTACTACCGCAAAGATTTGCTGCAGAAGGCGGGCATCGCCGTGCCGAAGACGCTCGACGAGCTCGCGGCGGCCGTCAAGAAGCTACATGATCCGAAGAATGAAATTTACGGCTTTGTCGCCCGCGGCCAGCGTTCGCCGCTAGTCACGCAGGTGTCGTCATTCCTGTACTCCGAAGGCGGAGACTTTATGAAGGGCGATAAAGCGACGATCAATACGCCGGAAGCGATTAAAGCGTTCACCACGTACGGGACGCTGCTGAAGGATTACGGTCCACCGGGCGTGCTGAACATGTCTTGGCCGCAGGCGATCGGCATTTTCGCTCAAGGCAAAGTGGCGTTCTACACGGACGCGAATTCGATCTACAGCAATGCGACGGATCCGTCCAAGTCCAAGATCGCGGATCAAGTCGGTTTCGCCTTATTCCCGGCAGGTGCAGCGGGCTCCAAGCCGTACAATATCACGTCGTGGGGACTCGCCATGAATGCCAAGTCAGCTAATAAGGAAGCAGTGTGGGCGTTTATCCAATGGGCGACGAGCAAGGACGTCGTGCTGAAGACGCAGCAAAAAGGCAACCCGGGTGCGCGCGCTTCCGTCTGGGATAATCCGGAAGGCTCCGTCGGCTTCCCGAAAGAGCTCGCTCCGGTCATCAAGGAAAGCGCCAAGGGCGGTGTCGACCATGACCGTCCGACCGTCATCTCCGTCGGCGAAGCCCGCGACGCCGTAGGCGAAATCGTCCAGAAGGTGATGACCGGCGATACGAATATTCAAGCAGTAGCCGATAAGGCGAATCAAGCACTGCAAGCGATTATTGACAAAGACAAGACCAAATAACGTCAACGCTGCGAAAAGGGTCATGCGAATGACCCTTTTCCATTACGGAAAGGATGAACCGACATGCAATATAGCTGGTTTGACCGCAACTTGAAATGGATTTATACGCTGCCGGCTGTACTGTTCGTTCTGCTGATGATGCTGTTCCCGATCATATATACCGTTCGGCTCAGCTTCTTTGAATGGAGCATGTCGGCAACGACGCCGCCCAAATGGGTAGGCTTCTCGAATTATATCGAGCTGTTTCGCGACGAACGGTTTTGGCACGCGGTAGGATCGACGTTTTATTTTACCATTGCCGCTCTAGCCGCCGAAGTCGTGCTTGGGATCGCTACCGCCGTTCTGCTGTCCAGGGAATTTAAAGGGAAAAGTCTCGTGAAAACCGTATTCCTGCTGCCGATGGTCGCGACACCGGTGGCGATGGGCCTCGTATGGATGCTCATTTATGAACCGTCGATCGGCGCGGCGAACATGATGCTGAAGACGCTCGGCCTGGAGCCGCTGCTTTGGATCGCGGACCCGAGCCAAGTCATTCCGTCGCTTGTCATCGTCGACGTTTGGCAATGGACGCCGATGATCTCGCTGATTATTATGGCCGGCATCGCTACGCTGCCAAGCGATCCTTATGAAGCTGCCGACGTTGACGGGGCCAGCCCTTGGCGGAAGTTTTGGTCGATCACGCTGCCGCTGCTGAGACCGACGATTTTGGTTGCCGCCATGCTACGTCTCATTGATGTGCTGAAAACGTTCGACATCATTTACGCCACGACGCAAGGCGGTCCGAATTTCGCTTCGGAGACGCTCAACTTGTACGGCTATGTACAAGGCTTTCAATACTTTAAGCTTGGCTCAGCCTCGGCTCTGCTTGTCCTCTTCTTCGCTATCGTCATGGGGCTTACCTTACTGTTGATTCGGATTCGCAAGCGATTGGAGGAAGCGGCATGAGGAAACATCGAGGTCTTCGCTTTACCCAGTCGATCCTCACGTATGTCGTGATTGTCGTGTTCGCTTTCCCGTTCGTATGGATGCTGCTGGCATCTTTCAAAACGCAGGCGCAAATCATGTCGACGGATCAGTTGTTCATCTTCAAGCCAACGACAAAAAATTACACAAGCGTGTTCCAAGAATACGACTTCCTGAAATTTATCGTAAACAGCTTCATCGTCGCGCTCGGCTCGACGCTGCTGTCCTTGCTGCTCGGACTGCCGGCCGCCTATGCGATTGCGAGGCACCATCTGCATAAGCTTGGTCTGCTCATTCTGGTCGCGCGTATCATTCCGGGCATTACGTTTTTGATTCCGTGGTTTATTTTGTTCTCCAAGGTTCAACTGGTCGATACGTATGCCGCCTTGATTTTGAGCCATATGCTCGTCGGCTTGCCGTTCATTATTTGGATTATGATCTCTTTCTTCGAAGCGCTTCCGACGGAGATCGAAGAGTCGGGGCTCATTGACGGTTGCTCGCACCATCAGGTGTTTATGCGCATTATTTTGCCGATTTCAGGTCCGGGGGTTATAACCTCTTCGCTGCTTTCGTTTATTTTCTCGTGGAACAACTTCATGTTCTCGATCATTTTGGCCGGAGACAAGACAAAGACGCTTCCGATCGCGGTATTCAATTTCATGTCGTATTCGGAAATCAATTGGGGAGCGCTTATGGCCGCGGCATGTATCATTACGCTTCCGGTACTGATCATTGCCCTGCTTGCGCAGCGTTATGTCGTCAGCGGTCTCGCCGCCGGCGCCGTCAAAGGGTAAGCGGGGGGTGAGCGTGAATTCGCGGAGTCTCTTATGCTACACTTAGGGGACAACGTGACGAGACGGAAAGGAAGATCGGCGAATGCCGTTCAGACTGAATATTTTCAGCAAGATTGTCATATTGCTCCTGCTGCTTCTCTGTCCGATCTTGATTCTGTACGGCTTAACGAATCAGATTACAAACCGCGTCGTGCAGGAGCAAATCGAGTCGGCGAATTTGAACCAGCTGTCCTTCTTCCTGCATCAGCTGGATGCGAACATCGAGCAGCTGTCGATGTTTCCGGTCATTCTCGGGTACGATCCGTATATCAGAGAGTATATCGATCAATCGGGTTCGCCGGGCTACGACCGCTTGAAAGCGCAGTCCCGCATCCAGGAGAAGCTTAGCCTGCAAAGCGTTTCCGGCGGCTGGAGGAACGAGCTGACCTTGGCGCTGACGAAGGAGCATACGGCGTTATCGTCAAGCATCTTCTTGAACGGTGCCGACTTGCTGTCGACGAACCGGCCGATTTACCGGACATGGATGTACGACTCGGCGAGCGGGAGAAACGGATCGTTCATCAGGGAAGTCGGCGAGCCGTTCCGCGCCGAGACGCTGTACCAGACCGCCGCTCTTTATCAGGTGAGGTTCGACAATCAAAATATCATCCATCTGCTCGACGTCTACAAACAGGACCGGAGAAGCGATCCGTTCTTGTATCATGCGGACTATCCTTCGATAATGAATAGTACGTCGGATGCCGGCGTCACCGCTTCGATTATCGCCCGGCTTGCCGGTCAACCGCTAAGCGGCGCCGGTCAGCAGCTGGTCGACATAGATCGACAGCGGTATTTGGTCAGCTATGTCGGGTCCGCACAGCTCGCCGGCTGGTTCTTGATCGATTACGTGCCGGTGCAGAAAATCATGTCGCCGATTACGATGAGCCGCAACTTGTTCTACGTTACGATCGGGCTGCTGTTGATCATGAGCATTCTCGCCGCGTTCCTGCTGTATCGCAACGTTCAAGTCCCGATTATCAATATGATCCGAAGCGTTCAGAAGATGAAGCGCGGCGATCTGTCTACGCGCATTGCTTATCACGCCAAAAATGAATTCGACTATCTGATCCAGAGGTTTAATGAAATGGCCGAGCAAATTCAAGTGCTGATAGAAGACGTTTACGCCGAAAGAATACGTTCGCGCGAAGCGACGCTCAAGCATTTGCAAGCGCAGATTCATCCGCATTTCCTGTACAACTCGCTGTTCTTTATTATTAATTCCGCAGAACTCGGGGACAAGGAGTCCGTCGTCGCCATGTCGCAAAATTTGGCGGAGTTTTACCGCTATACGACGAGAGCGGAGAAGCAGACGGTGACGCTGCGGGAAGAGGTGGAGCACGTCCGCCATTATCTCAATATCCAGAACCTTCGCATCCACCGCCTTCATTTTGACATTTCCGTTCCGGATGAGATGCTGGGCGAGCGCGTCCCGCGCTTGATTTTGCAGCCGCTTGTGGAAAATGCGATCGTGCACGGCATCGACAAGACGCCCGACGGCGACCGGATCACGATAACCGGCGGGCAGGACGAGCGCTTCAATCGGATCGTTGTCGAGGATAACGGCGCCGGGCTCAGCAAGGAAGAGCTCAAGCTGCTCGTAAAGCAATTGGACGATCAGATGTCGGATGAAATCGGCTGCGGAACGTGGAACGTGCATCACCGGCTGTATTATGAATTCGGAGAAGGCTCGGGCCTTGCATTCGAACACGGCGACCAAGGCGGACTGCGGGCAATCCTGACCTGGAGCCGCGGCACGGCGCAGCTGCCGCATACGACAGTAAAGGAGCATACCGCATGGCCCAACTCTTAATCGTCGACGACGAAATCCATGTCGTCGAACGGCTGTATGCGACGATCGACTGGGCGTCCATCGGAATCGAGCAGGTGCATAAGGCGTTATCCGGTCGGGAGGCGCTTCAGCTGCTGGCTCAGTGGTCGATTGACATCATTATCTCGGATATCCAAATGCCGGGTATGTCCGGCCTGGAGCTGCTCGGCGAAATTAACCGCCGCTGGCCGAAGACGAAGTGCTTGCTGCTGTCCGGATATTCCGAATTCGAATATGCGAAGGAAGCGATCGCTCAGCGGACGGAGGATTACTTGCTTAAGCCGATCACCGAGCAACAATTGCTGGCCGCCGTCAAGCGTGTCAAGGATAAGCTGCAGGCCGAATGGGAGGAGGTCGTGTCCAAGCAGCGGCTGACGTATACGTTCAAGGAGCATTTGCCGCTGCTGCGCGGAAACTTGTTGAACGAGCTGCTGCAGGGCCGCAGGCTGTCTGAGAAGACGCTGCGGGACAAGATGCAGGCGCTGGAGCTGCCGGATTTCGAGAATCACCCGTTCGTCATCATGATGATCCGGTTGGAATCGTACTTCCTCGATTATGACTGGCGCAGCCTTTCGCTCCTCGAATACGCCGTGTCCAATATGGTCGAAGAGCTGTATGCCGAGCACTGCGACTCATGGCATACGAAAGACGATTACGGGTATTTGGTGTTCGTCATGAAGCTGAAGCCGAACTCGGCGACTAAGGAGGATGGCGCGTGGTTCGAACGAACCGCCAGTGCACTGCAATCGGCGGTAAGAGACTATCTGAAGGGCAGCATATCCATCATGGTCAGCACATGGGGAACGTTTCCCGCCGACCTCCAGCCGCTATATCAACGCTCCTTGAGCGCCTTTCGCCAGCGGATCGGCAGCGAGCGGGAGCTGCTCATGAGGCTGCAGGAGGAGGATGGCCGGACCGGGCTGACTTCGCTGCAGAGCCTGTACGAGCCGCCTACCTTGCATCAGCTCCTGGAGGCGGGGCGTTGGACGGACATCGAGGAGAAGCTGTCTGCGGTGCTATCCGAACTGGAGACGACTTATTCGGAATCCCAGGAGCATCTGCTTGAGGTGTATTTTTGTATGGCATCGGCCTTCGCCTATATCGCGCATAAGAACGGCAGGCCGCTTCACGAGCTGATCGGAGGGGACTACGACCGGATGACGGAAGGCGTGCCTTTCCGTACCGTTAACCAGCTGCGCGGCTGGGCATACCGCGTGCTCCATCAGCTGAAGCAGGATGCCGAGCAGGAAACGCGGAACTCCCGGCAATCGCTCATCAACGATATCCGGTCCTTCATCGAAACGAACCTGGCCAGCGATGTGTCGCTGCAGTCCATTGCCGATCATGTGTACCTGCATCCGGTCTATGTGTCCAAAATTTACAAGCTGGAAACCGGCGAAAATTTGAGCGACTACATGAACCGCATCAGAATGGACAAAGCCGAGCATATGCTGAAGCACAGCCAAGAAAAAATTTACGAGATCGCCGCCAAGCTCGGCTATCAGCGTCCGCATTCGTTCAATCACGCGTTCAAGAAGCAATACGGCATGACCCCGCAGGAATACCGGGACCAATTCTCTTAACGAAGAAGGAGAGACGAACCGATGAAAATTACAAACCTGGAGCTGTTCAAAGTACCTCCCCGATGGCTGTTTCTCAAGGTGGAAACGGACGAAGGCATCACGGGATGGGGAGAACCGGTCGTCGAAGGCAAAGCGGACACTGTAGCCGCTGCGGTTAAGGAAATGAGCGGTCACATCATCGGCCAAGATCCGATGCGGATTGAAGACATGTTCCAAGTGTTGTACCGGGGCGGCTTTTATCGGGGCGGTCCGGTACTGACCTCCGCAATATCGGGGATCGAGCAGGCGCTTTGGGATATTAAAGGCAAGTTCTACAACGCGCCGATCTATGACCTGCTTGGCGGCGCATGCCGCGACCGGACGCGCGTCTACTGCTGGATCGGCGGCGACCGGCCGAGCGATGTCGGAGAGGCGGCGAAGCGGCAAGTGGAGGCGGGCTTTACTGCGGTAAAAATGAACGCGACGGAGGAAATGCACTACATCGATTCCTACAGCAAAGTGGATGCTGCACTCGCCCGGATTGCGGCCGTGCGCGAGGCGGTCGGAGGCGATGTAGGCATCGGGATTGATTTTCACGGACGGGTACATAAGTCGATGGCCAAAATTCTCGCCAAAGAGCTTGAGCCGTTCCGACCGATGTTCATTGAGGAGCCCGTGCTGCCGGAAAACAATGAAGCCCTGAAGGAAATCGCCCGTTACACCTCGTGTCCGATCGCGACCGGGGAACGGATGTACACCCGCTGGGGCTTCAAGGAGCTGCTTGCTCAGGGCATCGTCGACATTATTCAACCGGATCTTTCCCATGCCGGCGGCATTCTGGAGACCCGCAAAATTGCCGCTATGGCCGAAGCCTATGACGTCGCCGTTGCCCCGCACTGCCCGCTCGGACCGATCGCGCTGGCCTCATGTCTGCAGCTCGACACGTGCTCGCCGAACGCGTTCATTCAGGAGCAGAGCCTCGGCATTCATTACAACCAGGGCAGCGATCTGTTGGATTATCTCAAGGATCCATCCGTGTTCCGCTATGAGGACGGCTATGTCAACAACTTGACCGGACCCGGCCTCGGCATCGAAGTGAACGAGGACAAGGTACGGGAAATGGCCGCGATCGGACACGATTGGAAAAATCCGGTATGGCGGCAAGAGGACGGTACGGTCGCGGAGTGGTAAACGCAATTTTAATCCGAAAGTCCGGCCAAGCGGCAGGGCTTCTGCTTTCATAAAGCCGTAACCCTCCACGCTCCGCTTCATTCTCTTTTCTGTGCGAAATGCGCTATAATAGAGGGGATTGCGACTGCTTACGGGAGGCTGGAGATGGCCGTGAAGAAGCTGCTGCAGGCGCCTATTCATGTTTACCGCAAATGGATTTCCCCGCTGAAGCCGCCGACGTGCCGCTTTTACCCGAGCTGCTCGGCTTACGCGCTGGAGGCGATCGAGGTGCATGGACCGGCCGCAGGGTCGTGGCTTGCGCTGAAGCGCATCTGCAAATGCCATCCGTTTCATCCCGGCGGGATCGATTACGTGCCGCCGCGCAAGGAACGGGGCGAGGCAGAGACGGGGTAGGAGGTTCGCCGGCTTGACAGCGGGGGGCGGTTTTCGTTATATTTTGACTAGATATGGAATGTCTCGATGAACGGATAAGTACGGGCAGGCGCCCATCTCCAGAGAGCCGGGCCAGGTGAAAGCCGGTATGGGAGGAAGCCCCGAAGATGGTCCCGGAGAGCACGCTTTCGAGCAAGCCGCGGGCGGCGCAATGGGTGCTGCGGCTGTAAGGGAGCGTCGAACGTCCCGCGTTATGGGATATGAAGCGTCGGCGGACGTTTTTGCAGCCTTCGGGCGTGCGGAAGATGCCGGCGGCTTCTGGAGCCTCGTGCGCGCAAGCGGCGAGGGAAGCCAGGGTGGTACCGCGTGAGTGCAAGCTCTCGTCCCAGGAGGACGGGGGCTTTTTGTGTTACATTGACATTAACGAATGGAGTTGGACATGGTTTATGAGCGACAACAGGAAGACGTTTTATTTGACGACCCCGATCTATTACCCGAGCGACAAGCTGCACATCGGACATGCGTACTCGACCGTAGCGGGCGACGTCATGGCGCGCTATAAGCGGCTGAGCGGCTATGACGTATGGTACTTGACGGGCACCGACGAGCACGGCCAGAAGATCGAACGCAAGGCGCAGGAGAAAGGCGTCAAGCCGCAGCAGTTCGTCGACGACATTGTAGTCGGCATTAAAGAGCTGTGGAAGAAGCTCGACATCTCGTATGACGATTTCATTCGGACGACGGACGAGCGGCATAAGAAGTCGGTCGAAAAAATTTTCCAGCAGCTGCTCGACCAGGGCGACATCTACCTCGATAAATATGCAGGCTGGTACTGTACGCCCGACGAATCGTTCTTCCTCGAGAGCAAGCTCGTCGACGGCAAGTGTCCGGATTGCGGCCGCCCCGTGGAATGGGTCGAGGAGGAAAGCTATTTCTTCCGGATGAGCAAGTACGCCGACCGGCTGCTGCAGTATTATGAGGAAAATCCGGAGTTTATCGAGCCGGAGTCGCGCAAGAACGAGATGATCAACAATTTCATTAAGCCGGGGCTGGAAGATTTGGCCGTGTCGCGGACGACGTTCGACTGGGGCATTCCGGTGCCGGGCAACCCGCGCCACGTCATTTACGTATGGATCGACGCTTTGTCCAACTACATTACGGCGCTCGGCTACGGCTCGGACGACGATGCCAAGTTCCGGAAGTACTGGCCGGCCGACGTTCATCTCATGAGTAAGGAAATCGTGCGCTTCCATACGATTTACTGGCCGATCATGCTGATGGCGCTCGGGCTGCCGCTGCCGAAGAAGGTGTTTGCGCACGGCTGGCTTCTGATGAAGGACGGGAAAATGTCCAAGTCGAAGGGCAACGTCGTCGACCCGGTGACGCTGATCGACCGCTACGGCCTCGACGCGCTGCGCTACTTCCTGATGCGGGAAGTGCCGTTCGGGCTGGACGGAACGTTCACGCCGGAGGCGTTCGTGGAACGGATCAATTACGATTTGGCGAACGACCTCGGCAACCTCCTCAACCGGACGGTCGTCATGATGGACAAATATTTTGGCGGCGTTATTCAGGAGTTCAAGCCGGGGTCGACGGAGTTCGACGCTTCGCTCATGTCGGTTGCCGAAGATACGGTCCGCCGCTATGAGGAGCATATGGAGCGGATGGAGTTCTCGCAGGCGCTGGCCGCCGTATGGGCGCTCATCGGGCGCGCGAACAAGTACATTGACGAGACGCAGCCGTGGATGCTCGTCAAGGACGAAGCGACGAGGCCGACGCTCGGCTCGGTCATGTATGCTTTGATGGAGGCGCAGCGGATCGCTTCGGTGCTGCTGCAGCCGTTCATGACGCAGACGCCGCAGAAAATTTGGGCGTCGATCGGCATCGAGCCGGGCGAGCTGACGACGCTGGCGTCCGCCCGCACGTTCGGCCTGCTGCCTAGCGGCGGCTCGGTCGTGAAGGCGGAGCCGCTGTTCCCGCGGCTCGACGTGCCGGCTGAGATTGCATACATCGCGCAATCGATGGGCGGCGGCGCGGCTGCGGCCGACGCCGGTGCAGCCGCAGCGGAGGCCGTTCCGGCCGCTGCGGAAGGTGCGCCTGCCGCGCCGGCGGTGGAGCGCGGCGAGGCGAAGGACGAAATCGGCATCGACGATTTCGGCAAGATCGAGCTGCGCGTCGCGCAGGTGCTGGCGGCCGAGCCTGTGAAGGGCGCCGACAAGCTGCTGAAGCTGCAGCTGGATCTCGGCTTCGAGAAGCGGCAAGTGGTGTCGGGGATCGCGAAGCATTACAAGCCGGAGGAGCTCGTCGGTCGCAAGGTGATCCTCGTGGCGAACCTGAAGCCGGCCAAGCTGCGCGGCGAGCTGTCGCAGGGCATGATTCTCGCCGCTTCGGCCGGCGACCAGCTGACCTTGGCGACGGTGCCGGACGGCATGCCGAACGGTGCGATTGTGAAGTAATTGCAGTGCAGAAACGCACGTTTGTGCCGCCAACGCCTGACGGCAGCTCCTTGTGGGCTCCGTTAGGCGATATTTTTTTCGAATAAGACTAAATGGTCCGGAAAATTTATTGACTAAACAGTCCGGAAATTTCTTGACTAAACAGTCTGGAAAATTGTATGATGTACAAAGAAGGGAGGTGCCATATATTGGGCAGAAGCAAAGAGTTCGATACATCGATTGTATTGCGAAAAGCGATGGAGGTTTTCGGACATTACGGCTACGAGGGGACTACGCTGCAGCATTTGCTGGATGGCTTGGGCATCGCTCGACAAAGTCTGTATGACACTTACGGAACGAAGAGAGATCTCTTCATTTCCGCGGTGAAGCATTACGTCACGGAGAAGAGCGATGCTGTCATTTCCTGCTTGGAACAGCCCGGTTCGGCAAAAGAGGCGATCGCGCGGATCTTTCATGAAGTTGCGGCTGTCTTGAAGGATGAAGAACGGCGCAAAGAATGCTTCATTCTGAACAGCGCCATCGATCAGGTGCCGCATAACCCGGAAATCGCCGCATTTTTCAATCGGGACATGGCAAGGCTGGAGCATGCGTTCTATGGGGCAATAATGCGTGCTCGCGAAATGGGAGAACTTAACGCCAATATGAACCCTCGCGCGCATGCGCAATATTTGAATCACGCGAGATATTCGTTAACGCAAGCCGCTAAATTAACGCAAGACCCGGTAGTATTGGATCATATCACGGAAGTGATTCTCACAACACTCGATAAATAATGGAGCGGCAAGTTCGCTTCATTGTATTTCGCTCATTTTGGACTAAATGATCTGGAAATTCTGCAACCTAATTAGACTAAACGGTCAAGAAAGAATGAAAGGAAGGAAAGATATCATGAAAACCGGCAAACCGAAAGGATTGGCGTTGATTCTTCTCGCATTATCCCAGTTGATTTTAGCTTTGGACTATACGATCGTCTTTGTTGCCATGCCTTCGCTTGCAGCAAGTTTAGGCTTTACGGCCAACTCCTTGCAGTGGGTCGTCAGCGCGTATTCTTTGACCTATGGCGGGTTCCTGATCGTCGGCGGCCGGCTGTCGGATTGGCTCGGGCAGCGGAGAATGTTCATGCTGGCAATGGGGCTATTCGGTCTCGGCTCTTTGCTCGGAGGCCTGGCCGATTCCCAGCTTCCGCTTATTATTGCTAGAGGAATTCAAGGTCTTGGCGGTGCCTTGCTGTCGCCTGCGACCTTGTCTTTGATCATGTCCAACTTTAAGGAAGGACCGGAACGGAATCGCGCAATGTCGGTTTGGGCATCCATGGGCGGGGTCGGACTTTCGCTGGGACTGCTGCTTGGCGGTATTTTAACCAGCTACACCGGGTGGGAATCTACTTTCCTCGTTAATGTGCCGATTGCGCTTCTCGTCATCCTGCTTTCGCCGGTCGCTCTTAAGGAGAGCAGGGCGGAAACTCATACTCGCCATTTTGACGCGGCAGGCACGCTTTCGGTTACGGCAGGCATGGTGCTCGTTGTATATTATTTGATTCAAGCTCCGGTAATCGGCTGGCTGCAGGCAGAAGTTTGGATTCCCGGTTTGATCGGCGCCGTATTGCTGATGCTGTTTGCTTACATCGAGCAGCGCACGTCCAACCCGCTCGTTCCTGTCCGGCTGCTCAAGGTTCGTAATTTGACCGGAGCTTTTCTCACTGCGGCGTTATTCTCGGCATCGTTCGGTACGCTTTATTATTTCCTTACCTTGTACACACAAGAAGTTCTGCATTACTCTGCGGTCCAGTCCGGGCTTACCTTCCTGCCATTAACGATCAGTGCGCTGCTGGGCGCGAAACTGATCAACAAGATGCTCAATAAATTCGGCGTCAAAGGCACTATTGCCAGCGGGATGGCCATCGGAGCGGTCGGCTTCATGATGCTGACTCCTCTCACGGAGGCAAGCTCGGCGTTGCATGTGATCCCCGGACTGATCGTTATCGGCATAGGTCAAGCCTTCGTATTCACCACAATGTATATTGCGGGATCTAGCGGGATTGAAATGCATGAACAAGGGATCGCTTCTTCGCTGGTCACAACGGGGCAGCAGCTTGGCGGGTCGGTCGGTCTGGCAGTTATCATGGCGATCATTTCAGCTGCGATGAGCTCAAATCATTCTTTAGAGACAATGGCGCCTACGGATTTGAACGGAGCTGTCACGCTTGCTTTTATCATTGAAGCTGTTATTGCGGTGTCCGGTATTTTCATGACGTTCGCTGCGCTCCGGTCAATGTCGAAGCAGCCGGGACAAGTCGGCATGGAAGTGACATCGCAGCATTAAGAATAGAGGTACGCCCGGCAGCCTTTAATCGTAATCATTATGAATTTCTTCTTGACGTTTCTCGCCGCTCACCCGTATAATCGGTAACATAAATCATAATGATTACGATTAATTGAGACCACTAAAGAGGTGTACCTGAAATGCGTATCCGTAATATTCGTTCCACCCTGATTATCGCTGCTGTGGCTTCGGCAGCTATGCTGGCCGGCTGCAGCCAGTCGGCCAGCAAGCAGCTGGATTCGAACAGAGTCAATGTCGTGGCTAGCTTTTACCCGTTGTATGATTTTTCCAAGAAGATCGGCGGCGAGCATGTGAACGTCATTAATGTTGTTCCGGCCGGTGTAGAGGCTCATGACTGGACGCCGAAGAGCCGCGACCTGCAGCTATTGAATAATGCCGACGTCTTTGTGTATGAAGGAGCCGGCTTTGAAGGCTGGGTGGACGATGTGCTGAAGTCGATTCCGGCGGACGGTCCGATCGTCGTCGAGGCTAGCCATAACGTACCGCTTCTGAAGCTGGAGGAGGCGGAAGAAGACGGGCACGGGCACGGTGATGAGGAAAAGAGCGATGAACATGCTCATGGTGAAGAAGGGGTCGATCCGCACATCTGGCTGAGCCCGTCGAACGCCAAAATTATCGGCGACAATATCAAGGAAGCTCTGATCAAAGCCGATCCTGCGCACAAGGCGGAGTTCGAAGCGAACTACAAGAGCTTTACCGAGAGCATGGACGCCCTCGATGCGAAGTACAAAGAGCAGCTAGGCAAAGTGAAGCAAAAGGAGCTTGTTACGTCCCACCAGTCGTTCGGGTATTTGTGCCGTGATTACGGTTTGACTCAAATGCCGATCATGGGGCTCTCGCCTGACGCCGAGCCGACCGCACAGCAAATGAAGAACATTACTACCTTCATTAAAGAGCACCAGGTGCGCACGATCTTCTTCGAGGAGCTCGTATCCGACAAGCTGGCCAAGACGCTGGCAAAGGACGCCGGTGTGGAGACGGCCGTGCTGAATCCGCTGGAAGGCTTGACGGAGGAGCAGCAAAAGAACGGTGAAGATTATGTGTCGATCATGGAGAAAAATTTACAGCAGCTGGTTAAAGCGCTACAATAGGCTGTAGATCATTAGCAAATTCAACGATTGCAAGGAGGCTGCCGCTATGGAGCAGGAGCCGAACAACAATGGATCGTCACTGAACCTTTCATGTCATAACACGATCGTCGAGATTGACCGGCTGTCGTTTCTATATGAGCAGAAGCTCGTCATCGACAACTTATCTTTTCAAGTGCTGGAACGGGATTTCGTCGGATTGATCGGAGCGAACGGAGCAGGCAAGTCAACCTTGCTCCGTCTGCTCGTAGGTTTGCTTAAGCCGACCGAAGGCGAAATTCGTTTGTTCGGCCAATCTTTGACTGCGTTCAAGCAGTGGGAGCGGATCGGCTACGTGCCGCAAAAAAACAGCTTCAACCCGCTCTTCCCGGCAACGGTGCGGGAGGTCGTCGAGTCCGGCCTGTACGGGCGCAGCAAGCTGTACAAACGATTGACGCGCGGCGACCAGCGCAAAATCGACGATGCGATGGACGTTATGAGAATCGCCGATCTCGCCTCGCGGCGCATCGGCCAGCTGTCCGGCGGGCAGCAGCAACGCGCTTTCCTCGCCAGGGCGCTCGTCAATAATCCGGAGCTGCTCATTCTCGACGAGCCTACCGTCGGTATCGACGCCGAGACTCAGCGCGGATTTTTTCAATTAATTCGGCATATGCATGAGCATCATCACATTACGTTCCTGATGGTATCCCACGATATGGACATGATGGAAGCGTACCTCGGCAAAGAACCTGCACAGAGCTGCGGCAAGCTGAAGTTTTATGTAAAGCATACGCATGCGCCGGAAGATTGCGGCGAAACGAATTTGACCCATTCACTCGATCCGGAGCGTCCGGAGTTCGCGGAAGTGACGTAATCAGCAGGGGAGACGCAGGCAGTGGACATTTTTCTCGAACCTTTTTTTCAACGGGCCATCATCGGCGGTATTTTGATCGGCCTGGCTGCGCCGCTCATGGGGACGTTCCTCGTGCTGCGGCGCCTTTCGATGATCGGCGACACGCTGGCGCACGTCTCGATCGCCGGCATCGCGCTCGGCTTCCTTATCAACGTATATCCGCTCGCCATCGGCCTTCTCTTCGCGCTGCTCGCGTCGTTCGCGATCGAACTGCTGCGGAAGACGTACAAGACGTATGCGGAGCTGTCGATCGCGATCATTATGTCCGGAGGCATCGCTTTAGCGACGTTGCTGTTCACGCTCGGACGCGACTTCAGTACGAACGTGAACAGCTATTTCTTTGGCAGCATTTACACGCTGGACAACACCGATATCGCTGTCGTCGGCGTCGTATGCGCGCTTGTGATTGCCGTCATAGCCGCGCATTTCAAGGAATTTTTCCTGATTTTCTTCGATGAAGAAGCAGCCGGGGTCAGCGGTTTGCCGGTGCGTGCCTACAATATCGTCATCACGATGCTGACGGCACTCGTCATTTGCGTAGCGATCAAAATCGTCGGCGCCTTGCTCGTGTCGTCGCTGCTGACCATCCCGGTCGCCTGCTCGCTCGTCGTCGGCCGCAGCTTCCGGCACTCGGTCGTTATGGCGATCGTGTTCTCGGAGACGGCCGTCATCCTCGGCCTCGTTTCCGCCGGGGTGTGGGACCTGGCTCCGGGAGCTACCGTTGTACTGGCATTGATTACGATGCTGATTGTTATTCTTACCGTGAAATTCAGCTTACGCCGGTCGGGCTAGGAGGAACAGCATGTCGCAAGTGAATATATGGATTGCTCTATGGGCAGGCTTTGTTTCGTTCATCTCGCCGTGCTGCCTGCCGCTGTATCCGTCCTATTTGTCCTACATGACCGGTATTTCGGTATCGCAGCTGAAGTCGGGCGACTCCACGGGACGCGAACGGATGCGGACGATGCTGCATACGCTAAGCTTTATCGTCGGATTCTCGATTATTTTCTATACGCTCGGCATCGGGGCCTCGATCGTCGGCGATACGTTCGTGGAGTACCGCAACTTGCTGCGCCAGCTGGCTGCCGTGCTCATGCTGGTCATGGGCTTGTTCCTGATCGGCTGGTTTCAGCCGCAGTGGCTCATGAAGGAGCGGAAGCTGCAGATTGGCTGGCGCCCCGCCGGATACCTCGGCTCCGTCCTGATCGGCCTCGGCTTCGCTGCGGGCTGGTCGCCGTGCATCGGTCCGATCTTGCTGTCGATCTCGGCCTATACCGCAACGCAATCCGGGGAATGGTTCGCGATGACGACCGCGTATACGCTCGGCTTCGCCATTCCTTTCTTCGTGCTGTCATTCTTTATTTCCACAACGAAGTGGATACTGAAATACTCGAGCCTGCTGATGAAAATCGGTGGCGCGGTCCTGATCGTCATTGCCGCGCTTCTGTACACCGACCAGATGACGCGCATCACGATTTGGCTGAACAGCATTACGCCGGAGTGGATGAAATTTTAATGCCGGTATAGTTTTACCGAGAAGGCAGGCAAGGCCCCTCGCGATGAGCGAAGGGCCTTTTGTTGCAGCTTGAGTGCATAGGCGGGGGACCTTCTTTATTATGTGAAGTACTCGATCTTGGCATCGGGAAATTTTTCGAAAATATGCTCGGTAATAAACTCCCGCAAAGCGGTCGCCTGCTCGTCCGGGTATACGTACTTGCCTTGGCCCCAGCGACCCCATTTGTATTTGCGCTTCTCCTCGTCCATTTCCAGCTTTGTCTTCGGATAGCGCTGCTCGATGATGCGTTTCGCCGTTTTCGTAAAGCGGTGCTGGATCATTTCGAAGGTGAGGTCGCGGGTCGCTTCCGGCGGAAGGGTGTCATGCAGCTTCTCCAGCAGCTCGGCATAGCCTTTCTCCCACCCGTCATGCCAAATAATCGGTGCAATAATGAATCCGAGCGGATAGCCGGCGCGCGCCACTTTGCCCGCGGCATCGATCCGATCGGCGAAAGCGGATGTCGAAGGCTCGAAATTTTTAATGACGTAATCGGCATTCACACTGAAGCGAAACCTCGTATGCCCGTTATGCTTCGCATCAAGCAGCGGCTCCACATGATGATATTTGGTTACGAAGCGGAGTCTGCCGAGCGGCTCCCGGCCCATGAACTCGATGTATTCCTTTAGCGAGCCGGAGATATGCTCAAGCCCGACAGGATCGGACGTACAGGCGGCTTCAAAGCGGGTAATTTCCGGCGCCCGTTCGTCGATATACTGCTTCGCTTTGCGTAGAATATCGTCGGTATTGACGTAGACGCGAATGTACGGCTTCGCCCCAAGCGTGGTTTGTAAATAACAATAATGGCAGTGTCCCATGCAGCCGGTTGCGATCGGAATCGCATATTCGGCGGACGGCTTCGACTGGTCAAAATCGAGCGTCTTCCGGATGCCGACGACGAGCGTCCGCTTGGCAATCCGGTATTTCTCGAGCTCCGACTCCCCCGGCAAATTTGTGATCCGATTGTGCGAGGAGGTGACGCGTATTTCCAGGCCTTGCGATTTCGCCCATTCGTGTATCCGCTGGCCCTTTGGGTAATCCAGCGCAGCCGGCTCGAAATAGACGAGCTCGGGAACGAATTCGGCGGTGCTGCGAACGGGCCGTTCCAGCGTAATTGTCGACATCGCCCGATCTCCCTTCACACCGATGTGGAATCGGTCATAGTATGTCCGCGGCGCCTGGCGGGAAACGTGGCAAATGCTGACCGGCACCCTTACGGTTCCGGCGATGCACGCGCGGACTTGCACGAAAGGTCCGGACAAGGTATCATACTTAAAGGCTGTCACGACAGGTTAAAGGTACAGGGGGAAGGCGCATGGCGACACCCAGTATGGAAGACTACTTGGAACGCATATATAAGCTGATCGACGAGAAGGGCTATGCGCGTGTTTCCGACATTGCGGAAGGGCTGGAGGTCCATCCGTCATCCGTTACGAAGATGATTCAGAAGCTCGATAAAGACAATTACCTTGTCTATGAAAAATACCGCGGCCTCGTCCTCACATCCAAAGGTAAAAAAATGGGGAAGCGTCTTGTCGACCGTCATGCTCTGCTGGAGCAATTTCTGACGATGATCGGTGTTCAGGGCGAAAATATTTACAAGGACGTCGAAGGCATCGAGCACCATCTAAGCTGGGACTCCATCACATGCATCGAAACGTTGGTCGAATATTTCCGGCGCGATCCGAACCGCCTGGTGGAGCTGCAGGCCATTCGCAACGAGCTGGATCTCGAATCGTAAACACTCGCGGGTAACGCGGGTGTTTTATTTTTCCCACAGTACATATAATCAAGCACGCCCGACATACATACAGAGTAACAGGAAAACAAAGCGTTCGGCTCGGTAAGGGGGCGGCAGCTTGCTTATTCATGGAGTGTTTCAAGGCGGCGGCGTGAAGGGAATCGGCCTTGCCGGAGCGGTCCAGACCGCGCAGGAGCGAGGGTTCGCCTTCGACCGTGTGGCGGGTACGTCCTCCGGGGCCATCATCGCATCGTTCCTTGCGGCCGGCTACAGCGGCGAAGAGATGAAACGGATGATTCTCGATATGCCGTTCCGCAATTTTCTAAAACGTTCGTCGATCTACAATGTGAGGTTTGTCGGACCGGCCATACGGCTCCTGATGAAGAAAGGGCTGTACTCCGGGGAAGCGCTGGAATATTGGGTCAGGCAAAAGCTCGAGGCGAAAGGCATTCGTACGTTCGGCGATCTGGAGCCAGGCAAGCTGCGCATTATCGCCTCCGACATTTCCCAGGGCAAGCTGCTGGTGCTGCCTGACGATATCGCTCAATACGGTATCGATCCGAACCGCTTCTATATTTCCAAAGCGGTCCGAATGAGTACCTCCATTCCGTATTTCTTCGACCCGGTTATTATTCGCCGTCATTATTCGGGCGACGGACGGACGAAACCGGATCCGCGCGGGCAGTATGTGTATATTGTCGACGGCGGCCTGCTCAGCAATTTCCCGCTCTGGCTGTTCGACCAGCACACCGATCCGGGCAGCTCGCGGCCAACGATCGGCTTCCAGCTCGTCGGCAAAGCAAGCTACGGGCTGCGCCAAATCAGCGGGCCGATCTCCATGCTTACGGCGTTGTTCAGTACGATGATGGATGCGCACGACGAACGTTATATCGAAGAAGCCAACCGCTTCCGGACGATTAAAATTCCGGCCGATCAAGTTCATGCGACCCAATTCGATTTATCCACGGAGCTGAGCATGGATCTGTTTCAATCCGGCTGCAGGGCCGCCGATAAATTTTTCACAAGATGGTCTCATGACATGTATGAAGCCGACTATGCCAAGTATGTAATCCGAACGCCGCCCGCAATAATGCAGCCGAAACAAGCTTCGGTTACGGCAAGCCCTTCCGCCTCGATCTCCAGACCACAAGCCAGCAGCCGCCTACCAAACAAACCAGAATAACGAGAACACCCAGGAAGACAGGACCGATTCGCTCAAGGCCGTAAAAAACTCTTTGCCCCGAACTGAAAATGACCGAAACGGTACCTAACAGCCAGGTGACGACGAAAGGTACGACAATGCCGGCAGGCTCTGCGATTCTTAAACGGTTACAACAGAAATGATATGCGTCGTAGATGGCATAAATGTAGAAGCAGGGGTAAAATAACAGCCATTGATAGTCGATCGACTGCTGCGCCGATTGGATCTGGAACAGCCAAGAGTAGAAGATCGCCGTATTGAGATGGGACTTGTCGTTAATTAGCACTTCCAAAACAATGAAAATAACGGCCTTGCCAAGCTGACGGTTGTACATTTGACCGAAGCCGGGTATCGCGGCGGACCAGACGGCGGCGACGAGCGGGCGGTATCGATGGAGCATGGGCGGTCCCTCGCAGTTAAAGGAGATTGTAGAAGGCTTATCGCCATTTATCGTGTCCTTCGCCGTACTTTTTAAACCAGTGGTCACGAAAAAAAACAGGGACTTCCGACCCATGCCATATTGCTCTTTTTTTCGCTTTCTTTTATCATAAGGAGAGGTATCGGGAAAGCGGGGGAGATAACGGATTTATGCGGCTGCTGCCAACGAAATCATGCGTTCCGGGCATGCGGCTTGCGAAAGCGGTCTTTAACGAGGACGGCGTCATTTTGCTTGGGCGCCATGTCGAATTAAGTCAGGCTCTCATCATTCGCTTGGGACAGCTTGGCGTCGATTTTCTTTACATCGAGGATCCCGACACAGATGATATTGATGTGAACGACCCGCTTAGCGACGAGACAAGGCGGAAAGCGCTTACTGAAATACGTACGCATTTCGGGGCTTTCATGGAAGACTCGGCCAAAAAGAAGTTTTCGCGAGCACCCGCACTCGGCAAGTCGTTTGGAAACTTGATGCAGATGATCATCGACGATCTGAAAGAAAATCAAGGCGCTTTAATTATGCTGATGAATATGAACGTTTTGAACAATTACGTCTATCAGCACTCTTTAAATGTAAGCATTTACACCGTGATGCTCGGGATGGCTTTCGGCTATACGCGGGAGGAGCTGACGGTGCTCGGGCTCGGCTCGCTGCTGCACGACATCGGCAAGACGAAAATCAACTGGGCGCTGCTCCGCAAGCCGGGGGTATTGACCCCGGAAGAGTACAAGGAGATCCAGACGCACACGGAGCTCGGCTTCAAGCTGCTGAAGGATGAGCCGAATATGCCGCTTATTGCGGCGCACTGCGCATTCCAGCATCATGAGCGTATAGACGGCAGCGGTTATCCGCGCGGTATCAAAGGAGCGGAGATTCACGAGTATGCGAAGTGGATCGCCATTGCCGACTCCTACGATGCGATGACGACGCATAGAGCTCACCGCGAAGCGATGCTGCCGCATCAGGCGATGGAAATATTGTTTACCGGAGCAGGTACTTTATACGATCAGAAAAAAATAGCTTTCTTCCGCGATCATGTCGCTATTTATCCGATGGGCATTACCGTAACGCTAAGCACCGGCGAGAAGGGGGTCGTTACCGATATTCATCCTGCGGCTCCGCAGCGGCCGGTCGTCAGGGTTTTGTTTAACCCCGCCGGCGAGCGCCTCGCTCAGCCGTACGAAGTGGATCTGACCCAGAAGCTGACGATAATGATCGATCATGTAGATGCAGCAGCGGGCTAATTCGGCGCCGTCCCTCAGGGGGCGGCGCTTTTCTTCGTTCGCAAGCTTGCCGCATGGGACATACTCTCGGGCCTACCGCATATACTTGTACCATATGTTGGACAGGACAAGGGAGGATCAACATGAGACGAGCGATGCTTCTGGGGCTGGCCCTGGCGATGATAGTGGCGTGGTGGCAGCCTGGCGGCGCGGCGGCGGCGCCGGAGATATCGACGCAGGCGCAGGCGGCGGCGCTCATCGATGTGACGAGCGGGCGGCTGCTGTATTCGAAGCAAGGGGACAAGCAGATGCTGATTGCCAGCCTGACGAAAATCATGACGGCCATCGTCGCCATTGAGCACGGCAACTTGTCGGACAAGGTGAAAGTCGGCAAGAACGCGTTCGGGAAAGAAGGCTCGTCGATCTATTTGAAGCTGGGCGAAGAGATGAAGCTCAGCGACATGCTGTATGGCATGATGCTGCGCTCCGGCAACGATGCGGCGACGGCGATCGCCGAGCATATCGGGGGCTCCGAGGCTGGCTTCGCCTATATGATGAACGAGAAGGCCCGGCTGATCGGTATGGAGCGAACGCAGTTTCAGAATCCTACCGGACTGAATCAGGACGGCCACTATTCGACTGCCAACGATATGGCCAAGCTGGTGGCGTACGCGATGCAAAATCCGACGTTCCGCGAAATCGTGAAGACGCAGATGAAAACCGCCCCGAACCCGAACGAGAAGTGGGATTACCAGTGGAAAAATAAAAACAAAATGCTGACATTGTACGAGGGAGCGGACGGCGTGAAAACCGGTTACACGAAGCTGGCGAAGCGCTGCCTGGCCTCGTCGGCGACGCGCGACGGCCGTCAGCTTGCCGTGATTACGCTGAACGACTCCGATGACTGGAACGATCATCAGCGGCTGCTGGATTACGGGTTCAAATATTTTCCGCTGGAGAAGCTGATCGGCAAGGGGGATCCGGTCGATCTGCCCGGCTCAGCCGATGCGGACGGCACAAAGCTGCAGGCTGCGGCAGGCGCCACGCTGCGCTACCCGTTCGCCGCGGGCGAAGCGTCGGGAGTGACGAGCCGGGTCCTACCGACGGATCCGAACTCCGCGGCTTACCGGCTAGGGGATCTCGGCGCTTTGGAGTATTATCTGGAAGGCCGCAAGATCGGCTCGGTTCCGTTATATATGAAGAACGATCCGCGGCTGCTCGAACCGGACCGTTCCGCGTTCGGCGCTCAGGCGCTGCGGCTCGGCACATCGATGTGGAGCCGGCTGTCCGAAGCAGTGCAGCTAACGCTGCGGGCGATGTTCGAATTTTCTCCAACAGGCAGGTGACCGAAACCGATGATTAACTGGATATGGTTATTTTTCATCGTCGTCGGCTTCCTCGTCGCCGCCGTGAACGGCAATATCGATGCGGTTACGCAGGCGGCGCTGGACGGCGCCAAGAGCGGCGTGACCGTCTGCTTCGGTCTCATCTCCATTCTTGTGTTCTGGCTCGGCATGATGCGCATCGCAGAGGATGCCGGGCTGCTGCAGAAGGTCGCATCCCTGCTTCAGCCGATCGTACGCTATTTGTTCCCTTCGGTGCCGAAGGACCATCCGGCGATCGGATACATTATGTCGAACATGAGCGCGAATGTGCTCGGCCTCGGCAACGCAGCGACTCCGATGGGCATTAAAGCGATGCAGGAGCTGCAGAAGCTGAACCCGAACAAGGAAGTCGCCTCACCGGCTATGTGTACGCTGCTTGCCTTGAACACGGCCAGTATTACGCTCATTCCGACGACGCTGATCGCGATCCGGATGAATTATGATTCGATGAATCCGGCCGAAATCGTCGGCACTACGCTGCTGGCCACGGTAATATCAACCGGCGCGGCCATCGTCGTCGACCGCTGGTACCGCCGGGTGCACGCCCGCAAACCGCCGGCTCCGCCGCCAATCGATACGCAAACGATCCAGAAAGGGTGACCCGCCGTGTACGCCTTCGTCAGCCTTATCTCCTCCTGGGCGATTCCCGTCATTATCGTTTTCATTCCGCTGTATGCGGCGTACAGGAAGGTCCCCGTTTACGAATCGTTCGTAGAAGGAGCCAAGGACGGCTTTGATACGGCGATCAAAATCATTCCCCATCTCGTGGGTATGATGGTGGCGATTTCGATATTCCGCGCCTCGGGCGCGATGGAGCTCGCGCTCGGCTGGATGCGTCCGCTCCTGGACCGGGTCGGCGTCCCGAGCGAAATATTGCCTTTGGCTATATTGCGGCCGATTAGCGGGGCGGGCTCGCTCGCCTTCACGACCGACTTGATCAAGCAGTTCGGCCCGGATTCGATGATCGGCCGCATCGCCTCTACCGTTCAGGGCAGCACCGATACGACGCTGTACGTGATCACGGTATATTTCGGTGCGATCGGCATACGCAAAGCCAGCTATGCGCTCAAAGTCGGCCTTATCTCCGATGCGGTCGGCTTTATCGCTTCGATCATCGTCTGCTACCTCGTCTTCTCCTGATTGTTTCTCCGCACTCTCGAACCCCTGACCGGGCGCCGGCATACAGTAGTAGCAGTCCACCCAAGTCGAGGTGATCTGCATGCCGGTCGTCGGCGTCATTCTTCATCATTCCGTCTGTCCCTCCATTAACGGCAAGGGCTACGATTACTTCATCACCAGGAGCGGGGGGATCATACCCGGCTCCGAGCCGACTTCCCCCGAGTATATCCATATTTGCATCGAAGGGGACTTCCATGCGCCTCCGCATGCGATGTCGCAGCAGCTGCAGGAGCAGCTGTTCGTCGCGCAGAAGCTGCTTCTCATCCTGGCGGCCCGCCACGGGTTTGCGGCCAATGCGCTGCTTCCGCATAACGAGGATTGTCCCGGGGGCCATTTTCCTTGGACTGAACTTGTGATTTCCGCGCAGGATGGTTATCATTAGCTTTGAGGTGAACCATCTAATGGAAAGATTACAGAAAGTACTCGCCGAAGCAGGTATCGCTTCCCGCCGCAAGAGCGAGGAGCTGATTACATCGGGCAGAGTCCAGGTTAACGATCAAGTGGTGACGACGCTCGGGGTGAAGGTTGACCCTGCAGCCGATGTCATAAAAGTCGACGGCAAGCCGATCAGCGGACAATCCAAAGTATATTTGCTGCTTCATAAGCCGAAGGGCGTCATTACAAGCGCTTCCGATCCCGGCGGCCGGAAGGTCGTAACCGATTTCCTGCACGGCGTGAAGGAACGGGTATTCCCTGTCGGCCGTCTCGATTACGATACCGAAGGCTTGCTGCTGCTGACGAACGACGGCGAGCTGGCCAATATGCTGACGCATCCGAAATATCACGTCCCGCGCACGTATCATGCGACTGTCGAGGGCGTGCCCCACGGCAGCGTGCTGGACAAGCTGCGCAGCGGCATCAAGCTGGAGGACGGCATGACGGCGCCGGCGGAGGTCGAATATTTGGACGTCGATACGGAGAAGAAGCAAAGCGTGCTGTCGATCACGATTCACGAGGGACGCAACCGGCAAGTGCGGCGGATGCTGGAGGCGGTTCATTTTCCCATCATCCGATTAAAGCGCGTCAAATACGGTCCGATCGAGCTGTCCGGCCTCGCGCGCGGCAAATTCCGCCACCTGAAGTCCGATGAGGTCGCCATGCTGCGGGAATCCGCTTTGTCGACACAAAACATTCAAAAAAGTGAATAAGGAGCCTCTCGCTTATTCGCTATAATATAGATAGTGATTCCGATCACAATCGCTATGCTATATGTTAACAGGTAAGGGAGAGCTGCCGTGAAAGCGCGTAATCGTACGACACAGCTCGTTATTCTGGCCGTCATTGCGGTCATCGGGCTGTTTACCATTATTAGCAATCTATCGTCGGGGCCTGTCAAATATCCGCAAGTCGGGGATAAGGCGCCCGATTTCTCGTTGACGGGGCTGGACGGCAAGCCGTACAAGCTGTCGGATCTGAAGGGGAAGTCCGTCATTCTCAACTTCTGGGGGACCTATTGTCCGCCATGCAAGGACGAAATGCCGGCGCTTCAGCGCGCTTACGACAAGTGGAAGGCGCAAGGCGTCGAGTACGTCGGAGCCAATATCGGCGAGAATGCGATTACGGTCAAAGGGTTTATGGATCAGAACAAGCTGACGCTGCCGATCTGGATGGATCCGGAGCAAACCGTTCGTAAGCAATATGGAGTCAGCGAATATCCGACCACGTTCTTCATTTCGGCCGACGGCCGGATCGCACGCAAGCAGGTGGGCGGGATGACCGATGCTTATATCGAGTCTGCGCTCGCGGAGCTGGTGAAGAAATGAGGCGGACAGCATGATTACGAACTCTAAATGCGAATGCGGTCATCAAAATCCGGTCGGCACCGTGCTGTGCGAGTCCTGCGGCAAGCCGCTTGAAGACGTGGATTCGGGCGAGCTGCTGGAAATGCGCTACGACGGGGTAGCCAGACGTTCGCAGAAAGAAAATCCATCATGGATCGACAAAATCTGGAACTTCTTCTCTTCCGTCAAAATCGCCATCTATTTGATCGTCATTACGTTTATCGGCGCAGCGCTCGGTACGATCTATCCGCAGGAATCGACATTCCTCAATTTGGATCCTTCGGTTTATTACAAAGAGACGTACGGAACGCTCGGGGATTTGTATTACAAGCTCGGGTTGTCCCGGACGTACAGCTCCTGGTGGTTCGTCGGGCTGCTGTTCATGATCGGAACCTCGCTCGTCATCTGCTCGCTCGACCGCGTACTGCCGCTTTATCGGGCGCTCTCGAAGCAGCAGATCCGCAAGCATCCGCGCTTCCTGGTGCGCCAGAAGGCCTCCTATGAGGGTCAATTGCCGGAGGAAGCGGGCGATGCGGCAGGCTGGACGGCGCAGTTTGGCAGCGCTGCCCGGAAGAAAGGCTACCGCGTACATATGGAAGAGGGCGGGGGCGCGCTGCTCGCCGAGAAGCATCGCTTCAGCCGGTGGGGACCATACATTAATCATATCGGACTTATCATTTTCCTGCTTGGCGTATTGATGCTCGGCATACCGGGCTGGAGCATGGACCAGCACATCGGCTTCGTGGAAGGCAAGCCAACGCGTATTCCGGAGACGGATTTGTGGCTGCTGAACGAGAAGTTCGAAGTGGACTTTTACAAGCCCGAAGAGATGACGGAGGAATTCCGCGCCCGCGACCGGATCATTCCGAAGCTGTACGCGACGAATGCCGTTGTGTATCGCTGTACGGCGAATTGCGACAGCGCTAATCCGCAGCTGGAGGAAGTGCACCGGCAGCGGATCGAAGTGAACAAGCCCCTCAATTACAAGGGGCTGCTTGCCTATCAGTTCGATTACCGGGAAACGCCGATGATTTTGTCGCTGAAGCCGAGCTTGAAAAACCGGCAAACCGGAGAAACGTACGGCTCCTTCGAGCTGTCGACAACGAATCCGAGCGATTCGTATCAGGCCGGTCCTTATACGCTGAAGGTAAAAGGCTTCTATCCGGACTTCGCGCTGGACGAGAAGGGGCTTCCTACGACGGTATCGAACGACCCGAAAGCGCCGGCGTACATTTTCACGATAACCGGTCCCGGTCTTGCTGCGGAGGGCGAGCCTTACTTATATTTAGCGAGACAAATCGATAAGGCGGAGTATCGCGAACAAGAAATTAACGGCAGAATGGGCGAACTGTTCGACATCTCCGTCGGCTCCATGGAGGACGTCAAGATCGCCGCCTATACAAGCTACCTGAATATTCGGGTCGCAAAGGCGATGCCGTTCATCTGGACAGGCGCGGCCATATCGATGATCGGTCTGGTGATGGGCTTCTACTGGCAGCACCGCCGAATTTGGCTCCGCATCGACGGGCGCAAGGTGACCATCGGTGCCCATACGAATAAGAATTGGTACGGCCTGCGCTCCGAGCTTGCGTCCGTACTAGGGAAAACAGGCATTACTGTGGCGCAGAAGGCGCTGGAGACAGGGGGAGACCGCTCTTGAATTTCGGTTCGATCAGCTCGACAAGCTTGCTATTGGCTTTCATTGTATACAATGTGGCGTTTCTCGTCTTTGTCTTGGCCCAGGTCGGGAAAAAGTGGAAGGGACGCGAACCGCAGTCGCATGAGCGTGCCTGGGGGCGCGCCGGTTTCGGACTTGCCGTAGTCGGCTTCCTGTGCCAGCTCGTTTACTTTTTTACGCGCTGGGCGGAGGGAGGCCATATTCCGACAAGCAACATGTACGAGTTTATGACGTTCCTCAGCATGATGGTCATCGCTGCGTTTCTCATTATTCATTTGATTTACAAGACGTCGGTGCTCGGCATGTTCGCTATGCCGGTCGGCATTATTATTATCGCCTATGCCGCCGTATTTCCCAGCGAGGTGCAGCCGCTCATTCCCGCGCTCAGCTCCGTCTGGCTCAAGATTCATGTGACGACGGCGGCTTTGGGGGAAGCGTTCTTCGCGGTCGGGTTTGCGGGCGGGCTTATGTATTTGCTGCGTACGGTAGATTATCGTTCCGGCGAACCTTCCGACCGCAAAGAACGCCGGGGTGTCGAAGTTACGCTGTTCGTTATCGTTACTTTGGTAGCTTTCGTCAGCTCGATATTCATTTTCAACTCCGCCGGGTACCGGGCCGAATTTGCCCAGCAATCGATCGTTACGGATAAATCCGGCGCGGAGCAGACCGTTACGCAGAAGGTGGAGTACGTGCTGCCGCCGATCTTCGCTCCCGCGAATGCCGAGACCGTTACGATGACCCCGTTCCTGGGTATGTCGAAGCCGCTATTAACCGCCCCATCCTGGATGGAGGGGGTTAACGCCGGCAGGAAGCTGAACACGGTCGTATGGTCGCTGATCGGCGGGGCGCTGCTGTACGGCTTGCTCCGGCTGATCGCACGCAAGCCGCTCGGCGCGGTCGTTTCGCCGCTGCTGCAGAGCCTCGATCCGGAGGATTTGGACGAGATCGGCTACAGGGCGATTGCGATCGGCTATCCGATCTTTACCCTCGGCGCGCTGATCTTTGCCATGATTTGGGCGCAGGAGGCGTGGGGCCGGTTCTGGGGCTGGGACCCGAAGGAAGTATGGGCGCTTGTGACGTGGCTCTTCTACGCCGCTTATCTGCATTTACGCCTCGGCCGCGGCTGGCTCGGCAAGAAATCGGCGTGGCTGTCGGTTATCGGCTTCATTATTGTGATGTTTACTCTGGTCGGAGTGAATCTGATCATTGCCGGACTTCATTCCTACTCCGGCGTATAAGCTGCGGACTACAACGCTGCCAAGGAGGTACGACTATGGAACTGAAATCGCATATTCTGGTTGTCGATGACGAGGAGCGCATCCGCCGCCTGCTTCGGATGTATTTGGAGAAGGAAGGCTATATCATCGATGAAGCGGAGGATGGCGAAGCCGCGCTGCGGCTCGCAACCGAGAAGGACTACGACCTGGTGCTGCTGGACTTGATGCTCCCCGGTATCGACGGGCTTGAAGTGTGCTCGCGGCTGCGGCAGATGAAGGCGACACCTGTCATTATGCTGACGGCCAAAGGGGAAGAAACGAACCGGGTTCAAGGCTTCGAGGTCGGGGCTGACGATTATGTGGTGAAGCCGTTCTCGCCGCGCGAGGTCATATACCGGGTGAAGGCGATTTTGCGGCGTTCCTCGGCGACGGCATTCCTGCATAAGGACGTGTCTTCGAGCAACAACATCGTGTTCCCGAACTTGGTTATCGAACACGACGCGCACCGCGTTACGGCCGCAGGGCAGGAAGTTGCACTGACGCCGAAGGAATACGAGCTGCTGCACTACTTGGCCGTCTCGCCGGACAAAGTGTTCTCCCGTGAGGAACTGCTCAAGGATGTGTGGAATTATGAATTTTTCGGAGACCTGCGCACCGTCGACACGCATGTCAAACGGCTGCGGGAAAAGCTGAACAAAGTTTCCGCCGAAGCTGCGGCCATGATCACGACCGTATGGGGCGTCGGATACAAGCTCGAGGTGCCGAAGTAACGTGTTTATATTTCGAACTGTCGTCGGTAAGCTGTGGCTCACGATCATCGGCCTTGTTGCGGTCGTGCTGTTGATCCTGGGCCTTTTTCTCAATCAGTATTTAACGGCCTATTTCGCCCAATCGCAGGACCAGGCGGACAACTTGACCAGCCTTGCGGACAAGCTGGCGGCGGAAGCGTCGCGCCATTACGACAACGATTCGTTTTACGAGCTCGCGAACGACCTGCTCAGCTTCGAGGATGCCCGGATGATCGTAGTGACTCCTGCGTTCGAGGAACGGTCGCTGACGAGCCCGGAGACGGCGCAGGAAGGGCTGAAAACATTCCGGGCCTCCGATTTCTTCTCGCAGGCTCAGCTGCAGCGTGTCATGCAGGGAGAGAAGCTGTCGATCAGTCCGACTGCCGAAGCCGGAAGCCTGCTGCACCGCGAATCGGCCTATATGGCCGTGGCGGTGCCGCTGATTGGCGCAACGGGCTCGCCGCTGGGCGCGGTCGTTCTGTATCAATCGCTGCGGTCGATTGAAGACACCCAGTACTACGTCATGAGACTGTTCGCTTACGTATCGCTGATCGGTTTTCTGATGACAACGTTCTTTGCGTTCTTCTTGTTCTCGAGGATCACGAGACCTCTGAACCAGCTCAACAAAGCGGCGGAATTGATCGCCAGGGGCGAGTATGGCTCCCGCGTTCCGATCATGTCCACGGACGAAATCGGCGAGCTGGCGAGAACCTTCAACCGGATGGGAGATCAGCTGCTGGAAACGATTCAAGCTCTTCATCACGAGAAGGAGCATTTATCCAGTGTACTGGGCAGTATGACCGATGCGGTCATAACGCTGGATGCGGACGGCCGGGTCATTCTGACGAACCCGCAAGGGGAGCGAATCGTCCGCGAATGGGGCGCCATCCAATGGCTTGATAAGCAGGATGAATCGGAAAATGCCGAAGATAGCGTTCTGTACATTCCGGAGCCGCTCCAGCCGCTGTTCGATCTTGTCGTGGAGGACGCCCGCGAGCATGTGTCCAAACTGAACGTTCGCAACGGAGTTTGGTCGATCGTCCTGACGCCGCTGTATTCGTGGGACGGAGTGCGCGGCGCTGTCGCCGTGCTGCGGGATGTCACGGAAGAGCATCGGCTCGATAAGCTGCGGAAGGACTTCGTCGCGAACGTATCGCATGAGCTTCGAACGCCGCTGTCGATGCTGCAGGGCTACAGCGAGGCGCTTATCGACGACATCGCGGCGACGCCGGAGGAGCGGAAGGAGCTTGCGCAGGTCATTTATGACGAATCGCTTCGAATGGGCCGGCTTGTTCACGACTTGCTCGATCTCGCAAGAATGGAAGCCGGCCATATGGAAATGAATTTCCGCGAAATCGACGTAGCCGGCCTGCTTAAACGAATACACCGCAAATTCGGCGCTCTGGCGAAGGATCGGAACGTCCAGCTGAGCTTACAAATAGCGGAGCCGTCGATCATCCTGCCGCATGCCGATGAAGACCGGCTGGAGCAAGTATTGACGAATCTGCTGGACAATGCGCTTAGACATACGCCCGGCGGTGCCGCCATCCATCTGCGGGCGAAGCTCGAACGCGCTTCAGGGGAAAAAGAGGTTGTACTTATCGAGGTTGCCGACGAGGGGCAAGGAATTCCAAGTGAAGACGTGCCTTATGTGTTCGAACGCTTCTATAAGGCCGATAAAGCTCGTACCCGGGGGACTTCCGGGGGAACCGGTTTGGGGCTTGCCATCGTGAAAAATATCGTAGAGTCGCATCAGGGCTCGGTAAAGGTGCAAAGCGCACTCGGCCAAGGAACGACATTTTCTATCCGGATTCCCAAATAACGTCTCGACACAGCAAGGGCGCTTCCTGCCGGATTACGGCGGAAAGCGCCCTTGTTTGATGAATCGGGAAGGGGAATGTTGCTTCCCGTGAAACAATTAAATGGTGAACTGGCGAACTCCTACAATTTCCGGCAGCTTGGCGAGTTCCGTCAGAACGTCCTGCGAAGCCGGCTTATCGACGGTCAGCACCATGATGGCGGAACCGCCAACCACTTTACGTCCAACCTGCATCGTGGCGATGTTGACGTCGTTTGAGCCGAGCAGCGTGCCGACGCGGCCGATAATGCCCGGCTTGTCGTTATGCGAAATCAGCATCATGCTGCCTGCAGGAGCGAAGTCGACCGGATACTGATCGATCTGTACGATGCGGTCGCCATAGCCGGCGAGCAGTGTGCCTGCCGCTACGCGCTCTTCCGCTTTTGTCTTCAGCGTAACGGTAACAAGGTTCGTAAAGCTCGTTACGGCCGTAGCTTTTTGAATGACGATGTTCACTTCGCGCGTCTTCGCCAGATGCATCGCATTGACGATGTTGACGCCTTCCAAGCGGTTGCCGAGCACGCCGCGTACAATGTAACGGGTCAGCGGGGTCGTGTCCACGTCTACCAGATCGCCGGCATAGTTAATGACGATCTCGCGGATCGCGCCTTCCGTAATTTGACCTAGGAAGCGGCCCAGCTTCTCACCGAGGTCGAAATACGGCTGCAGCTTATTGAGTACGTTCGCCGGTACGGCCGGCATGTTGACGGCATTCTTGAACGGCTCGTTGCGAAGAATATGAAGCACTTCTTCCGAGACGTCGATCGCCACGTTCTCTTGAGCTTCGACCGTCGATGCGCCAAGGTGAGGCGTAACGATGATTTTCGGATTGTTCAGGAACGGGTGGTCCGCTGTCGGCGGCTCTTCCTCGAATACGTCGAAGGCGGCTCCCGCTACGATGCCTTGATTCACGGCGTCAACCAACGCAGCTTCATCGATGATACCGCCGCGGGCGCAGTTGATCACGCGAACGCCTTTCTTCATCATGGCGAATTGGGCAGGTCCGAGAATATGACGGGTTTCCGGCGTCAGCGGCGTGTGCACCGTAATAAAGTCGGCTTGCTGGGCAATCTCATTGACCGTTGCCAGCTTGACGCCGATTTTCTCAGCGCGCTCTTCCGTCAGGAACGGATCGTAGCCGAGAATGTCCATGCCGAACGCTTTGGCGCGCTTGGCCACTTCGGAGCCGATACGCCCCATGCCGATGACGCCGAGAACTTTGTTGCGCAGCTCGACGCCGACGAATGTTTTCCGGTCCCACTCGCCGCCGACGGTTTTCTTGTATGCTTGAGGAATCGAGCGGGCAACCGACATCATCATTGCAAACGTATGCTCGCATGTGGCGATCGTATTGCCGTCCGGGGCGTTGATGACAACGATCCCGCGCTTCGTTGCTGCTTCCAAATCGATATTGTCGACGCCGACACCGGCCCGGCCGATCACCTTGAGGCGGTCGCCGGCGTTCATGATTCGCTCCGTAACCTTGGTCTGGCTGCGCACGAGCAGCGCATCGTACTCGCCGATGATGGCGACAAGCTCATCCTCGGACAAGCCGGTCTTCTTCTCCACCTCGACATCCTGAGCCTCATACAGCAGTCCAATACCTTGATCGCTGATCGGATCCGACACTAACACTTTAAACATAAGCTCTCTCCTCCTATTTATAGGTAAATCAAAAAACTCCCGAACCCCGGCTAGTTTGGTCAAATAGCCATAGGGACGAGAGTTCGCTTCGCGGTACCACCCTAACTTTACCGTCTGCTCGCGCAGCACGGCCTCACGGTCTTATGTATAAGACCCGGAACAATAACGGGTTCCCGCCGGAATGGCCTACGCACGGTCTGGGCCGGGTTCAGCCAATCAACTCTGGAGTGCTCCGCATACAGGAGGCTGCCGGTTTGCACCTGCCACCGGCTCTCTGGAAGCCGCCTCGTATCCTTGGCTCCGTCAACGCTTTAGTGTGCTGTAGTATTGTTATAACTGTATCATGTCCTCAGTAAATATGTCAATACATATCGAACAATCTTCACGTTTTCTTCATGAATGTTCGGATTTTGACATGGCTTGCCGCTTAATCTGCTCATCTGGTATTCTACATGAAGAAGAAAGGGGCATGAGAATGAAACATATCGATCCGGTACAATTCGTGAAGCTGCTGCAAAGCGAGGAAGGCAGTCAGCTTCACATTATCGATGTTAGAGAGCAGGAGGAATGGGACTTCTATCACCTAGATGAAGCGAAGCTCATTCCGATGAGCGAATTCGTATCCCGGCTAAGCGAGGTCCCGGATGACCGCGACGTCTATATCGTATGCGGTCACGGCGTTCGAAGCCAGCGTGTTATCTCTTATCTCGAACAACAGGGCTTCGACAATGCCATCAATGTAATCGGCGGCATGGCGGCCGTCGCGGCGCAGCGGGGCTTCGAGTACGATTAAGTTTGCTCGATGAAGAACGGCAGCTGCGGCAGCGTTTCGCCTCCATAATACTTCGTCTTGCCGCGAATGAAATCGCCGGACCGGACTGCATTCGTGGAGATCATGAGCTGCACTGCCTGTTGAACGTCGTTCACGCCGAGCTGCTTGGCTTGGCCGCCGGCGATGAACTCGTCGATGCGGAGCGCCAAGTCCTGCGGCTTGAACGGACGGAACCACTTCTGATTGAGCATCATGGCCGCTATGTAATCGTTCTTGCTGATCAGCGACAGCTGTCCCCATTCGTCGAGCGTCAGCTTCTTGCCGGCGTCGACGGGCTTATAGTTCGTATCGATCGATTCGTACCACTTGACGATGGAATCGTAATAATTATTTTGCGCGAGCAGCACGAAATCGCGGGCTTGCGTATAGAAGGAATTTTTCTCAAGAGCGGCAATCAGCTCGGCGCCCTTCATCGTGTTCGCACTGCTTGTCATTTCACTGGCCGCCTGGCCGAACAGCTTGAGTCCCTTCATATAATTTTGCTGGGCTTCGACGAGCAGCGGCGACGTTGCCGGTACCGGCTTCGCCTGCAGGGAATCGTATTGGCTTGACGCGATCTTGCCGAGCTCGCGAAGCTGTGCGGCCGAATCGATCGTCGTGCTGTTGAGCTCGATGTCGTTCATCGCCTGGAACCACTTCCGCTCAAATTCCATGTAAGGCGAATATATGGTATGGTAAAATGACACGAGCACTTGCTGCTCGTAGGCGCCCGGCTCCTTGGCTGCATCGGGCTTCGGGGCGAGAAGCTTCTGATACTTCGCTTCGATCTGGTTCTGGCCGGTGCGCATGCCGAAGAAGAAGCTTCCGACAATTGCGACAAGCATGACAATGAATAGCAGAGCGAATAAATAATCCGTGCGCGTTAAACGTTTCTCCATTGAAGACAGGCTCCTTATCGTGCTGATATCATGAAAATAGTATAGGGGATAAAGCCCTAAAAGGGAATACGCCGTACCAGAGAGGAACGACAAGACTCGACATGAAACGATTCGACTGGAACCGGATTAAGCTGAAGCAGGTGAACGCAGCCGATTTGTCGGATCGCGCGCTTCTGCTGAATTTATACGTGACGCAAGCCCTTACTCTTATTATCGGCATTATCGTGTTGTTTTTTGAAAGAGTTCATATCCCGGCGTTGTTTGTAATGCGGGAACCGCTCCGCATCCTACTGTGGGGCGCCGCTTTCGCAGTAGCCGTTCTGGTCGTCGATATGATCGTATCGCGCTGGGTGCCGAAGGAAGTAACCGATGACGGCGGCGTCAATGATAAAATTTTCGGCAAACGACCGCTGTGGCATATCGTGCTGCTGTCGTTCATCGTAGCCGTCTGCGAGGAAACGCTCTTCCGCGGTGCCGTTCAGCATGCTTGGGGGGCATATTGGACCAGCATTCTCTTCGCCGCAATTCACTTCCGCTATTTACGGCATTGGCTGATGACGGGGCTTGTCTTCAGCATCTCTTACGGCCTGGGCTGGATATACGAGCAGACAGGCACACTGTGGACGCCTATTGCCGCCCATTTTATTATCGATTTGGTAATGGGCTGCATTTTACGCTACGGTAAAGAGGAGGACAGCGAGTCATGACCAAGCGCGGTCTAGAACCGGCTCCCCGCGACCAGACGGTACCGGAAGCCGAAGAGGATACGTACTTGCCGCCGCGGAAGACGGTCCATCCGTCCGAAAGATTGAAATGGACCCGCAGATTTTATTTGACGCTCATTTGGATGCTCGTACTGCTCACGGCGGCTTTGTTCGTGTGGGGCTTCAAGGTCGATGCCTGAACGTGCATGATCCTTCCATTTGCCCGCTCCCTTCGTAATCCGGTATGATAGAATCGAGCTGTTAGTAGATTCCAATCAAGTATAGGAGTGGGCGTGGTTATGAAGAAGAGATGGACATCCAGGCTTCTCGGTTTGGCTGCACTTTGGCTGGCACTTAGCTTGTTTGCAGTACCTGCAACCCGTGCCGAGGCGTCGATTACCTTTTATGTAAATGAATTCCCGAAGGGCAAGATCGGCATCGCCAAGCCGTCAATCGGCGTCACGATGGATCTGATCGGAAACTCCATGACGCCTTTGTCGTACAAGCTGCAAATCAATGGCAGCGATGTGCCTGTCACGTTTACGGGAGACAGGTTCGTCTACACGTCTAAGGAAATTATGGCTTCCGGGACGTATAAAGCCCGGCTGGAAGTTCAATATCCCGGCTATGAGCCGATTGTCCGGTCATGGGAGTTCACAATTGTGCCGAACCCCTTGACGGAGCTGCCCAGCACATATTCCGATGAGCAGAAGCAGGGGATCAATGCGGTCAACGATTACCGTCTCATCTACGGATTGCCCGCTTTGCCTGTGAGCGCCGAGCTCATGGCGGCGGCGCAAAAGCATGCCGAATATTTGAATACGAACCAGGACCGAATCGATCTCGAAACCGTATCGATGCATAACGAAGACCCGTCGCTGCCGGGCTATACCGGTAAAACCGTTGCGGAGCGCAAGCAGTTCGTCGGTTATATGTACGGGATGGGTGAGGATGTCGCTTACTCCTCCGGATCGATTGTCGAAGCGGTCGACCAGTTGTTTGACGCCCCCTATCATCGCACGCCGTTTCTGGACCCTTCGTCGATAGCGATCGGGATTGCCAAGGTCGGGCCGTTTACGGTCATCGAATTCGGAAACCATCATACCGAAGAGCCCCGGATGATCGTTTCGCCTGCTCCGGGGGATGCATATGTGCCAATACAATTTGACGGGAACGAGGAGCCCGACCCGCTTCGAATGCATACGTCAAGCAAATATCCGGTCGGCTATCCGATCATGGCCGCGGTTTCGGGGGAAAATATCAAGAGAGTAACGCTGTCCTCCGCAAAGCTTACCGACGAACAAGGGCGGGAAATCAAGCTGCTGAACAACTCGCCGGCGACTGACGAAGCTCTCGACGTCGAAGTGATTATGATGCCGGAAAAACCGCTGAATTATGATTCCTCCTACAAAATGAAGGTCAAGCTGATCGCCGAGCTGCGGAATGGCGGAACGCAAGCATTCGAGCAGGAGTGGACGTTCCATACGGAGCCTTTGGACGGACTCGGCAAACGAAATCTTCACAGCTATGCGGAAAATTACAAGCGCAAGATGACGGCCGATAAGAATCCGGTATCGCATATAGCGGTATTCGGCTTGAACGACAGCGAGTATGTGCTTGATAACGTCACGTTCCCGATGAAGGTGAAACCGTATATCGAGAACGGCACGTCTTATTTATGGGTAAGGGACTTAGCTCAGGCGTTGGGCGCTGCGGTGGATTGGGACGAGGCGAATATGGCGGCAATATATACGAAAAATGGCCGTTCGATCAAGCTTTATACGACAAAGGCTATGGTTGCGGTAGATGGCAAGGACCAGCCGACGGACGCGCCGGCGAAGCTGATCGAGGGCAATACGATGGTGCCGGTGCGATTGATTTCGGAGGTGCTGGGCGCTACGGTTGAATACAACAGCGCTGCGCACTCCGTCACCATCAAATATTAACAAATAAAAGCTGCACGGATCTTACGGATCCGTGCAGCTTTTATTTGTCTCCATTATTGCACGTCTATTGCACGTCAACCTCAATCGCACGCGGGTCGACGAACGAATAACCTTTCTCTTCGAGCTGCGCCAGCAGCTGATCGAGCGCTTGCGCCGTCCACGGCAGCTCGTGCATCAAAATGTTGCTTCCGGCATGCAGCTGGTCGAGTACGTTCTTGACAACCGCTTTCGGATCGTTCTTGGCGTTGGTCATCTCCCAATCCAAGGAGCCGTTGGACCAGGTCATATACAGCATGTGTTCCTTCTTCGCTTTTTCCTTCACATAGTCCGAGCCCGATCCGAACGGCGGGCGGAAAAATTGCGGCGTCTTGCCGACAATGTCTTTCATCAGCTTATTCACGTCGTCCAATTGCTGGTCAACCTTCTCGTTGGTTTGCTTCTTGAGATCGATATGATCGTAGGAATGATTGCCGAGAATGCCGCCGCGCTCGTCGACAAGCTTGAGCAGCTCCGGATGAGACTTGATTCGGTAGCCGTTCATGAAAAAGATCGCTTTCGCTTTATGCTTATCGAGCGTGTCGAACAAGGAATCGAGCAGCTCCTTTTCCTTAGGGCCGTCGTCGAAAGTAAGCAGAACGACCTTCTTGTTGCCCGAAGCGTCGATCGGCACGATATCGTAATTTTTATTCATCTTATATTCTTTTTTGATTTCCGTTGCAGCTTGCGCCGGGGAAGGGACCGGAGCCGGTGTTTGCTCGGCGGCGGGCTTCTGTACGGCTTGTTCCGCCGGCGACGGAGCCGCCGCGGCTTCTTGCTTCACCGGCGCAGCTGTACCGGCTGCCGTGTCTGAAGAAGGGGCTGACGAACTGCTTGGGGATAAAGACTGTGCCGGAGGCTGAACGGTGCTGCCGCATGCCGAGAGGAGCAGGGCGGCGGAAAACAATGTAACGAAAGTTTTTTTCATGCTGTTTCGTACTCCTGTTCTGTCGGTTGTGAAACTATTGTAGCATATAACGTTTGCGCTCACGCGGGCAATTAGTCCCTTTTGGGGATCCCTTCGTTTCCCTGTCGTACGGGTGCATGGCAGCCAAGCGGGCAACGCAAGCTATCAACGAAGGCTATCCCAGCATAATGGAGGAGATCAGATGAGAATCGGTACATTTTTGCTAGGCGGTATCGTTGGAGCGGCGACGGTTATCTACTTGAGCGATAAACAAAATCGTTCGATGATGTTTCAAGCAATCGCAAATCCCGATTCTTTAGGCAAAATGCTGAACAAGACGAAGGATAAGGCAATGGATACGATCATGAATGCAACGATCGGCGCCGGTCTTGGCGGCAAGAGCGGTTCTTCCGCGAGTGCATTCAATTCCGGGGCGGGGGCATCGTCGTCGTCTCCAATGTCTACAACCACTACAACATCGTTCACATCGACGGCACCGAGAACCAATTCGGCTTCCCCGGCCAGCATGAACGCATCGAGCGGCAGCAGCCAGGGCGGCCTCGACCAAGTTCAGAACATCGTCAACCAGGATCCGGAGCTGAAGCGGACCGTTAACGAGATTTTGTCCGACAGCGGCAAAACGGGCGCAACGCTTCAATAAATGCAGCTGAAATTCGGCTCGAAGCCGGGGGCATAGGCCTCCGGTTTTTTTGCGTGCATTTCCAAGCATTTAGTGATAACATAAAAGAAGGCTAAGCATCTGCTTGGGCATCAGTCAGAATGCGCCATATTGGGATACACCTTTTCATTACCCACATCATACCTTGTAAGTTAAGAAGGTGTCATGTAAAGGAGGATCCTATCATGAAGATTGAACGGTTAAGCCAGGATAAGATACGGATTTTCCTTACGTTCGACGACTTGACGGAGCGCGGCATTCAGAAGGACGATATGTGGCGCGAAATCCCAAAAGTTCACGAGCTGTTTGGTGAAATGATGGATCAAGCGTACACCGAGCTTGGCTTCGACCCTTCCGGTCCCCTGGCGGTCGAAGTGTTCGCACTTCCGGCGCAAGGCATGGTCGTCATAGTGACACGCGGCAAGATGGACTTGCAGTCGTACACTCACGAGGACTATGAAGACGAAGCGGAAGAAATGTATGAAATGGAAGTAACTTTAGAGCAAAGCGACGAGATCGCCTACGCTTTCCGCGATTTTGAAGATTTGCTGTGCGTTGCTAAGATCATCAATCCGCTGCTAATCGATGGGGGAACGTTGTATTCGTATAAGAACCGCTATATTTTGCGGCTGGAGCCGATCGATATGGAGGAACAGCGTTACCAGACGCTGATCGCCGTGTTGTCGGAATACGGGGAAGCGACTTCAATTACGGACGCGGTGCTTGATGAATACGGCAACAAGATTATTTCCGATGATGCGGTCAAGGTGCTTTGCCGGTATTTCCAATCGTAGGCGCATGGCTCCGCAAGGAGCCGATCAGATAAAGAAGAAGCATCTGCAAAAACGAACGTGTTTTTGGTAGATGCTTTCTTTTTGTTGTGCGGATATTCATCATGATAACCGAGGAGTCGTTGACTTTGACTGCAGATAAGCTGTCCATTCATTCGGTGCGGCCTGTGCCCGATATTGAGGAAATGCTCGTATATTACCGCAAACAGCTTCGTGAAGAAGCCTATGTCTATTTGGAGCGCAGAGGGTTATCGGAAGAGACGGTGGAGCAGTTCCGCATCGGCTACGCCTCCGGCAAAATCGGGTTCTACGTTCAAGATAATCCGCTTGGCGATTATTTCGACAACCGGATCATTATTCCAATTATCGATGCCGACGGTACTCCCGTCGATTTACTCGGACGATGCCTGGACGACCATCGGGAGCCGAAATATAAATCGTTGTACGGTATGGACGAGGTGCTGTTCAATGAAGCTGCACTGGCCGATGCCGAGGACGTCGTGTTATGCAACGGCGTATTCGATGTGCTGACGTTGGCTCAAGCGCGTATTCCGGCTGTCTGTGTGCCGGGCTACTTGCCTTTCAAAGAGAAGCATGCCCGGAAGCTGAAGGAGAAACGGGTATTTATTTGTCTCGGCAACGACGAGATCGGCCGCCGCGAGAGCGGCCGCATAGAATCGCTGCTGCAAGAGCAAGCTAAAGAAACCTATATCGTCCATCTTCCGGAAGCCGTCAAGGATGTGAACGATTTGTTCCTCCGCGCTCAGAATCCGCTTGATGTGTTTGTCCAAATCATCAACCGGACGATGGAGGAATCGCTGCTTATACCGGTTGCTCCCGATAACAAGAATGCAACCGTGTACATGGAAGAATACATGAAACGTCATCGCGGTCAGGTATCCTCGATCCGGACCGGTCTTTCCAAGCTGGATGAAGCGCTGTTTGGCGGTTTGGGCAGCGGGCTGTACGTACTCGCGGGTCCGGGCTCGAGCGGCAAGAGTATGCTGATGAAGCAGATGGCGGATCATATAGCCGAACAAAATATTCCGGTCGTTTACGTTTCTTGGGACATGACGAGCTTCGAGCTGTGGGCGCGCTCCATTGCCAGACTGCTCTCGGTCGAACCGCAGCAGGTGTTGGCGGGCAAAGTGGCGCCGGAACGAATCGCCGAGGCGAACAAAACGTACGCGGGCTACAACCGCATGCTATGGACGGTCGAATGCTCGCTGGAAACGACGTTCGACCGCGTAGCGTCATCCGTTGAGCGCGTAGCCGCCATTGCCGGACGCGAGCCGGTGCTGTTCATCGACCACCTGCAGCGCATTCCGCTGTCATCGGCGGAGCCGGGCGGCAATCCGGCAACCGTAGCGCAGCATCAAGCGGCCGTCGCATATAAGCTGAAGCAGTGGTCGCGCGAGCGGAATACGCCGGTCGTGGCCGCCGTACCGCTGGACGGAGGACAGAGAGCGCCGGGAGAAGCCATAGAGGCTTCCGCCGATGTCGTGATGCTGCTTCGTCCGCTGCAGCCTGCTGCTGACGGTCACCCGGTGGAGCTGGAGCTGGCGAAAAACCGCAACGGGCCGCTTAGCCGCATCGACCTCACCTTTTACAATCATCAAGCTGTCTTTCGGGACGATACTATTACCTAGAGGTGGATCTTTTTGGCCAATCCGAATGCTACAGAAAATGTGAACGTTCTGCAGGCGACGCAAGTCGTGATCGAGGAAGCGATCAAGCGTCTCGGCTTCTCGGAAGAAATGTATGAGCTGCTGAAGGAGCCGCTGCGGCTGCTGACCGTCCGCATCCCGGTTCGTATGGACGACGGCAAAGTAAAGGTATTCACCGGCTACCGGGCACAACATAACGACGCTGTCGGTCCGACGAAGGGCGGGGTGCGCTTTCATCCCGACGTGAATGAGGACGAGGTGAAGGCGCTGTCGATGTGGATGAGTCTGAAATGCGGCATCGTCGATTTGCCGTACGGCGGCGGCAAGGGCGGCATCATCTGCGATCCGCGCCAAATGTCGTTCCGCGAGCTGGAGCGGCTGAGCCGCGGCTATGTGCGCGCCATTTCGCAAATTGTCGGTCCGACGAAGGATATACCGGCGCCGGATGTGATGACGAATTCGCAGATTATGGCCTGGATGATGGACGAATACAGCCGCATTCGGGAATTCGACGCACCGGGCTTCATTACCGGCAAGCCGCTCGTCTTGGGAGGTTCGCACGGGCGCGAAACGGCTACGGCCAAAGGGGTAACCATTGCCATTAACAAAGCGCTCGAGAAGAAGGGCATCCCGCTGACGGGGGCGAGAGTCGTGATTCAAGGCTTCGGCAACGCCGGCAGCTATTTGTCCAAGTTCATGCACGAAGCGGGGGCTAAGGTCGTCGGCATCTCCGACGTACACGGCGGGCTTTATGATGCAGACGGGCTTGACATCGATTATTTGCTGGACCGCAGAGATTCGTTTGGAGCCGTGACGAACTTGTTTCCCGACAGGCTGTCGAATCGCGAGATTTTGGAGCAGGAGTGCGATATCCTCGTTCCGGCCGCTGTAGAAAATCAAATTACCCGCGACAACGCCGCCCGCATTCGGGCCAGTATCGTCGTCGAGGCGGCGAACGGACCTACAACCCTTGAAGCGACGAAAATATTAACCGACCGCGGCGTGTTCCTTGTTCCCGATGTGCTCGCCAACGCCGGCGGCGTTGTCGTTTCATATTTCGAATGGGTGCAGAACAATCAAGGGTATTACTGGAACGAGAGCGAAGTTCATGCCAAGCTGCAAGAGGTCATGGAAAAGGCGTTCGAAAACGTCTATAATATTCATAACACCCGCGGCGTCGACATGCGTCTGGCCGCATATATGATCGGGGTGCGCAAGATGGCCGAAGCCGCGCGTTTCCGAGGCTGGGTGTAACTAACGACTACCATAGGAGGGCTGCAGAGTGACGATTTTACCTGTGCTGATGGCCGCCATCGCTCCAGGTATCGCTTTGCTGTCCTATTTTTATTTGAAGGACCGCTACGAGACGGAGCCGATTCACCTCGTGGCCAAAATGTTTTTGCTCGGCATGGTGCTGGTGCTGCCTGCGATCGTCATCCAGCACGGGCTGCAATATGAATTCGGCGAAGGCAGCTGGTTTACGTCGTTCGTCGCTTCCGCCGGCCTCGAGGAAGGGCTCAAGTGGTTTCTGCTCGTGCAGCTGATTTACAGGCACGCTTCCTTCGATGAGCCGTACGACGGTATCGTCTACGCCGCCGCTGTAAGCCTGGGCTTCGCTACGCTGGAAAACATTTTCTACGCCTTTCTTGGCTCTTCATCAATCTCGTCGCTGCTCTTTCGGGCGTTCCTGCCGGTATCCGGCCATGCGCTGTTCGGGGTCATGATGGGATACTACTTAGGAAAAGCGAAGTTTACGAAGGACAAGGCAGGCTGGTATTTGGCCGTTTCCTTGCTGCTGCCGCTGCTGTGGCACGGCGTGTACGATTTGGTGCTGCTGAAGGCCAAGTCGAATTGGCTCTGGATAATGGTGCCGCTTATGCTGTACCTGTGGATCCGGGCGCTCGGCCGCGTTCATCGGGCCAACGACCGATCGCCGTTCCGAAGCGTTGCCGCCGGTTCCGACGACAAGATTAAATTATAGAGTTCATGCCTATACTGGTAGTAGCAGACTACGATCAGGAGGCAGGAATGACAACGGCGAACCGGGTGAAGGTCACGATTCGTTGCAAGCAGTGCGGCGAACGGTTTATATTGAAGGGCCGGCGGGACAAGGGACGCGTCGATACCGGCTTTAAGCAGTGCATTTGCAGCAACGACCGGGATTTCGATATCAATACCGAAGACTATTAGAATGAAAAAGACTTTGCGGCGGCAAGGTCTTTTTTGCTGCCGGAAATTTGTATGAAGCAATTTTCCATGGGAAAATAGGGGACTCCCCGAAACGTAATCGGAATAAGCTTCGATTGCATTCGTCACTTACGGTGGATCGGCTGCTGTGCATAATCAGGCTGTGACAGGCAGAAACTACTGGCAACCTTGGCTGACGAAAGGAGATCGTCCGTAGTTATGTACAGCAGACTGAGCATGGTGCTGTTTCCGATTCTCGCCGTCGCGTTAGTGGGAGCGGGCTTTTGGGGCTATCAAGAACATCGGGAAAAGAATGCGATTCTGATTAAGGCGGAAAACCAGTATCAGAGGGCCTTTCATGACCTTACGTTTCATATGGATAAGCTGCAGTCGGAGCTCGGCAACACGCTGACGCTGAGCAGCGCTTCGCACGATGCGTATCATCGGGGGCTCGCGAACGTATGGCGCCTGACGAGCCAGGCGCAGAACGAAATCAACCAGCTGCCGCTGACGCTTCTTCCTTTCAACCATACCGAAGAGTTTCTGGCGAACATGGCCAATTTCTCATACCGGGCGGCTGTGAGGGATATGAATAAACAGCCGCTGAGCGAGGATGAGATGAAAACCTTGAACGAGCTCTACACTCGCGCGCAAGAAATCCGCGACCAGCTGCGGGGCGTCCAAGACAAGGTCGTCGTCAACAACCTGCGCTGGATGGACGTGGAGACGGCGCTGGCGACGCAGAAGGAGCCGAAGGACAACACGATCATCGACGGCTTCCAGACGGTCGACAAGAAGGTGAGCGAGTATTCCGAGCTGAACTGGGGAACGATGGCGGGGATGAATGACGAGAAGCGGCGGGTGCAAATGCTGTCGGGTCCGGATGTTTCGCCCGAGGATGTGAAGGCATTGGCAGCCCGCTTTGTCACGGGAGTGAGCACCCAGGCGATGGAGGTAACGGAAAACGGGAAAGATACGAACCTCCAAACGTACTCAGTACGTGTAGCGCAGGCTGGCGGCAACGACGTTTATATGGATTTCACCAAGAAGGGCGGAAAGCTGCTTAATCTGCAGGCTCCCCGCGAGGTGGCTGAAGCCCGCCTGGGGATCCGCGAAGCGCGAGACATCGGGGCGCAATATTTGGACGAGCACGGTTTCAAAGGCATGTCAGCGATCAGCTATGACCAATATTTGAATCGGGCGACGATCGTCTATGCGCGAAGACAAAACGATGTCGTGATTTATCCGGAGAAAATCACGGTTCGAATCGCTCTCGACAACGGCGACGTAGTCGGAGTGAACGCAACGGACTACGCCTATGATCATAAGGATCGACAAATTGCGACACCTAAGCTGACACAGGAGGAAGCCCGCAAGACGTTGAATCCGAAGTTCGAAGTAAGCGGGAATTCGCTGGCGCTTATTCGCAACGAGCTCGATCAGGAAGTGCTGTGTCATGAATTTGTAGGCCGCTTGAACGGGCATATGTACCGAATATACGTGAACGGTGATAATGGCGCCGAAGAGCGGATTGAAGTGATTAAACCGGAAGACGAGCAGGCGGCCAAGTAAACTCTATCCATGAAAGTCCGGCATCCGGCGGAGCCGTTCTTCGACCGTTGAAGACGGCTCTTTGCCATGCACTTTACATTTTAGTGCTTTCTAATTTAATGCATCGTGCTATAATCATGTCTATAGTGCTTTCGTAGCATGCTCGAACTTTCGTGGGGGTGCGGAATTTTGCTTCCGAAGATTAGTCAGGTGCTTTTTTTGCAAGTGAATTCCATCGACGAGGAAGAGGCGAAGATTGAATATAAATCTCGTATCGCCGATATGAACGATTCTACGATCACCATCGAGGTGCCTCTCGACGAGAAAACCGGGCGTCTTAAGAGACTGTACCAAGGCGACGAAATTAACGCTTACTATTTGACGGATGGCGGAGTCAAAAATTATTTCAGTTCGTCCGTCGTCGGTTTCACGGAAGACACGGTTCGTCTGATTCAAATCAAGAAGCCGGAAGCGGATGCGATTACCCGCGTGCAGCGCCGAAGCTTCCTGCGTGTACCGGCCGAGCTGGAAATTGCAGTGAAATATACGGAGCAGCTGCAGTTCGTAGCATTGACGGAGGATGTCGGCGGAGGTGGAATTTCCTTTATCTGCGACGGATACATACCGCTTGCCAGCTCTGCACCCGTTTCTTGCTGGCTGCTCATACCTTACAAGAACGGCTCTATCGAGCACGTCCCGTTCAAGGGGGAGATCGTACGGGTGAAGCAGCTGGAAACAGGCAAACAGCTGGCTATGACAAGATTCATCGATATTACGGACCGGGAGCGTCAGAAAATTATCCGGTATTGCTTCGAGAGGCAAATGGATTTCCGCAAACGTTGACGGTTACCCGGGCACGAAATGGAAATACTAGCGGACATCACGGCGAGAGGTGATCTACCGTTATGTCCGATAAACCGTTTCGCGACGAATATGAAAAATTGTTTGTCGAGCTGAGCACGAAAGTGGAGAAGTGGCTCGTCAGATGCATCGCCGCCGCTGCGGTGCTGATGCTTCTTCTGCAGGCGCTGCTTCAAATTCCGGCCATACGCGTCGCCGTGACCCGCATCGATCGGCTGGAAGGCGTACCTTACCGGCATGGCGGTCTAAACGGCGTCCCCGTCGAGGCAGTCATTTCGTCAGCCCCGGGTGAAAGCTGAAGGCCGAATGTTTTGCATTTGTTCCGAAGGCTATGGTATAATTTACACGCAAGCAGGCGCCTGCCTGCTTTTTTGTTCAGTGCAGCGGATGTGTTCATTAGGAGGATTACCGGTTGAAGAGGATCAACATCGCCATTGACGGACCTGCCGGTGCGGGAAAGAGCACGATTGCGAGACAGGTGGCCGAACAGCTCGGCTTCATCTATGTCGATACGGGCGCGATGTACCGTGCCGTCACTTGGCGGGTATTGCAGCAAGGGATTTCACCAACGGACGAAGCCGGAGTAACGGAAGCTGCACGTTCAATGGACCTTGAACTGAGGCCGGGGAAAGACGGCCAGCAGGTGTTTGTGAACGGAGAAGACGTTACCGGTCATATTCGAACACCGGAAATCAACGCGAACGTCTCCGACGTCGCCAAAGTTCGCGAAGTTCGGGAGCTGCTGGTTAAGATGCAGCAGGATATGACCCGGGCGAAGGGCGTCGTCATGGACGGCCGGGATATCGGCACCCACGTTATTCCCGATGCCGAAGTGAAGGTGTTTCTGACTGCATCGCCGCGAGTTCGGGCGGAAAGGCGCTTTCTTGAACTGAAGGCCAGCCAGCCGGATCTCACGATCGATCAGCTGGAGCAGGACATTGCCCGCCGCGACCAGATCGACGCGGAACGGGAATTTTCTCCGCTTGTGAAGGCTCCGGACGCCGTGCTGGTCGACAGTACAAGCATGACGATTCCCGAAGTCGTGGACCGGATTCTGGAGCTTTGCCGCGTGCAGGCGCCGGGAGGGCAGTAGGGATGCTATATCGGATCGGCCGTGTCGTTTGCGATGTGTTTTTTACAACATTTTTTCGGCTGCATGCGGTTGGAGTGGACAACATTCCGAAATCGGGCCCGGTCATGCTGTGCTCTAACCATATTAGCAACTTGGACCCGCCGCTTCTTGGCACCAGGGTGCCGCGTCAAGTGCATTTTATGGCGAAGGCCGAATTGTTCCATGTTCCGATCTTGTCTGCGCTGATCCGTAATCTGGGAGCGTTCCCGGTCAAACGCGGCGGCGTGAGCAAGGAATCGATTCGCGGGGCCATCAATTTGCTTAAAGAAGGCAAGGTGATGTGCGTCTTCCCCGAAGGAACGAGAAACAATTTATCCGCAGTCGGCAAGAAGGGCGCTGCAAGCATCGCTCTAAAGGCGGGGGCTGTCGTTGTACCGATAGCTATTGTCGGTAAATATCGATTGTTCAGGCGCATGACGGTCGTTTACGGCAAGCCGCTAGATTTGAGCGAATACGACAGCGGATCTTCGGAGCAGCTTGAGCTCGCTACCGAGCGGATTATGAGCGCGATTCGAGAATTGCTGGAGACCCACTCGAAGTAAACCGCATTATGTATGGAAAGGTCTGGCCGGCATCATACTAACCATAATCCAAGTAAGCAACGCTGCGTAATTTTTTATTAGGATTATGCAGATGAAATAAATTATGATAGCAGTGGATCCAAGGAGGGCATACCCAATGTCAGATGAAGTCAAAGTTCAAGAAAACGAAGAGCAGCAAGCAAGCGCACAAGCCGCAAGCGACGAAGATGCGAAGCAGGCGATGGCGAACGCTACCACATTGAAGAAAGGCGATACCGTCCGCGGCAAAATTATTAAAGTGGATGCTGAACAAGCGTTCGTCGATGTGGGCTATAAATACGATGGCGTTATTCCGGTGAAAGAACTTTCTTCGGTTTCGATCGACAACGCTTCGCAAGCAGTGGAAGTCGGTCAGGAAGTTGAACTCAAGGTCGTCAGCAACAACGACGCCCGTGAAGAGCTGATCCTGTCCAAGCGTGCGATCGACAGCGAGAAAGCATGGGATCGCCTGCACAAATCGATGGAAGATAAAGAAATTCTTGAAGCGACTGTAGCCGAAGTCGTCAAAGGCGGTCTTGTCGTTGACGTAGGCTTGCGCGGTTTCGTTCCCGCTTCCATGGTCGAGCGTCATTTCGTGGAAGACTTCAGCGATTACAAAGGCCGTACGCTTCGTTTGCGCGTAAAGGAAATGGACCGTGAGAAGAACAAGGTCATTCTGTCGCAGAAGGACGTATTGGACGAAGAGTTTGACAAGAAAAAGCTCGAAATCATGGGCAGCCTGCAAATCGGCCAGGTGCTGGACGGTACGGTGCAGCGTTTGACTCCGTTCGGCGCATTCGTCGACATCGGCGGCATCGACGGTCTCGTACACATCTCCGAAATGGCATGGCACCATGTTGAGAAAGCTTCCGACGTCGTGAAGGAAGGCGACCAAGTGAAGGTGCAAGTGCTGAAGCTGGATCCTGAGAAGGAGAAGATCTCCCTCAGCATCAAGGCGACACAAGAAGGTCCTTGGGAGAAGGCGGCAAACACGTTCAAGAGCGGCGATATCGTTCCGGGAACAGTGAAGCGTCTTGCTGCGTTCGGCGCCTTCGTCGAAATCGCACCAGGCGTGGAGGGTCTCGTTCATATTTCGCAAATTGCACATCGTCACATCGGCACTCCTCACGAGGTTCTGAAGGAAGGCCAAGAAGTCAAAGTGAAGATCCTGGAAGTTAACGCTGCCGAGAAGCGCGCTTCCCTCTCGATCAAGGAAACCGAAGAAGCTCCGCCGCAAGAAGCGAAGCCTGAGCGCGAGTCCCGCGGCGGCGACCGTGACCGCGAGCCTCGCGAGCGCAGACCTCGCGGCGATAACACCGCCAACCTGGCGAAGGACATTGCCGGCAACGAGAACGTCTCGCTGAGCCGTGAAGGCCTCAGCATGACGCTCGGCGAGCGCTTCGGCGACAAGCTCTCCAAATTTAAATAAGCTGCAGGACCGGAAGGAGGCAGGCTCCCATGCGGATGTCACGCAAGATGGAGCATGTCCGCCACGCACTCGAGATCGGCCAAGACGGCCGGACCGGACTAGCGGACATTAAGCTCGTGCACAATTGCTTGCCGGGCGCCTCGACGGATTCCATCGCACTGACTACCCGAATCGGCGATCTCATTATGAGCTCGCCGATTTTTATTAATGCGATGACCGGCGGCGCGCAGGAGACGGAAGCGATCAATCGAGAGTTGGCTGTCATTGCAAGAGAGAAAGGGATGGCGATGGCGGTCGGCTCGCAAATGTCGGCGATTAAAAACAGTGAAGTTGCATCCAGCTACAGGATTGTGCGGAAAGTAAACCCGTCGGGTATCGTATTCGCCAATCTCGGCAGCGAGGCGACGGTGGAGCAAACGGAGCGGGCCGTTGAGATGATTGAGGCGAATGCGCTGCAAATTCATTTGAACGTGATGCAAGAGCTGATTATGCCGGAGGGGGACCGGGATTTTCGCCGGATGCTGGACCGCATCGCCGCCATTGTCGATCGGCTGAACGTTCCTGTGATCGTGAAGGAAGTCGGCTTCGGCATTATGGCGGAAGGCGCTGCGAAGCTGAAATCGGTCGGGGTCCCTGTCGTCGATGTCGGGGGATCCGGCGGAACGAACTTTGCGGCGATTGAGAATGCGCGGCGCGATATCCCGCTTGATTGGCTCAACGACTGGGGACATTCGACAAGCTGTGCTCTGATTGAGTCCGTTTCCGTTTACGGGCGGGGTCAAGTACTCGCTTCAGGCGGCATTCAAACGAGTTTGGATGTGATTCGGGCGCTCAGCCTCGGCGCAGCGGCAGCCGGTATGGCGGGGGCATTCCTTCGAGTGCTTATGCAGGACGGCACGGAAGCTGCAATGAAACGAGCGGATGAGCTTCATGATGGGCTCCGTATCATTATGACGGCGCTTGGGGCGCATACGATTGCGGATTTATGGACGGTCCCCTTAGTCATCGGCGGAGAAACCGCCGCCTGGTGTGCTGCCAGGGGGATCAATACAACTGAATATGCCAGAGTGAGGAAGCTCGACTAAAACCTGCTTATAAGAGCCATACTAAGGAAAATCGAACAAGCTCCTATGTAGGGGGATCCGCATGAATCCCGGCATTCTCTCACTCGTTCTTCTCGTAATCGCTCTTATTTTGCTTGCGAGCGGCTGGAAGGACGTCATTTTAAGAAGTATATCGCATAAGGGGATACTTCTTTTTTTTGTGCTCTGGCTGGGCACGTCGCGAATTACCGTTTCACACGACACGTACAAGCTGAATTTGTCGTTTATTCTTATCGCCGGACTTGCGGTTACGCTGCTGCTTCGGTCCTCAGGCGTACTGGCAAAGCTGCATGTGGTGTCGATCGGGCTGCTGCTGGGATCTTTTTATTTTCTGCTGAAGGAGCTGCTTAGCAAAGATCCAGTATTGATCGTGTCGAGGCCGGATGTCGACATTGCGGTTGTGCTCGGGCTTGTCGCCGTCCTGCTGCGGCGCAGCGTTGCCCTGCAGCTTGCTTGCTTGTCGATGGGTCTTGTGCTTGGCGAGCTGTACGGCGTCATATGGGCGCATAAAGCTGGAACAAGCGTGCTCGGCTCCGCTTCGTTTCGCGATCAATGGTGGGTGGCATTATTTGTGGCCCGGGGAGGTGCGTTGTTTGTGCAAGGCGGGGCCGCGGCCGGCAAAGGCTTATTACATTTATTGACGGGGCGAGGAAAGGGCGGCGAATAACATGAACTGGACTTTTTTGACGGAATCGCACACATTGGGCATCTTGATCGGCATTGCGTTCGGCGTTGCAGCTCGAATTGCGATGCTTCAGACGGATTACCGTCAATACCCGACCTACCCGCACGGTAAAATCATTCACATCTCGCTAGGCGTTATCGCCGCCGGGCTCGGAGCCGTAGCGGCACCTACGCTGCTTGACAAAAACTACACGGCGTTCACCTTTCTTGGCGTTGCCGCACAGCAGTTCCGGGACGTACGCAATATGGAGCGGCAAAGCTTGGCCAGGATCGACGAGATGGAGCTTGTGCCGCGCGGAACAACGTACATCGAGGGCATCGCCATGGTATTCGAGGGCCGCAATTACTTGGTCATCTTTGTGTCGTTCCTCTCCTCGGCGTGTACGCTGGCATTCGGCTGGTACGGCGGCGCTCTGGCGGGGATCGTAGCGCTGATCGTTGCCATTCGCTTCAAATCCGGCAAAAGCCTCGGCGATATCGCGGACATCGAGCCGGCGGAAGTGCGGATTGACGGGCCGGACTTGTATGTCGGCGATATTTATATCATGAACATAGGGCTGCGGGAAGATCGAAGAGCCATCGTACAGCATGCCGTCGGGTTGATGGTTACACCCAGGTCGGCAGGCGCCAGGATTGCGATTACCAACCCGGGCCAGCGTCAAGCCCTGCTCCATGACGTATCGTCCGTACTCGGATTATACAAAGATGAAGGGGAGCCGGCCCTCAATCCGATGTGCAGACTGAACATGAATGAAGGCCGGATGGGTGTTTTCCTGCTGCCGTATGAGCGGGATTCGGAGAAGGCTAAGGAAGCGGCCAAGCGGGTACCGGTTCTGGAAAGCGCAGTAAGACTGCCGAAAGAATCCGCCGCGCAGAAAAGTCATGGAGAGGGGGGACGAGCATGAGCAAGATTCTGGCCGTCGTCGCCGTAAACAAAGAGCAAATAGCGGGCGGTGCTCCGATCTTTATCGTCGGTTCCCGCGAAGAGCAGGAGCAAGTCGCCTTCTCTTTGGAGAAAATCTTAGATGCGAACGCCCACGATATAAAGAATGGTCTGATGATCATCGTGGATCACGGAAACGGGGAATAAATGCACATCCGATTCGATTGGCGCTTTCGCCCACGCCTTTTTTTTGCTATGATGGAGTTTGTGCACAAGGAAAGGTTTGGCATCCTTCGTTGATGCAAGACATAGAAGCAAGGAGTGAACAGCACCATGGGAAGACCTATCGTTGCCATCGTCGGTCGGCCAAACGTCGGTAAATCGACGATTTTCAACCGGATTATCGGCGACCGGCTGGCGATTGTTGAAGATAAACCGGGGATAACCCGCGACCGCATTTACGGGATTGGAGAATGGGTCGATCAAGAGTTCAGCATTATCGATACCGGCGGTATCGAGATCGAGGGCGAAGACGAAATCATGCGTTCGGTACGAATGCAGGCGGAGCTCGCCATTGAAGAAGCTGATGTTATCATATTCATGGTCGATGCCAAGGCGGGAGTGACGGCTGCCGACGAAGAAGTTGCGCAGATGCTGTTCCGCTCGAAGAAGCCGGTCGTGCTTGCGGTGAACAAGGTCGACAATATTCAGCGGCAGGACGAGATTTATGAATTTTATTCGCTTGGCTTCGGCGATCCGGTCGGCATTTCGGGCTCGCACGGCATTGGCCTCGGCGACCTGCTGGAAGCGGCGGCGAAGCATTTTCCGGAAAACAAGGACGAAGAGTACGGCGAAGAAGTGATCAAGGTGGCGCTCATCGGCCGCCCGAACGTCGGCAAGTCGTCTCTTGTCAACGCCATTCTCGGCGAAGAGCGGGTTATTGTCAGCGACGTGGCCGGAACGACGCGGGATGCGATCGATACGCCGTTCGAGAAGGACGGCCAGAAATACGTCATTATCGATACGGCCGGCATGCGCAAGCGGGGCAAAGTGTACGAAACGACGGAAAAATACAGCGTCATGCGCGCGATGAAAGCGATCGAACGGGCGGATGTCGTGCTCGTCGTCATTAACGGCGAGGAAGGCATTATCGAGCAGGACAAGCACATTGCCGGGTATGCGCACGACGCCGGGAAGGCGTCCATCTTTGTCGTCAATAAGTGGGACGTCGTCGAGAAGGACGATAAGACGATGCACCAGTTCACGCAAAAAATTCGCGACCACTTTTTGTTCATGACGTATGCGCCGGTCGTGTTCGTCTCGGCGAAGACGCACCAGAAGCTGCACAAGCTGCTGCCTGTCGTCAATCAAGTGGCCGAGCAGCATGCGATGAGGGTGCAGACCCACCTGCTTAATGATGTCGTATCCGACGCCGTCATGATGACGCCGCCGCCGACGGACCGCGGCAAGAGGCTGCGGATCAATTATGCGACACAAGTGTCGGTCAAGCCGCCTAGCTTCGTCTTCTTCGTGAACGATTCGGATTTGATGCACTTCTCGTACGAACGGTATTTGGAGAACAAAATTCGCGCCGCCTTCGGTTTCGAAGGAACGCCGATTCGCCTGTTCACCCGCCGTAAGTCCGACGACGAATAAATGCGATCCGCAGACGTGCCGGGCTTTCGCTCCACGTCTGCGTTTTCGCTATGAAAGGGGCAATTTTCTTGATCAACGCACTTGCCATTATTGTGTCTTATTTGTTAGGGGCGGTAAATTTCAGCTTTTTGTACGGCCGGTTGTTCCGGGGCATCGACATCCGTCAACACGGCAGCGGCAACGCCGGCGCTACAAATACACTGCGCGTGCTAGGCAAAGGTCCCGGCATCCTGGTGCTTGTGCTCGATGTGCTTAAGGGTGTGGGGGCTGTCGCCATCGGCTATTGGAGCGCTGCGCCCGATCAGCTGTGGGTACCGGTTCTGTGCGGGCTTTTGTCCATTGTCGGTCACAATTGGCCGATATATTTCGGCTTTCGCGGCGGCAAGGGCGTCGCGACGACGATCGGCGTAATGGCTACGCTCGCTTTCATTCCGACCTTGATCGCATGCATCGCGGCCGTCGTCGTCATCGCCGTGACCCGGTACGTGTCGCTCGGCTCTTTGATCATTGCGCTGCTCATTCCCGTGCTGCTGCTAGTCATGAAGGGGCCGGCAGAAATCATTGCAGCCAGCGTCATACTTTGTTTGTTCGTTTATATCCGTCATCGTTCCAACATCGTCAAATTATGGACCGGTAAAGAAAACAAACTGGGCGCCAAAGTGAACAAAGGATAAGGGGTCAGAGCGGATGTCCAAACCTATTGCCGTACTTGTAGCCGGCTCGTGGGGCACGGCGCTGGCCTCCGTGCTGGCGGTCAACGGTCACAGCGTCAAGCTGTGGACACGGAGCGAAGAGCAGGCGCAAGATATCAATTATAACCGGCGCAATTCCCGATTCCTGCCGGACGTGGAGCTGCCGGAAGGTCTTACGGCCACAACTTCGATGGAAGATGCCGTCCGCGATGCCGAGGCTGTCGTTATCGTGGCCCCATCGGCTGCGATGCGGGATGTGGCCGGACAACTGCAGCCGCTGCTCCGCCGGGAGACGCTGCTCGTCCATGCGACGAAGGGCTTTGAAGCCGGAACGCTTAAGCGGATGACAGAGGTGCTCGCCGCTGAGCTGCCGCAAACGGATCCGGAGCGCCTGGTGGTTTTGTCCGGCCCGAGCCATGCGGAAGAGGTCGTCCTGCGCCGCCCGACGACAATCGTCGTTGCCTCGCAGCATCTGGAGGCGGCCGAAGCCGCTCAAGACTTGTTCATGAATTCGTATTTCAGGGTTTACACGAATCCGGATGTCGTCGGCGTAGAAATCGGCGGCGCGCTAAAAAACATTATTGCACTTGGAGCGGGACTCTGTGACGGATTGAATTTCGGGGATAACGCGAAGGCGGCTTTACTGACGAGAGGACTCGCCGAAATTACCCGTCTCGGTGTGGCGATGGGCGCCAATCCGCTTACATTCCTTGGGCTCGCTGGAATCGGCGACCTGGTCGTGACGTGTACAAGCCGCCACAGCCGCAATTGGCGGGCAGGCTCGCTGCTCGCGCAAGGCTTGTCGCTGGACGAAGTGCTGAAGCAGATGGGCATGGTCGTGGAAGGTGTGAAGACGACGGCGGCCGCATGGCGTCTCGCCGGGAAGTATGGCGTATCGATGCCGATTGCCGAGCAGCTTCATGCCGTGCTGTTCGAAGGGAAAGCGGCGCATGCCGCCTCGCTTGATTTGATGGGCCGCGTACGTACGCATGAGATCGAGGAGCAGGCTCTTGCATCATTATTTTCCGGCGGCGAACATGGGCGTCTCTGATTGACACCGGCCGAGGTCATTGTACATACGATACTTTAGTTAGGACTCCATCCTAAAGAAGGAGGTCGCATCGTACAATGCCGAAAGATTTGTCCAAAGACGTACTGAACGTCGTCAAGAGCAAGACAGGGAAAAATATCGCGCCTAAAGATATCCAGAAGCTGGCCAGCGGCGTGAAACCGTCGACGGTGCAGAGCGAAGCACAGCTTCGCCAGCTCATTAAACAAGTCGGGCAGCTTGCCGGAGTGAAGGTGTCGGAGCAGACGATCCAAGAGATCGTGCATGCGGTCAAGAGCAGCAACCTGGATGCAAACAACATGCAGCAGCTCATGAGCGCCATGCTGGGCAAGAAAAAATAAAGCTGTCGAAGCGAAAAGGCGGAAACGCGGAGGTGCGCGTTTTCGTCTTTTTTGTGCGCGGCAAGCAGCACCCATCGCGACCTTGCTTCACCGCAGCTCAAAACATGATAGTTTTGTGTCGATTGGGTCGGAGCTTGGCGCCTGTCGGCTGCGATATGATATAATCAGGGTTAGCTTTAAAGTCTAGAAGAGTCGGGAGAATGCATTCATGAGCAGCTTGGATAAAATGTGGGCGTCCTTCACCGCAATGGGACTGATGGCCGTCGCGTGTCTTTTGATTACATTCGCGCGCGCGAAGACAAAGGGGCCGATCCGCTTCATTTTGTCGACGATCGCATTTTTATTGCTGGTGCCCAGCCTGATCTACATGCTGGCATCGATGTCATAACGGAAAGGAAACGATCGCCTTGCTTGAACTTAAAGGACGTAAAGTACATAAATCGATCGAGCCGGAGCTTGGCCTTACGCTGCTCGATCACGCTTTAAAGAACGAGGTGGATTGGGGATTCTCCTGTGTCAGAGGAACGTGCGCCCGCTGCCGTTGTCTCGTCTCCGAAGGAATGGAGCATCTCGCGCCTCCGACGGAAGAAGAAGAGGATCGCCTCGAGCCGGAGGAGCTGGAGCGCGGCTTCCGGCTCGGCTGCCAGGCGGCCGTAAGGCAGGCCGGTGCGATCGTCGTGCTGCATAAGCCGTATTTTTAAATATAGAGCGGCAGTTGCAGAATACGATACGACGAACGCACAGGACTTGTTGAAGGAGGCGTAAGGAATGGGCGTGAAAGTAACCTTTCAGCCGTATGACAAGTCCGTTGACGTGCGGACGGGTACGACGCTGTTCGATGCGGCAGGGCGCGCCAAAGTGCCGATTCGCGTCCGCTGCGGCGGCAAAGCGGCCTGTCTGATGTGCAAAGTGAAGGTCGAAGACCAGAGCGGTCTTGCACCGCCGAACATCAATGAGAGAAACAAGCTCGGACCGCTGATCGGCGAAGGGGTGCGTCTTGCCTGCCAAGCGAAGGTGCAGGGCAGCGTAACCGCCGTCATACCCGAGGACCCGTTAAAAGCTGCAATTCGCGCCCAATTGGCCAAGCAGCAGGACGATGACTTTCTTTGACAGATATTGAAAGCTATGAGCTGAAGCTGACAGCGATTAGAGCCATTGAAGCTGCTTATGCGAGTCGGCCTCGGTAGATAAATGGCAGGCGCCCGCACTGCTCAACTTCACGCTCGCATCGGTAACGCGAAGGGTCGCAGGTGACGGATCCGCGTGCGCGCGGAGTATGCCTCAGCGGGATATTTGCTCATTGATGGGATAACAATGTAGACGCCGTACTGAAGGATGATGAATAGATGACGATACGTAAGCGCAGCGATAATGCCGGAAGGAGGGCGGCCGGCGTTATTGCGCTGCTTCTTTTTCTTCTTACCGGCTGCATGTACCCGGCCGATCAGCGCAAGCAGAATACGGCCAACCCGGCCGAATATATAACGGTGGCGCAAAATGCCGTTGAGCAGTACCATACGAAAACCGGCGTGCTGCCGATCAAGAACAGCGAAGAGACGACACCGCTTTATGAGAAGTACCGGATTGATTTCAAGAAGCTGCAGGATCGCGGTCTGCTGTCGAGCCCGCCGCTGAACTCGTTTGAAGCCGGAGGTCCGTTCATCTATGTGCTCGTCGGCGTTGAAACGAAGCCGCAGGTCAAGCTGCTTGAGCTGACGTCGCATCAAAGCGTCGGCGACGTGCAGTCGTGGGTGGATGATTACAAACGCAAGAACGGCGGTCAGCTGCCGAAGGGCGGGGAGATTGCGCCTTATATGTATTATGTCGATTTCGCCAAGCTGGGCAAGAAAGCGCCGCAGGTGAAAAGCGTCTATAACCGCCAGTCATTCATCAATTATATCGTTCATGAGTCGGGTACGGTGGCGATCGACTATGCTCCGGACATTATGCTGTATGTAAAGGCGAAGGGCGGCGCCGATAAGCTCCCGGCGAATATGGATTTGCGCGAACTGCTCGTTAGCGAATCGTTCTTCGTGCCCGGCCATTCATTTCCTTACAAGTGGAGCGGCGACCAGCCGGTACCGTATATGCCGGGAACATAGCTTCGTTGCTAGAAACCAATCGATAGAGAGTCAAGAGGACCGCATATGCGGTCTTTTTTATTTTGGAAAACATGCGTAGCATTTTCTTTGAATGAGTTCCATTTTGCTTGAATATCGGGCCTCTGTGGCTCATATATTGGCTAAGGCTGCGTGCGTGTATGTTGGACGTAAAGGGGGCAAGTAGGCTAAACGTAAAAATACGAATAAATTCACGACATATTTCTAGTAATGCTACATATATTTCTTACTAGTCCAAAGGAATGTACGAGTTCTGACCTGGGAGGGATAACGCTTGGAGAAAGTGGATATCTTTAAAGACATTGCCGAGCGCACCGGCGGCGACATCTATCTGGGGGTCGTGGGAGCGGTTCGCACCGGAAAATCGACCTTTATTAAACGTTTCGTAGAATCCGTCGTCCTGCCGAACATTCAAAATGAAGCCGACCGCATCCGGGCCACCGACGAGCTGCCGCAGAGCGCCGCCGGCCGCACGATCATGACGACCGAACCGAAATTCGTTCCGAATAACGCGGTGCAAATTTCCGTGGCGGAAGGGCTGAACGTCAACGTACGTCTGGTCGATTGCGTCGGATATACGGTGGAAGGCGCGAAGGGTTACGAGGATGAGAATGGCCCGCGCATGATCAACACGCCGTGGTTCGACGAACCGATCCCGTTCCAGGAAGCGGCGGAAATCGGCACGCGCAAAGTGATTCAGGAGCATTCCACGCTCGGTATCGTTGTGACGACCGACGGTACAATATCGGACATCCCGCGCTCGTCTTACGTGCTCGCTGAAGAGCGGGTGATCGAGGAGCTGAAGGAAGTCGGCAAGCCGTTCGTCGTCATCGTCAACACGCTGAAGCCGGAGAGCGAGCCGGCTCAGGAGCTTCGCTCCGAGCTGCAGTCGAAATACGACGTGCCGGTCGTGGCGATGAGCGTCGCGACGATGGGCGAAGAGGAAATGACGCAGGTGCTGCGCGAGGTGCTCTACGAGTTCCCTGTACACGAAGTGAACGTCAACCTGCCGAGCTGGGTGATGGTGCTGGAAGAGAAGCATTGGCTGCGCAGCCAGTTCGAGAGCTCCGTCCGCGATACGGTGCAGGACATCCGCCGTCTCCGCGACATCGACCGCGTCGTCGGCGCCTTCGGCGAATATGACTTCATCGATCGCGCGGCGCTGGCCGGCATGGATATGGGGCAAGGGATCGCCGAGATCGACCTGCACGCTCCCGACGAGCTGTACGACAAAATCTTGATGGAAATCGTCGGCGTCGAAATCCGCGGCAAAGACCACCTGCTGCAGCTGATGCAGGAGTTCACGCATGCGAAGCGCGAGTACGATCAGTTCTCCGAAGCGCTCGAAATGGTCAAGACGACGGGCTACGGCATTGCCGCACCGACGCTGGCGGAGATGTCGCTTGACGAGCCGGAGCTCATTCGCCAGGGCGCCCGCTTCGGTGTCCGCCTTAAGGCGACTGCGCCTTCGATCCACATGATCCGCGTCGACGTCGAATCGGAGTTCTCGCCGATCATCGGCACGGAGAAGCAGAGCGAGGAGCTCATGCGTTACTTGATGCAGGACTTCGAGGATAACCCGCTGAAAATTTGGGAGTCCGACATCTTCGGCCGTTCCCTGCACTCCATCGTACGCGAAGGCATCCAGGGCAAGCTTGCGATGATGCCGGACAACGCCCGCTACAAGCTGCAGGAGACGCTCGGACGCATTATCAACGAAGGCTCCGGCGGGCTGATCGCGATCATCCTGTAACGCGCTAATTGGATATCTTTGGCCGGAAAACACTCGCAAGAGTGTTTTCTTCGGTGTTCCCCTTGAAAAATCGCCGCTCTGTGTATTACTATGAATTTGTTGTTTTTACCAGCTCCCACGTATATTTTCATGCAATTCGGTGAAAACAGTGTAGTAAAGGCTGGGCACTCCAAGACAAGGGGAGGTGAATGGCATGAACAAATCCGATTTGATCAACAAGGTGGCAGAAGTATCCGAGTTGTCCAAGAAAGACGCGACGAAAGCGGTCGATGCTGTCTTTGACGCCATCTCCGAAGCGCTGCAAAACGGTGATAAGGTTCAGCTCGTCGGCTTCGGCAATTTCGAAGTTCGTGAACGTTCCGCACGCAAAGGCCGCAACCCGCAGACCGGCGAAGAGATCGACATTCCGGCCAGCAAAATTCCGGCATTCAAGCCCGGCAAATCGCTCCGCGACTTGTGCACGAACGAATAACCGCACTCCGTACGGCAATAAGATTACATAGGAAACGTCCGAATCGCTGGTTCGGGCGTTTTTTGGCGCAACATTATTGTTCAAGATAGGGCTTATTCCATGTTGTGAAATTTCAATTTTTCCGCTTGCAACCCCTATCGTCACGCGTTATAATAACAATCGCCCCCATTTTTGGCAGAATGGGCGGTGCAGCATAAAGCATCGGGGTATAGCGCAGATGGTAGCGCGCATCCTTGGGGTGGATGAGGTCGTGGGTTCAAATCCCGCTACTCCGATTTGTGAAACTCCGAAAGACCGCTTTCTACAGGGCTTCGTCCTGCAGCAGGCGGTCTTTTCCTTTGCGTCGTTCCCTCAAAAATGTAAAGCAGGCAGCCTGCATTTTTGCTATACTAGGCCATATGTATTTACAATTCCTTAACATGGCACCAAGCAAATTTGCAGCTTACGGACGCAAGGGGGAGCTTCATTGAACAACAACACCGCAAATCGCTGGCATCGCTTTATCCAAGCTCAAGATTGGACGATGTACGGCATTATCGCAGGAATCTTTCTCATTTGGCGGATCGGGACGGTCGGAGGCTGGTCCAAGGAGTGCTGGATTTTGCTGCTTGTCTGCTTAATGGGCGTGCGCCGCGATCAAATCGACGTCGATTGGAAGCGGTTCTTTCTGTTCTCCATTCCGCTGCTCGGCGTATTTTATTATTTTTACGGGTCGGGCAGCGGCTTTTGGCATAGTATCGCGAATAAATTATTCGAAAGCAACCGCCACATTTTGCGTTGGGACGACCTGATGAACGGGATTCCGCTCAATTCGGCGAGCTGGATTCGGGCGATCAGTACTCCGTGGCTTGACGCCGTGATGAAGTGGATATACTTGTACGGCTTCGTGCTGTCATTATGGATTTGCATTGTGCGCGCATTTTGGACGAAAAGCATCAAAAAAATGCTGTCTTACGCATTGTCCGGCCATTTGCTGCAATTCCCGCTCATTTTGCCTTTCTACAACTTGATTCTGCTTCGCGAAGTATGGTGGGTGAAAGGGCAGCCGGACTTGCTGTATCGAACCTTTGCGACGGAAAATGAAAGGCTGGTAGCGGTGATGAACTGCTTCCCGAGCATGCATACGTCGATTTCGTTCGCTATGCTGCTGCTGGCGCTGCGGGAGAAGGATCCGATCTTCAAAACGATGATGGTGACTTACTGCGCCGCCATTATTTTCTCGACGCTGTATTTACAGATTCATTGGGTGCTCGACGTGATTGCGGGCATGCTGTTTGCATGGGGTGTCGTGAAGCTGGCCGATCTCCTCCTTCATCTGGGGAGCACAAAGCTGCTTCCATCGCGGCTCAAGCTGTTTTACAGCAGTGCGGAGCCAAAGCAGGAAACGGAGACGATCGCCGCATGAGTTGACAAGGGCTTCCTTATGGCGCATCATTAAGCTACTAGATGATTAGACAGGGGGGGACCCGGATGTCGGAATCGATGCAAGGCGAGTACTTCGTAATTAAAGCGAAGGAGAACGGCGTTCATGTGATCGGATTGACCCGCGGCCAAGACACGCGGTTTCATCACACTGAGAAGCTGGATAAGGGCGAAGTGATGATCGCTCAGTTTACGGAGCATACGTCGGCGATCAAGGTGCGCGGCAAAGCTTCCATCATGACGAAGCACGGCACGATTGAGACGGATGCATGATCCCCGGCTCTTATGGAAAAAAGCAGGCATAGCCTGCTTTTTTCGTTTGTACAATGGTGATAAGCCGTCCGCAGGACGGACTCCCCAGGGAGGTGCCGATCACCATGCATGTTATTCCGCGTCTGCTAGTTGCCGGCGTTTTGTCCGCAGCCATTGCTTTATCTCTTGCGTTTCTTCCCGAGCTTCAACGCACGTGGCTTTCCGCCGGCGGCGCAGCTCCCGCATTCGGCTCGGCGGGCGGCCGGCAGCTGACGGAGCGCAATGTCGTGGACATGCTCGTTCAAGTTCCGCTGCAGCTGCGCATCCGCAAAGTGGAGGTGACCTCTTCGACGCTTTCCGTCGATCTCAATTTGCCGCGGAGCGCCGACGAAGAAGTGGTCATTCGGGATCTCTATACGATTACTCAGAAAGTGTTTGCCGCTACAGGCAATATCAGCGATATCATGGTCCGGGTGATGGACTATTCTACGGCTTCCCGAAGCTCCGGAGGCAAGATGCTGCTGTTTCTGGACGCTTCGCGGGAGAAGGGGAAAAATATGGCGCCGCCCGGTGAACATGAAACGACGGCCGTTCTCGAACAATATTTGCGACAGCACTTCGAAATTACTTACACGGACAAGTGGAAGGAACGATATCCTCTTTAGGAATCCGTCACAAGTTTGAAGTGCGCGCGCTGCCGGAGTATGCTATACTTGATAGGATGAAGTCATGTAAGAGCACGGAGTGCACGGAGGCGCTATGAAATACCGAATTCCGGAAATCGCCAAGAAATATACCGACTACGATATGATCCAGAAGCATACGGAACTTCCGGAATTCCCGGAGTACAGGACTCGCCTGCTGTTTGCTTTCCTGAACGGGCAAGAACGTATCCAGGAGTCCAGCGAGCTGTTCACGCTGGTGACGTCGCTCGTCCAGCTGGGCCTCGATACCCATGATATGGTGACCGTGACGAACGATCTGAAGGAGAAGAAGGCTGCCCGTTCCCGGCAGCTGAAAGTATTGGCCGGAGACTATTTCTCCTCAAGATTTTACCACTTGCTGTCGCAGGCCGGACAGATCGAGCTCATTCGAACGATGTCCGGGGCCATCTGCGAAGTAAATCGCCTCAAGATGAATTTGTATATGATGATGAAACAGCTGAAGGTGTCTGCGGATGATTATTTCCGGCAATCCGTGGCGATCCGTTCACGGCTGTTTTTGTCGTTTGGATCCTTGATGGACGAGGGGGCCGGCAAGCTCTGGCCCGAAGTGTTGGACCGCTTTATCCGGTGTGAAGTGCTGATCGAGGAGCTGTTCAAGGCGGAGGCGATGGAGCATTTCCGCGGCAGCTGGGGTTATTGGCACATCATGCATAACGGAACCAAAGAAGAGCGGCGCGCCTTGCAGTCGGATGAGCCGGATGCGAACAAGATGCGGGCGCTCGTGCTGAAGCATAATGTTCAGCCCCAGCTGTTCGCCATGCTGGAGTCGGCGGTCGCAGCGTGGCATGCCGTACTCGGACAGATCGGACAGGGCAAGCTTGCGGACGAGCTGCGCGTTTGCACCGATACGTTCGCCCGGATGCTGAACAAGCCGCGGGCAATAGAGGAAATTTGAGGTGAAGCACCATGACGACGCGTCAAGCGAAATCCAAGGAGCAGTTCGTTCACGAGGTGTTCGAAAGCATTGCTCCCAAGTATGACAAGATGAACGACATATTGAGCTTCGGCCGGCATCGGGCGTGGCGCAAGTTCACGATGGACAAAATGAACGTCAAGAAAGGCTCGTCAGCCATCGATCTATGCTGCGGCACGTGCGATTGGACGATATCGCTCGCCAAAGCGAGCGGCAGCGGATCGATCGTCGGGCTCGATTTCAGCAAAAACATGCTTGACTTCGGCGAAGCGAAAATCGAACGGCTAGGCTTGGACGATCAAATCGATCTGGTTCAGGGCAATGCGATGAGTTTGCCGTTCGAGGACAACTCCTTCGATTACGCCACCATCGGATTTGCTTTGCGCAACGTACCCGATCTGGTGAAGGTAATCGAGGAGATGCAGCGGGTCGTGAAGCCGGGCGGGATGGTCGTCTCGCTGGAGCTGTCGAAGCCGACCTGGCAGCCGTTCAAGGCGATTTATTATTTTTATTTCAATCAGCTGCTTCCATTCCTCGGAAAGCTGGTAGCCGATCGGTACGAGCAGTACAAATGGCTGCCGGAATCGCTCAAGCAATTCCCCGACCATCGCCAGCTCGCCGATATTTTCCGCAGAACGGGGCTGCAGGATGTGCGGGTATATCCGCTGACGGGCGGAATCGCTGCGCTTCATATCGGCATCAAAGGAACTACAGATAAAGCGGGAGTGTAGCCGTCATGTTAAGAAAAATTCGCATCTTTTTGGAAATGATCAAGTTCGAGCATTCGATATTCGCTCTGCCGTTCGCTTTCATGGGGGCCATTCTGGGCTCGGTAGTCGTTAACGGCCATCTGCCGTCCTGGGCGCAGATCGGCTGGATCACGCTTGCGATGATCGGTGCAAGAACGGCGGCGATGGCGCTGAACCGGCTCATCGACAGGGCCATCGACAAGAAAAATCCGCGTACATCGGGACGGGCCATTCCGGCCGGACTGCTGTCCATCGGGGAAGTACTCATTTACGTTATCTTATCGTTTGCTTTACTGTTCTGGGCGACTTGGAACTTGAACGCGCTGGCGATGAAGCTGCTGCCGATTGCGGTGTTTTTCCTGGTCATCTATTCATACACGAAACGGTTTACCTGGGCGTGCCACATCGTTCTCGGCATTACGCTCGGCCTCGCCCCGCTGGGCGGCTGGGTCGCGGTAACGGGCGGCATGACGTGGGCGGCGCTCGTCTTTTTTGCCACCATCGTGTTCTGGTCGGCCGGCTTCGATATCCTCTATGCATGCCAGGATACGGAGTTTGACCGCAAGGAAGGGCTTTATTCGATTCCAAGCCGATTCGGGATTAAGAACGCGCTGTTGACGGCACGCGTATTTCACGTGCTGACAGCTATCGGTCTCGTCGGGTTGTTTGTCATGACGAAGCTCAGCTGGATTTATTTGATCGGACTTCTCATCGCTTATGCGATTTTATTTTACGAGCACCGCCTTGTGAAGCCGGATGACTTGTCGAAGCTGAACACGGCCTTCTTTACGATGAACGGGATCCTCAGCTGTGTCGTATTTTTGTTTACATTTTTTGATGTGCTGGTGCGGCGGCTATGAGTGCGGGACGTTGGATTATTGGCATGACCGGTGCAAGCGGCGCGGCTTACGGCGTACGCTTGTGCCGGTTTTTGCTCGGTGCGGGGTATGACGTGCATTTGATCGTTACCGATGCCGGCTGGCGGGTGCTGCATGACGAGCTCGGCTGGGATGCGGCGAAACGGGCGGACACGCTCGAACGGCAATTCGGCGGGGCATCGCCGGGACAATTGACGTATCATCCGAATTCCGATATCGGGGCGAGCGTTGCCAGCGGCTCGTTCCGCACGAAAGGCATGGCCGTTATCCCTTGCTCGATGGGCACCTTGTCGGGAATTGCCCGCGCCGCTTCGGACAACTTGCTCGAACGGGCCGCGGACGTTATGCTGAAGGAAGGCCGCAAGCTGATCGTAGTGCCGCGGGAGACGCCGCTTCACGAAATTCATCTGGACCATATGCTTCGGCTCGCTCGCATGGGGGCGCGGATCGTGCCGGCCATGCCAGCATTCTACCAAAAGCCGCAGACACTTGAAGATATCGTCGATTTTCTGGTCGGCAAAGTGCTTGACTTGATGGATATCGACCATGATCTGTACCGAAGATGGGGAGAACCGCATGACTGACAATAAAGACATCATTCGCATCGGCAAAATTAAATATACGAACGTATGGCCGCTGTTTTATCGTTTTCCGACCGGGCGCGCCGATTTGCGGGATCACGTGCATTTCGAAGAACAGGTGCCGACCCAGCTCAACCGCGGGATCGCGAGCGGCGAGATCGACATGGGGCCGATATCCTCGTACGCCTACGGGGAAAATTATCAACAATATTTGCTGTACCCGGACATGTCGGTCAGCGCGCTGGGCGAGGTGAAGTCGATCCTGCTGTTTCATCGTGAGCCGCTGGAATCGGTAGCGAACGGCAGCATTGCGCTAACGACATCGTCGGCGTCCTCGGTGAATTTGCTGCGCATTATCATGGAAAAATATTACAAAGGCAAGCCGCAATATTCGTATGCGGCCCCTTCGCTAACGGACATGATGGTACAGAACGACGCAGCGCTGCTGATCGGGGACGACGCGATTCGCGCTTCGTGGCAAAACCACGGCTATCGCGTAACCGACTTGGGGGCCGAGTGGCTGCGCCAGACTGGACAGTGGATGTCGTTTGCCGTGTGGGCGATTCGCAAAGATACCGCCGAGCGGCATCCCGAGCTCGTGAAGCGCGTCTTCGAGGCGTTCCTCGAGAGCAAGCGCAAATCGCTGGCCGACCCGGCCGGCATGATCCAGCAGGCCGTAGACACGATCGGCGGTACGCGTTCTTACTGGGAAGGGTATTTCGGGGGATTATGCTACGATTTCGGAGCGCCTCAATGGTCGGGACTTCAATTGTACTATGATTACGCCTACGAGCTGGGCTTTCTGCCGGAGCGAGTCCCGCTGCAAATCTGGTCGGACTCCGGACGATCCGACAAAACGGCGGTGCGTGGATAGAATGAAATTACAGGAAATATATGCCCGAAAGAAAAAAGATATTGCGGCCATCGAGAAGGAGCTGGAGCGAAGCATCAACGTGGATCACGCCTTGCTTCGCGAGACGGCCGCACATCTGCTGAAAGCAGGCGGCAAGCGAATTCGACCGGTGTTTGTGCTGCTGTCGGGCGAGTTCGGCAACTACGATCTGGAGCGGATGAAGCATGTTGCCGTTCCGATGGAGCTCATTCATATGTCGTCGCTGGTGCACGACGATGTGATCGATGACGCCAATACGCGCCGCGGCCAGCTGACCGTCAGATCCAAATGGGATAACCGCGTCGCCATGTATACCGGCGACTACATATTTGCCAGAGCGCTGGAAATTATCAGCGGCATTCCGAAGCCGGAGCTGCATCAAATTATGTCCAAAGCGATTGTGCAGATGGTCATCGGGGAAATGGAGCAAATCCGTTTTTTCTACGATACCGAGCAGAGCATCCGCGATTATTTGCTGCGGATCCGCAGAAAGACGGCGCTGCTCATTGCCGTTTCCTGCAAGCTGGGCGCGCTTTCTTCGGATGCGGACGACGTTACGGCCAATCGCCTGTACCGTTTCGGCTACAACGTCGGCATGACGTTCCAAATTCGCGACGACGTGCTGGACATACGCGGTACGGAGAAGGAGCTTGGCAAGCCGCCGGGCAGCGATGTCAAGCAGGGCAACATTACGCTTCCGGTTATTTACGCCCTCCAGGTTCCCGGTATTCGGGAGCCGCTTCGCCGGGAGCTTGAGCGCATTCAAGCCGCCGACGGCCAAACGGACGTATCGGCGTTCATTGAGCTGATTCGCAGCAGCGGCGCCATGGAAAGAGCGGACCGGCTGGCGTCCCGCTATATCGATAAAGCGATCCGTGCCCTGGACGGACTCCCGGATTGCCAAGCGAAGCGCGATTTGATCGATATCGCTTATTTTATTGGGGACCGCAACTACTAAACTTGAGGTCGTTCGAAAGAAACGATACAATGGAAAATGTTACATACATTTTTCAAAGTAGAGGGGCTGCTGCATATGGAGAGGACATTCCTGATGGTGAAGCCGGACGGCGTACAGCGCGGGTTGATCGGCGAGATCATGAGACGTTTGGAGCGCAAAGGGTTCCAGCTCGCCGCGGCCAAGCTGATGATGGTTTCGAAGGAGCTGGCTGAGCTTCATTATGCCGAGCACAAGGGCAAAGATTTCTACGAGCCGCTCGTGGAATTTATTACATCCGGCCCCGTGTTCGCCATGGTGTGGGAAGGTGATCAAGTGATCGCGCTGTCGCGTATACTTATGGGCAAGACGAATTGTCTGGAGGCGATCCCGGGAACGATCCGCGGCGATTACGCCTCGCATACCCGCTTCAACCTGATTCACGGCTCGGATTCTCCGGAAAGCGCCGCCCGCGAAATTGCGAATTTCTTCCGGCCTGAAGAGTTTGTCACGTATAACCGCGATATTCAAAAGTGGATCTAACCGATCAAGACGTAAGACGCCTGCTGCCTATCGGCATGGAGCGTCTTCTTTTTTTGGCAGGTTTGACGCAATCGGCAGGAATTTGTCGAATCGATAGAGAATTTTACGGTTCAGACGACATTATTCATGGAAGCCGAGGTGCCGGTCGATATGTCCGAAGATCCGGATTACAGCCTGTTTATTAAGAAAATCAAAGAATTCACGTCAATCGACCTGTCTCAATACAAAGAAGCGCAGATGAAACGCCGTTTGACGACCTTGTGGACGAAAAAAGGCTATACGTCGTTCGTTTCGTTCTTTGACGGTTTGATGAAGGACAAGGCGCTGTTCTATGAGTTTCTGGATCGTATGACGATCAACGTTTCGGAGTTTTGGCGCAACCCGAACCGCTGGGAGCTGGTCGAGCAGAAGTTCGTTCCGGAGATGCTGCGTAAAAACCGCAGGCTGAAAATTTGGAGCGCAGCCTGCTCGACGGGAGAAGAGCCTTATACGCTCGCGATGATTTTGGCCAAGCACGGGGCGCTTGCGGATGCGCAGCTGATCGCCTCCGACATCGACGACGGCGCATTGGACAAAGCCCGCAAGGGCGTCTATGCGGAGCGCTCGCTCAAGGATGTGCCGGAAACGTACGTGAAGACGTATTTCCGCCAGGACGGGATGATTTTCCATGTCTCCGACGAGCTGAAGCGCAGCGTAAAGTTCCAGAAGCAAAATTTGCTGCTCGACGGCTTCGATTCCGGCTTCGATCTGATCGTGTGCCGCAATGTGATCATTTATTTTACCGAAGAAGCCAAGCATGTGCTTTATCAGAAGTTTGCGAACGCGCTGAAGCCGGGAGGATTATTGTTTGTCGGCTCCACGGAGCAAATTTTCACGCCGGGTCAATACGGTTTGGAGCCTGCTGAAACGTTCTTTTACCGGAAAAAGGTATAATTTGCGTATAAGATCTTCCAAAAGTTCCTATACTGTGAACTAGAACAGCTTAGGAATAAGGAAGGGTGTACATGGATAAACGCAAAGTCATTTCCGCGTACCGCCGGGGCTTCATCACGATGCAGGAATGCGCGCAAATCCTCGGGATCGACTCCGTGCAGATTATGGGCATGATGAACGATCCGCAGCTGGCCGAGACGCCCCGCACATTGAAGCAAACGACGGCGTCGGTCTGATACGGACTGAAGGACGGCAGCAGAAATCAACACGCTTTGACCGCGTTTGGCGGCTCAAGCGTGTTTTTTGCGCTTCTTGGTTGTCAAACCTTGACGGCTATACTATAATGAGCACTAGGTACTTAGCACTTGAAAGCGCTAAAGCGTTTTGGGAGGATTAGGAGTAGATGAGATACTTAACCGCTGGAGAGACGCACGGCCCGCAGCTTACCGCTATCATTGAAGGTTTTCCTAGCAATGTGACGATCGATATCGACGCCGTGAATTTCCAGCTGGCCCGCAGGCAGAAGGGGCATGGCCGGGGACGCCGGATGCAGATCGAGAAAGATACGGCCCGCATTGTCGGCGGCGTTCGCCACGGCAAGACGACCGGAGCTCCGATTGCAATCGTTGTTGAGAACAATGACTGGAAAAACTGGACGAAAATTATGGGCATCGAGCCTGTGGAAGAGGAAGAGGCGAAGCGCCGCGTTAACCGTCCTCGCCCGGGACATGCCGATTTGAACGGCGGTTTGAAATACAATCAGCGCGATCTGCGCAACATTCTGGAACGGTCCAGCGCCCGCGAGACGACGGTGCGCGTGGCCATCGGCGGGGTAGCCCGCGAGTTCCTGAAAGAGTTCGGCATTAAGGTGGCCGGCCAAGTGCTGCGCATCGGCGATGTGGAAGCGAACCGCACCGAGATGCCGATCGACGAGCTGATCGCTGTCACGGAGGACTCACCGGTCCGAGTCACCGATAAAGACGCCGAAGCGCGCATGATCGCCGCAATCGATGCAGCGAAGGAAGCGGGCGATACGCTCGGCGGCATCGTAGAGGTCGTGATTGAAGGCGTACCGATCGGGCTTGGCAGCCACGTGCAGTGGGACCGCAAGCTGGACGGCCGCATTGCGCAGGCCGTACTGTCGATCCAGGCGTTTAAAGGCGTCGAGTTCGGAATCGGCTTCGATGCTGCGAAGGTGCCGGGCTCCAAGGTGCACGATGAAATCGTGTACGAGGAAGGCAGCTTCCGCCGGGTGACGAACCGTGCCGGAGGGTTTGAGGGCGGTATGACAACCGGAGCGCCGATCGTCGTGCGCGCCGTTATGAAGCCGATTTCCACGCTGTACAAGCCGCTTCAGAGCGTAGACATCGACACGAAGGAAGCGTTCACCGCTCAGGTGGAGCGTTCGGATACGTGTGCGGTGCCGGCAGCCGGCGTCATTATGGAGAACGTTATCGCCTGGGAAGTAGCGAATGCGTTCCTGGACAAATTCGGCGGCGATTCGCTCGAAGAAATTCGCCGCAACTACGAAGGCTACCTGCAGCAGGTAAAAGAATACTAATACCTGGTGCAGGAGGTGCACTCGCGATGAAACAATTGACAGTTGAGCTTGGCGAACGTTCGTACCCGATTTATATCGGGGACGGGCTGCTGAGCCGTGCCGCCGAGCTGTTCGAGCGGCATGGCATCGGCAAAGGATCTCCGCTGCTTGTCGTTACCGATACGGCGGTTGGGCCTCATTACTTGGCTGCTCTGACCGAAGCGCTGCAAAGCGGAGGCTATCGCGTCGCCACGCATACGGTGGAAGCCGGCGAGAAGTCCAAATCGCTTGAGATGCTCGATGCCATCGTAGCGACGGCGCTTGAAGCGGGACTGGACCGCAAATCGACGATCGTCGCCCTGGGCGGCGGCGTAGTCGGGGATCTGGCGGGCTTTGCTGCGGCATCGTTCATGCGCGGCGTACGGTTCGTCCAGGTGCCGACGACGATTCTGGCCCACGACAGCTCAGTCGGCGGCAAAGTGGCGGTCAACCACCGGCTTGCCAAAAATATTATCGGCGCCTTCCATCAGCCGGAGCTAGTCCTGTACGACACGGCGACGCTGTTGACGCTGCCTCCGCGCGAAGTGCGGTCGGGGCTTGCCGAAATGGTGAAGCACGGACTGATCTGGAATGCGTCGTTCGTCGACTGGCTGGATGCGAACGCTCCGAAGCTGCTTGCACTCGATCCGGAAGCGCTCCAATACGGATTGTATGAAGGATGCAAGGTGAAAGCGCATGTCGTAGCCGCCGACGAGCGGGAAGACGATCTGCGCGCGATCTTGAACCTCGGCCATACGATCGGCCATGCGCTGGAAGCGGTAGCGGGTTACGGCGAGCTGCTGCACGGCGAGGCGATCGCGATCGGCATGGTCGGCGCAGCGAAGCTGGCAGGCAGGCTTGGCTACGCTTCCGAAATCTATGACGTAACGAAGCGTTTGCTGAAGCGATTTGAGCTGCCGGTTCAGCTGCCGGCGCATCTCGATACGGATGCGATCATGGCCGCTATGAGTCACGACAAGAAATTTAAGGAAGGCCGAATGGTATTCATCGTACCTACGGCGATCGGCAAAGTGGAAATCAATAAGTCCGTGCAAGCGGACTGGGTTCGGGAAATCGTGGATGAGCTGAAAGGGGAGTCGTAACCGATGTACGTTAGAGGCATTCGCGGCGCAACAACGGTAGAAAACAATGAAGAGAAAGAAATTTTGTCCGCGACAACGGAGCTCTTGGCGGAAATCGTTTCGCAGAACGGCTTTCCGCCGGGAGACATCGCCAGCGTATTCATTACGGTTACGCCTGATTTGACGGCAACGTTCCCGGCAAAGGCGATTCGTCAGATGGAAGGCTGGGAGCTCGTGCCGCTCATGTGCTCGGTCGAAATCCCGGTCGAGGGCGGACTGCCGCTCTGTATCCGGCTGATGGTACAAGTGAACACGGAAAAGCGACAGGACGAAATTCGTCATGTTTATTTAAAGAGAGCGATGAGCCTGCGCCCGGATATTGTCAGATTGACAAACGGATGAGTCGAATCGTATACTGATTGTAGTTGAGTGAGTGTATCAGGCAAGTAGCGAGTAGAGAGCAGAGCATTGAGATGAGCTGAGTGGAGTAGAGCGGAGAACTTGTACGTATGAAAGTCCGGTAAGCGGCGGGCATGAGCTTGTCTATGCCGTAAGATCGGCTTTGCAATATCGTCATTTTCTTTATCTTATCCATATGCTGTCTAATCCAGCCTCTACGTTCGCGTAGAGGCTTTTGTTATGGCTTCTCGCGACTCACGTATGTTTCGACATTGAGGAGAGGAGAATGCATCATGACGACAACGCCCGAGCTTCAGCAAGTAGTCGAATTGGCCCGTGAATACAATTTGATTCCGATCGTACGGCATGTGCTAGCGGATACGGAGACGCCGATTCGGATTTTCCAGCATTTTTACGAGGAGAAGCACGCCTTCCTACTGGAGAGCGTGGAGGGCGGAGTCAAATGGGCGCGTTATTCGTTCATCGGAACCGATCCGTTCCTGATGTTCCGCGCAAAGCACGGCACGGTACGGATCGAAACGCAGCGGGAAACCGTCACTTCCCAAGAGAAGCCGGTCGAGCTGCTGAAATCGGTTTTGCGTTCGTACTCGAGCCCCTCACTCCCGGATTTGCCGCGGTTTACCGGCGGGGCTGTCGGATTTTTCGGCTACGATTTGCTGCAGTACTATGAGAAGCTGCCGCCGCATCGGGTCGACGATTTGCAGATGGACGACGTCAAGTTCATGTTCTGCGATCAGGTCATCGCTTTCGATCACGTAAAGCAGCAGCTGAAGGTGATCGCCAACGTGCATATCCCGCCGGAGGCAACGTACCGCGATATCGAAGAAGCCTACAACCATACATGCGCGAAGCTTGATGCGACGCTCGAAAGGCTGAAGCAGCCGCAGCTGATGGCGGCGATGCCGAGCACGATCGGCAGCGACATCGATATCGGCGAGCTGCGTTCGAACGTGACGAAGGAGCAGTTTATCGGCAATGTCAATGCGGCGAAGGAGTACATTCGCGCCGGCGACATTTTCCAGGTGGTGCTGTCCCAGCGCTTCGAGATCGAGACGGACGTCTCGCCGCTTCATGTATACCGGGTGCTGCGCACGCTGAACCCTTCGCCGTACATGTATGTGCTGAAGATGGAGGAGGAAGTGATCGTCGGGACGTCGCCGGAGCTGCTCGTTCGCGTCGAAGAGGAGCGGGTGGAGACTCGTCCGATCGCCGGTACGCGCCCGCGCGGCAAAACCGAAGCCGAAGATTTGGCGCTCGAAGCCGAGCTGCTGGCCGACGAGAAGGAACGGGCGGAGCATCTGATGCTCGTCGACCTCGGCCGCAACGACCTCGGCCGCGTGTCGGAGTTCGGTACGGTAAAGTGCGATCAGTTCATGCAGGTGGAGCGCTACTCGCACGTCATGCATATCGTCTCGAACGTATCCGGACAGCTCGCACACGACAAGGATTTCTTCGATGCGTTCTTGTCCTGCCTGCCGGCCGGCACGGTCTCGGGTGCGCCGAAGCTGCGGGCGATGGAAATCATTGCGGAATTGGAAAATGAAGCCCGCGGCTCGTATGCGGGGGCGATCGGTTACCTGGGCTTCTCCGGCAACCTCGATACGTGCATTACGATTCGGACGATCGTGTTCAAGCGCGGCAAAGCTTACGTGCAAGCCGGAGCGGGTATCGTCTGGGACTCGGTTCCGGAAAGCGAGTATCAGGAGACGGTGAACAAGGCGAGAGGGATGCTGAAGGCGATCCGCATGGCGGAAGCGATGTTCGGCACGAAGCCGAAGTCGGACCCGGAGCCGATCATTAATCAAGATTATTTCGTCAATCCCAGAGCGTAGGAGGTCTGAGCATGGAAACTAGGACGGACACGTTTACGGTACAGCAAGCGCTGGCGAAGCTGCTCGGCGGGGAGTCGCTGCAGCGCAGCGAAGCGCGCGCCGTCATGGCGCATGTCATGGAAGGCACCGCGACACCGGCTCAAATCGGTTCGCTGCTGACGCTGCTGAGGATGAAGGGCGAAACCTCCGAGGAGATCACCGGGTTTGCCGAAGGCATGCGGCAAGCGGCGGCTTCCGTGCGCACGGAGCGGACGGATCTGCTTGATACGTGCGGTACCGGCGGAGACGGCGCCCACACGATCAACATCTCGACCGCTGCGGCCATCGTGGCGGCAGGGGGCGGCGTGCGCGTGGCGAAGCACGGTAACCGGGCCTCCTCCAGCAAGAGCGGTTCAGCCGATGTGCTGGAGGCGCTCGGCGTTACGATCACGTTGAATGCCGAGCAGGCGGCCCGTTGTCTGGAGCAGATCGGGTTATGCTTCATGTTCGCGCAGGTGCATCATCAGTCGATGAAGCATGCCGCTGCGCCGCGCAAGGAGCTTGGCTTCCGCACCGTGTTCAATCTGCTCGGACCGCTTACGAATCCCGCCGGCGCCGACCGGCAGCTGCTTGGCGTATCGGACCGGACGAAGACGGAAACGATGGCGAGCGTGCTGCGCGAGCTTCAAGTGAAGCGGGCGCTCGTTGTGGCCGGTCTGGACGGTCTGGACGAAATCAGCTTGTCGGCGCCGACGCAAGTGACTGAGCTGCGGAGCGGCAACCTGCGCACGTTCGAAGTGTCGCCTGCCGACCTCGGGCTAGCTGAGTCGCCGATTAGTGCGGTCCGGGGCGGAGACGCCGTGGAGAATGCGGCGATCATTCGCCGCGTGTTCGCCGGGGAAGCCGGCGCCTACCGCGACATCATTATCGCGAACTCCGGGGCCTGCTTCTATGTAACGGGCAAAGCGGAAAGCTTGCGCGAAGGCGTTGAGCTGGCGGCAAGCGTGATCGATTCCGGGCGGGCGATGGCTAAGCTGGACCAACTCATTCAAGTGACGGGAGAGCTGAATTATGTTTCTTGATCGAATTGTAGAGACGAAGCAAAAGGAGCTCGCAGCGCTCAAGGAGCGGCTGCCGCTAAAGGAAGCGGAACGCCTGATCGCCGGGCTGGGGCCGTGCCGCGGCTTCGAGCGGGCCTTGACAACAGGACGCAAGCGTCCGGTCGGTCTCATTGCCGAGGTGAAGAAGGCGTCACCGTCGAAAGGGCTGATCCGGGAAGACTTCAATCCGGTTGCTCTTGCTGAGGCCTACGAACGGGCTCAAACGGACTGCATTTCGGTATTGACCGACGTCGACTATTTTCAAGGCAGCAACGACTATTTGGGAGCGGTTCGCGAAGCGGTCGGCGTGCCGCTGCTGCGGAAAGATTTTACGATCGATATTCACCATGTCTATGAAGCGCGGGTGATCGGAGCGGACGCGATTTTGCTGATCGCCGCCATTTTGACAACGGGACAAATGAAACAATATTTAAGCGAAGCGCGGGCGCTCGGCATGGACGTGCTCGTCGAGGTGCATGACCGCGAGGAGCTGGAGCGCGCGCTTGAGCTCGACGCAACTCTGATCGGCATTAATAACCGCAATTTGAAAACATTTGTCACTGATTTGGACACGACGCGCCAGCTGATCGAGCATATCCCGGAAGGCCGTACGGTTGTCAGCGAAAGCGGCATCTCCACACCGGCCGATATGGCTCAGCTGCAAGAGGCCGGAGCCAAGGCGGTGCTGATCGGCGAGCATTTCATGCGCCAGCCTTCCGTCGAGCAAGCGGTTCGCGATTTGATGGACGGTTTGAAAGGGTGACAGGGACGCTGTGGCTACTGTAAAAATATGCGGCGTCCGCACGCCCGAAACCGTCCGGGAGCTGCGCCGGCTGTCCGTCGACCATATCGGCTTCGTATTCGCGAAGAGCAAGAGGCAGGTGTCGGCCGAGGAGGCGGGGGCGCTGATCCGCGAGCTTCATGACGGCGTGTCCGGCGGCGAAAGCGAGAGACCGCTCGCTGTAGGCGTGTTCGTCGATCCGAGCATGGAACAGCTGGAAGCGATTATGGACAAAGCGCCGCTCGATGTCATCCAGCTGCACGGAAGCGAGTCGCCGGAGCTGTGCGCTGCAGTCAAGCAGCGGATTGGCGTACGCGTATTCAAAGCTGTATCGCTTGAGCGCGAATCCCGGGACATTCCTTCTGCGGAAAATATTGCCGGTCGTCTGGATCGGTATCGGGGGGCGGTCGATGCGATACTGCTCGATACGCATGACCCGGTATATGGCGGCGGGTCCGGCACGACGTTTGCCTGGGAATGCATTCCGCCGTATCAGGTGTGGGCGCGCGAAGCCGGCGTTCAACTGCTTGTTGCGGGCGGACTGACACCGGACAACGTCGATAACCTCGTCTCGTCCTTCGGCCCCGACGGCGTCGATGTTTCAAGCGGAGTTGAAACCGAAGGAACGAAAGATCTCGATAAAATTCGCAAGTTCGTAGAAAGGGTGAAACGCTCATGATCGGACAAGTGCCAGATCAATACGGCCGCTTCGGCAAATTCGGCGGGCGGTACGTACCGGAAACATTAATGAACGCTCTCATCGAGCTTGAAGAAGCATATCGCCATTATTCGAAGGATCCTGAGTTTATCGCCGAGGTGCGCTACCTGCTTCAGCAGTACAGCGGCCGTCCGACGCCGCTTTACTATGCGGAGCGTCTGTCGGAGAAGCTCGGCGGAGCGAAAATATATTTGAAGCGCGAGGACCTGAACCATACAGGCGCTCACAAAATTAACAATACGATCGGCCAAGCGGTGTTGGCAAAGCGGATGGGCAAGAAGAAGGTCATCGCGGAAACCGGCGCCGGCCAGCACGGCGTAGCGACGGCTACCGTTGCGGCGCTGCTCGGGCTGGAGTGCAAGGTGTTCATGGGCGAGATCGATACGCAGCGCCAGCAGCTGAACGTGTTCCGGATGAAGCTGCTTGGCTCCGAGGTCGTGCCGGTTACGAGCGGCTCGCGCACATTGAAGGACGCCGGCAACGAAGCGCTTCGCTACTGGGTCAGCCATGTTGACGATACGTTCTACATTCTAGGTTCCGTCGTCGGCCCGCATCCGTACCCGATGATGGTTCGCGACTTCCAGCGCGTTATCGGTGACGAAGCGCGCGCTCAAATGCTGGAGACGGAAGGCCGTCTTCCGGACGCGGTTATCGCCTGCGTCGGCGGGGGCAGCAACGCCATGGGCATCTTCTACCCGTTCGTTGAAGACAGCTCCGTCCGTTTGATAGGCGTCGAAGCGGCCGGCAAGGGCGTACACACGTCCGAGCATGCGGCTTCGATCACGAAGGGCACCGTCGGCGTGTTCCAGGGCTCGATGAGCTACTTGCTGCAGGATGAGTACGGGCAAGTCATCGAAGCGCATTCGATCTCGGCAGGTCTCGACTACCCGGGCATCGGACCGGAGCATTCGTATCTCCACGAGGTCAAGCGCGCCGAGTACGTTCCGATCTCCGATGCGGAAGCGCTCGAAGCGCTGCAGCTGCTGAGCCGTACGGAAGGCATTATTCCGGCTCTGGAGAGCTCCCATGCGATCGCCCAGTGCGTGAAAGTGGCGCCGACCATGTCTCGTGACGAAATTATTATTGTCAATTTGTCCGGACGGGGCGATAAAGACGTGGAAGCGATCATGGGCTACCTGGCGAAGGAGGACGGCAACGTATGAACAAGATCGATACCAAATTTGCGGAGCTGAAGGCCGCCGGCAAAACCGCACTCATCCCGTTCCTTACCGTCGGCGATCCAAGTCGGGAGCTCACCGTTGAGATTCTGAAGGAGCTTGAAGCCGGCGGCGCCGACTTGGTGGAGCTGGGCGTACCGTATTCCGACCCGCTGGCCGACGGACCGGTTATTCAAGGCTCCTCGCAGCGCGCCCTGCGCCGCCAAATCAGCATTATAAGCTGCATTCAGACAGCCAGGGAAGCCCGCCAGTCCGGCGTGACGCTGCCGTTCATTTTGTTTACGTACTATAACCCGGTACTGCAGCTCGGCTTGGAGCGTACATTCGAGCTGCTCGCCGAGCACGATATCAGCGGAATTATCATTCCCGACCTGCCGATGGAAGAAAATGAAGAGGTTCGCGCACTAGCCGAACGTCATCACATTCACCTTATCCCGCTCGTCGCCCCGACGTCCAACGCCCGCATCCGTTCCATTGTCGAGCAGGCGAAAGGGTTCGTATACTGCGTATCGTCGCTTGGCGTTACCGGCGTGCGCTCGGAGTTCCACACCGGGATCGACGAGTTTCTGCGCACCGTCAAATCGGCGACAGACCTGCCGATTGCGATTGGCTTCGGTATCTCGAACCGGGAACAGGTTGCGAAGTTCGAGTCGGTCTGCGACGGCGTTGTCGTCGGATCCGCTCTTGTCCGCCGCATTGAAGAGGCTCAGGAGCTGCTGGAAAATACGGCCACGCAGCAAGAGGGTCTGCGCCGCATTCGCGAGTTTACGCTCGAATTGAAAGGGTAACAATGCTGGAGGCCCTGCCAGGCGCACTGCGCTGGATAGGGCTTTTTTTGCAAATACACATGGCAAACGGACGGGTTCTGATATACAATGGGAGGAGCATTCATCAATTGATGCTTTAACGCTGTGATGAACTCGAAGAGGTGGAAGCTGCATATGAAGACAAAATCGACAATCGTACACTTGCCGGTCTATCAGCCGGGCAAGCCCATTGAAGAAGTGAAGAGAGAGCTTGGACTTACCGAAGTCATCAAGCTGGCGTCGAATGAAAATCCGTTCGGCAGCTCACCGAAGGTGAAAGAAGCGATTGAAGCGGAACTAGCCAATATTTCGCTGTATCCCGACGGGGGAAGCGTGGCGCTGTCCGAAGTGCTGGCCGAATTCCTCGGCGTCGATACGAATCAGCTGATTTACGGCGCAGGCTCCGACGAGATTATCCTGATGATCGCCCGCGCTTATTTGGTTCAAGGGGACGAGACGGTGATGGCGACTCATACGTTCCCGCAGTACAAGCACAATTGCGAGATTGAAGGAGCCGTCTGCATTGAGGTTCCGCTTAAGGACGGCACGCACGATCTGCCGGCGATGCTGGCGAAGGTGAACGAGAAGACGAAGGTGCTTTGGTTGTGCAATCCGAACAACCCGACCGGCACGATGGTAAGCCACGACGAGGTGGAGAGCTTCTTGAAGGCGATCCCGCCGCATGTGCTGGTCGTTCTGGACGAGGCTTATTACGAATACAACATGACAGGCGAATACCCTCGCAGTCTGGAGCTGCTGAAGCAATTCCCGAATGTGGTCATTCTCCGCACGTTCTCCAAAATTTACGGTCTGGCTTCGCTGCGTATCGGATACGGAATCGGTCATCCGGACGTCATCCGTTCGATTAACCAGGTGCGCGAGCCGTTCAATACGAGCCGATTCGGCCAGGCGGCGGCCATTGCCGCCATTAAGGATCAGGAATTCATCGAATCGTGCCGTAAAGCGAACGCCGAAGGCATCGCCTATATTAACGGCGAGCTGCAGCGGCTTGGCCTGAGCGCCTTCCCGGCGCACGGCAACTTTATCATGATCGACGTGAAGCGGCCGGCCAAGCTCGTGTTCGAAGCGCTGCTGCGCAAAGGCATTATCGTCCGCGGAGGCCATGCGCTCGATTTCCCGACCTCGATCCGGGTTACGGTCGGAAGCAGAGAGCAGAACGAGAAGTTCGTAGCGGCATTGGAGCAAGTACTGAGCGAAGTGGAGGTCGGCGCATAAGCGCCGGCTTCTTCTTTGAAATCCTATAAACGAGGTTGAGGGCATTGACGACGATAGCCATATTCGGGGTCGGATTGATCGGCGGTTCGCTGGCGCTTTGCTTCAAGGGCAAGCCGGGGCTGCGCGTCATCGGTCATTCGAACCGTGCCGAATCCGTAGAAAAGTATATGAAACGCGGAGTTGTCGATTATGCGACGACATCGCTGCAGGAAGCGGCCGAAGCGGCTGACGTCATCATCGTCTGCGTGCCGGTCGGCATGCTGGAAAGCTACCTGGATCAGCTGCAGCAGTTCGATTTGAAACCCGGGTGCATTATTACCGACGTCGGCAGCACGAAAGCTTCGATCGTAGAAGCCGCCATTCGGCTGAAGCGGCCCGATATTCATTTCATCGGCGGTCATCCGATGGCGGGATCCGAGCGTTCCGGTGTCGAGGCGGCCTCGTCCCACCTGTTCGAGAACGCCTATTATGTATTGACGCCGCACGAGAATACGCCGGATGAAGCGATGGAGCGCCTTGAGTCGCTGCTTCGTCATACGAAGGCCCATATCGTTAAGATGGACGCGCGGCAGCATGACGACATCGTCGGCGCTATCAGCCATTTGCCGCATATGATCGCCGTTGCGCTCGTCAATCAAGTGCGCCGTTATAATGACGGCAACGCCATGTACCAACAGCTCGCAGCGGGCGGCTTCCGCGACATTACACGCATCGCATCGAGCGAGCCGAACATTTGGCGGGATATACTGATCAACAATCGCGACGTGATGCTTCGTCTGTTGAACGATTGGAACAATGAGATTGATAGCTTCATTCATATGCTGCAAAACAGCGACGGCGTTGGGATTGAGCGGAGCTTCGCGGAAGCCGGACGGTTTCGCCAGGAGCTGCCGGAGCGCAGGAAAGGGATGATCACGTCTCTATACGATTTATACGTCGATGTCCCGGACCATCCCGGCGTCATCGGACAGATCGCTTCCTTGCTTGGTAATGAGCGCATAAATCTGAGCAACATTCAAATTATCGAAAGCCGCGAGGACGTGCCTGGAGTGCTGCGCATTTCCTTCCGCAATCAACAGGATGTAGATCGGGCTGCGGAGCTGCTTAGGACGCATTACGAGGTACATGTGTAGAAAAACTACGCGGAAGCGCTGAAATCGGATTCAAATAAAGATAAAACGTTTTCAAAAAAAGTATTGACATCATGTAAACGGATTCATATAATAAAAGTACAGTATGGTTTCTCTCCACTCCTATCCGATATTGCACTATGTGCGCCCGCCTGAGTTCGCTCAGGCGGATTTTTTTTACCTATTTTTAATCTACTGTTGTCTTCTATATGCTACAATGGTCAAAGGGATACCAGAATCTCCCGACTTTAGATGACATAATCCAGAACGGCGCTGCTTTCCGGAACGTACTGTTTCATACCGGCCAAAGGCGGCGCATAGACGTGCAGGGAGATCATGCGCTCATCGGTACGGTTAAGCATCTCGTGAATTTGACCGTATGGGGCGAGCATACAGGAGCCGGACGTTACTTCATAAGAACCGGCGGGATGGACCATACCGTAACCCGCTGTTGTATACAGCTGATTCGTCAGCTTGCCTTCGACGACAAGCGCGCAGCCGATCGACTCGCCGTGGTCGTGAATGGACGTTTGGGACAAAGCGGGCAGGTGAATAACGATGGCCTCGAGCTCAGCATTGCGGAAAATCACTTGCCGGCCGTAGCTTCGACCGTTCTCCGGCTGCGCCACGAAGCATTCGATGTCCCCGGGGGACAAACGGACTTGCCTCAAGATACCTTGCAGCTCGGAAACGGTAGGCGATTGCAGGCGCTCAAGGCGATTCATCAGCGACTCCAGTGTATTCATCTGTAATCTCCTCCAGATTTATTAATATTACTTTATAGATCCATAAGAAAAACTAATAAACAATTGACGAAGAAGCTCCGTCTAATCGTATAGTATGAATCGGCACCCGAATCGGTGCCCATGCCGAAATGCCAAAAGATTGTCGAATCAAGAAGGATTTCGGAAGATCGTACCGAATATTATAGAAGGCATGTAACCGGCTCTTCGGAGCGTTTCGAGCGGTTACGGTAACGCTTACCAATCGTCATCGGCAAAATAATAATGGATGTCCGCAACTTTTTCCTCCCGGTGAAGTACAACTATGATAGAGCTGGGAGGCAGACCTTACGCCAAGGAGGGTCGCCTCGTAATGACCGATTCCCAGTTGATTCGCGAAATCAAGGATGGCAACGTTCAAGCGTACAACGAGCTTATGCGTCGTTACGAACGGAAGATCCTTGCTTTCATCTTCCATATGCTGAAGAGCTCACAGCTTGAAGCGATGGCAGAGGACTTGTGCAATGAAACTTTCTATAAAGCGTATCGCAGCTTGAGCTCGTTCCGCGAAGTGGAAGCCTCGTTCTCAACATGGCTTTATACGATTGCGCGCAATACGGTGCTCAGCGAGCTGCGCAGAAATAAGAGTCAGCAAGTTTCGCTTGATCAGAGCGGACTTACGCCGCATGCCGATTTCAATGCGATGCCGGAACAAACGGCACTTCGCAACGAGAAGGTGACGATGGTACGGGAAGCGATCAACAGCTTGCCGGAAAAGCAGCGCTCGGCGCTCATATTGCGCGAATACGATCAGCTTGATTATCAAGAGATCGCAGGCATCTTGGGGCAGACAGTGAGCTCGGTGAAATCGCTTCTGTTCCGGGCGCGGGCCAGCGTGAAGCTGCAGCTTGAGCCTTATTTTTCAGAACCGATCTTCGATGAGTATGAAGGGATGAAGCGATGATGAAGTGCAGCGATATTCAAGACTTGTTCGGTCAGTATTGGGATATTCCCAATGACGACCTTAGACGGCAGGCCGTCGACAAGCATGTCGAGCACTGCCCCGCCTGCGCGGAGGAATTCCAATTCTGGAAGGAAACGAGCGAGCTCATTCGGTTTGCCGCTACGGATGAAGTGCCCGAAGAGCCGTACCCGATCTCCCGCAAGGTGATGGATCGCATCTATAAGGACGAGTCTTGGCGAGTTCCGATTACAGAGCGGATGTATGCCATTTCGTACCGGATGCGGCGCAATGTCACGGCTGTGATATCGTTTTGCCTCGCTTTATTTATCGTGAGCTTCTTGTTCTCGGTCGTGTATGAGGGCCAGACGGTGCTGCAGACTGCCGAATCGCCGACGTTCGGCTTGCAGGCTCCGCAGGTCATTTCGGCCAGCGCCAAGGCAAGCTCGATGGACGGCCACATGATGACGGCGGTAGCCAGCATCGGACAGCCGATGGTCGAACCGCTGAAGTATCAAGTCGGACCGATGGACTCGTATTCCCACTATCTGCTCGTCGTATCGCTGCTCGGGATAACGTGCACGATCCTCATCATGAATTGGTTTTCCCGCACGAAAGCATAGCCGATACATAGCCAAAATACGTACGCGCCCCCCGCAAGGGGCGTATTTATTTTGAGACAGAGAATAAGGAGTTGCAGGGCTGATGAAACTTGGCTTCGTAAGGCACGGTACGACGACATGGAATCAAGAAGGCCGCCTGCAGGGTCAAATCGACACCGAATTGACCGAAGAAGGGCGGCGGCAGGCGATTCGTCTTGGCATGTCGCTGCGCGGCGGGCCGTGGCAGGGCATCGTCTGCAGCGACCTGAAGCGTGCGAAGGAAACTGCCGAACTGATTGCCGGGCACGCGGGAATTCCGCTGCCTGGCGCGGACCGGAGACTGAGGGAAAAAAGCTTCGGCGAGATGGAAGGAACGACTTTGGAGGAAAGAGTCAGCCGGTGGGGACCGGAGTGGAGACAAGCCGATCTCGGGCAGGAAACCGACGAAGCGGTATGGGCGCGTTGGATGGATTTCTACGAGAATGTGCTCCTGCGGCAATATGGGGATAAGCCGATTTTAGTCGTCACACACGGTGCCTTCATTGCCCGCATCCTCCAATTCAAGGGATTGGAACGGAAGGACCAGCTGCTCGTCAACAGCTCGCTAACGGTGCTTCGTCGTTCCGGCGATGTGTGGGAGACGGAGCTCTATAACGATGTTGGTCATCTAACCGAATAAGGCAATCGTGCAAAGGGCTCCTTCATGGAGCTCTTTTCGTTTGCTCCGGGTATATTCGCTTCCTCTATTTCCCATAATGGGGGTAGAGGTGATAAGTGATGAATCTCGCCGATATGTTAAGCTACGCCGATATAGAGCAATTAAGCCGTATCGCCGATACGTATGAATGCGAATGCAATGGCCATTCCAAGCACGAGCTGATCCAATCGATTTTGGCCAAGCTGGGCCGCCGCGACATATTCGATGCGCGAGTGGAATCGCTGCCGCTGGAGGATATCCGCTTCCTGAACTCCCTTCTATTTGACAGCCGCAGCTCATTCAGCCTGGAGGAGCTTGTGGCGCGCGTTCAGCAAACCAGATTTGTGCGTTCTGAGAAGGATGAAGGCTGGAACCCCCGGGATATGATTGCCCGCTTCAAGCAGCACGGGTGGCTGTTCAACGGCTATTCCCAGCAAACGAAATACTTGTTTCAGGTGCCGAACGATCTGAAGAAGCGTTTCGGCGACGTGCTGAGCAAGAAATTTCAAGCGCAGCTGACGTACATGGACGCGGAGCCTGCAGTGTATCGGGACGAGCAGAAGCTTTTGGCAGACGACATTACACATTTCCTCAGTTTCGTGAAAGGTAACGAAGTAGCGCTTACTGACATGGGCTCGATGTACAAGAGGACGATCGGGCAGGTGCTGGACCGGATGTCGGTACGGGAGGAGCCGATCGGCAAAGCGGCGTTCCGTTTCGGCTATGGCCGGATGTTCAAAGAGTACCCGAATCGTTTCTCTCTCATCTATGATTACTGCTTCTATAACGGGTTAATCTCGGAGAACGCCGGACAGCTGAAGGTGACCGAGCAAGGCGCGGAAAGGGCGGATAGCCCTATTCGCGAAGATTTGTCCGCTGTGTACCGGTTTTGGCTGAAGCTTTACAAAAATCCGATCCCGAATGTGCAATCCATCGTTCAATGGGTGGAGCGATTAAGCCGCAACTGGGTAACGGTTGACTCGCTGGGGGCGGTGCTGTGCCCGCTGATCCGGCCCTTCTACTACGACACGTCGGAATCGATCTTCGAGCAGCGGGTCGTGCAGATGATGATGCATCTCGGTTTGCTCCGGTTAGGCGAGGACGACCGCTACGGACGTGTACTGCAAACGACGAAACTGGGCTCTTCCATCATCCAGGGAACTTACGTCGCAGAGGAAGACCGCATCCCGCTTATGATCGAGCAAGGCGCTGGGTAATGGCACATTCCTCCGTACAGGGGGCGTATGTTTAGGCAGTGCCGGATCATCTGAATAAGCTGGTATAACCCTTTATAAATTCCTGGAACTATGAAGGGCGATTAATTGGACGCCATGCGGAGGTAAGTCCTATGGGAAAATCAAACGCCACGAGTGACGCGCTGCTCAGTCTATTTGCGGAGATGGTTTGGGATGAGGCCATTCGGAAATATAAAGAAAGACACCTCTATGAAGAGATCGACAGCGCTTTAGCGAAGGGAGACCAAGTGTCATTTCTCGCTTTGACGAACGAGCTCAAATCGCTGCAATCCCAAGGTTAAAGCATCCTCATTCCCGGCATGCCAACCAGGCATATGAACGTTACCGTTTCATATGTCTTTTTTTTGTGGTACAGTGATGGGCGGGAGGGAGCATACAATGAAATTCAGCGAAATTAGCCGGGAAAGCTGGACGGACTTACAACCGTATCTCGATACGTGCCTTCTGCCGATAACGGGCTTGACGGGCGGGGAACCGCCTTGGGAAGCCGGGGACCGGCTGGAGGATCTGCGCGACGCGCTGGACCTGATCGAAGTGCCGTTTCATGGCCGGGTTGTCACCTATCCGGCGGTACAATATGTTCCAGGACAAGCTTATTCTGCCGCGATGCTTACGGATATATGCGCCGCTATCAGGGCGACAGGCTTCCGGTACATTGTTGCCGTTACGGCGGAAGCGAGAATGAGCGGTCTGCTGCCGGCCGAGGCGGATTTGCAGATCTATGCCGGACCGGAGCAGCTTCAGGCGTCTTATGACGAGGTGAAGCGTCAAGTGACGGCCCGGATCCAGTCGATGTGGGCGCAAGGAAACGAATGAAAATCGCACGTATTGTTGGAAAAGGTTTGGTTCAATATAATACATAGCTGTCGATGAATGGAATGTGACAATTTCGTTAAAATTTGCAGCGGGACATCTATTTCAACGCCGCATCGGGAGTGTGCCATTCTTGACGCTCCTATAGCCGTAGGCTATTATATTAATGTCCTAGTAATGAGTGTAAGGTATTGTCGAATGCGACGTGAACATAGGTGTGCCTAGGGGGGTAGAACGCGTAATGAGTGATCACAACAATCAGGCTGGGCATCACAAGGCGAAGCCGGTGAAGCAGCCGATGTCCCGGCGTCAATTCCTTTCCTATACCCTCGGCGGTGCAGGCGGTTTCATGGCGGCGGGCATTGTCATTCCGATGCTTCGCTTTGCTGTCGACCCGATGCTGCAGCCGGCGGCGAAGGCGGATTGGATTAAGGTCGTGGAGGAAAGCAAGATCTCGACAGAGCCGAAAGCATTTCAGTTCAAGATGCATCAAGTGGACGGCTGGTACGAAAGCGATGTCGATTTAACTGCGTGGATCGCGAAGGACAGCAAAGGCCAAGTGTTTGCGCTGAATCCGACTTGTAAGCATCTCGGCTGTACGGTGAACTTCGAAGCAGCAGCTCACGAGTACTTGTGTCCTTGCCACGGTGCGAAGTACACGGTAGACGGTAAGAATCTTTCCGTAGCTCCGCTTCCGCTCGACGAGTACACAGTTAAGGTTGAGCAAGGCTTCGTATACGTCGGTCAGCTGCATGCGAACTCAAGAGCTTAATAAGGAGGCGTTACAGTCGGATGTTTAAATCGATGTACAACTGGATCGACGAACGTCTGGACATTACACCGATGTGGCGCGATGTAGCCGACCATGAGGTGCCGGAGCACGTTAACCCGGCTCACCACTTCTCGGCGTTCGTGTACTGCTTCGGCGGTCTGACGTTCTTCATCACCGTGATACAAATTTTGTCAGGGATGTTCCTCACAATGTATTACACGCCGGACATTATTAACGCTTACGCGTCGGTCGACTACTTGCAGCATAAAGTGGCGTTCGGCGTTATCGTGCGCGGAATGCACCACTGGGGTGCAAGTCTCGTTATCGTAATGATGTTCCTACATACGCTGCGCGTGTTCTTCACGGGCTCCTACAAGGCGCCTCGCGAAATGAACTGGGTAGTCGGTATGGCGATCTTCGGCGTTATGCTCGGACTCGGCTTTACAGGTTACCTGCTTCCTTGGGATAATAAAGCGTACTTTGCTACTCAAGTAGGCATCAAGATCGCTGCTTCCGTTCCTTTCGTTGGCGGATACATCCAGACGCTTCTGCAAGGCGGCGAAGTCGTAGGTGCGGTAACGCTGACGCGCTTCTTTGCAATTCACGTGTTCTTCCTGCCGGCGGTATTGCTTGCCCTGCTCGCTGGACACTTTATCATGATCCGTAAGCAAGGCATTTCCGGACCGCTATAATCGAAAGGAGGACCAAGTCGTGGCGCATGGTCATAAACCAGGTGAGAAAATAGTTTATGTCGGGGATTCCCGCGTTCGTATGAAGACGGAACGAATGAAGCCTACCGATTACTCGGCTTATCCGGGCAAATCGGAAGCTTTCATTCCGAACTTCCTGCTGAAAGAATGGATGGTCGGCGTCGTCGTGCTCGTCGGTATTTTGGCGCTTGTTATGTCGGAGCCTGCACCGCTCGGCTATCCTGCCGATCCGACCAATACGGCGTTCATTCCGATGCCGGACTGGTACTTCTTGTTTCTTTATCAGTTCTTGAAATACCCTTACGTATCGGACCAGTACATCGTACTCGGTACGGCGGTCGTTCCGGCGATTGCGTTCCTTGGACTGATGCTGGTGCCGTTCCTTGACCTTGGACCGGAGCGCCGCTTCTACAAGCGTCCGATTACGTCGGCAACGATGTTCGTCACACTGCTGGCTATCGGATACTTGACGTACGTTTCCTGGCATCACTACGAAGAAGAGCTGAAAGCGAAGAACATCATTCCGGAGCATATCAAGCGCGAGCAAGAGATGGAAGCTGCGAAAGGCGGCGGAGGCGGCGGTGCCGCACCGAAGGCCGGCGCTGCGAAGAAGGCTGCCATTGTCGCTGCTGACGATCCGGGTGCTGAAATCTACAAGAAGGCTACTTGCGTCGCTTGTCACGGCGGCGAACTGAAAGGGATGCCGGGCTCCGGTATTCCGGCGCTGCTTGGTGTCGGCGACAAGCTTTCGAAGGATGACATTCTCGGCGTCATCAAGAACGGCAAAGGCAACATGACCGAGCAATACAAAGCGAACATCGCGAAAGGCTTGACGGATGCAGATCTGGATAAGCTGGCCAACTGGCTTGCGATGCAGAAAGCTCAATAAACAACGCAGCATCCCGGTCCTAAGGATCGGGATGCTTTTTGGTAAAAGGGACGCACTAACTTTAGGGGGACCAATGCTGTCATGTCGCTAACGTATGTGTTTTCCAGAGCTTTCCTTACGCGCCGGTGGCTGCTCTGGAGCTTGTTCTGGAGCAACTTGCTCGGAACGGCTTACGGTTATTACTGGTATGGGGACCAGCTCGTCTTTACCGCAGAGACGATGCCTCGCTGGTATTTGCCATTCGTGCCGGATAGTCCGACGGCGAGCTTGTTTTTCACCATGTCTGTGCTGTTCATTCTGTTTGAACAGAAATATGGCTGGAAGAAATCCGTATTTTGGACGCATTTGCGCGGCTTTGTCGACGCGTTTGGCCTCATAACGCTGATCAAATACGGCGTATGGGCTGTCGTGATGATCGTATCGGCAGCGGCCCTTGGCAACCCGGTCAATTGGCAGGATTATATGCTTTCCGCTTCACATATCGCCATGGCCGTCGAGGCATTGTTGTTTGCGAGGTTGTATCGGTACCGCTTCGTGCATATCGTCATTGTCGCGATCTGGTCGTTTGCCAACGATTATATGGACTATGTGAAGATGACGTACCCTTCGCTGCCAAGGGTGCTTGACGAGCGGTTAGCTTCGGTTCGATGGTTTACAAGCTGTTTAAGCGTCATTACGATCATCATTGCGCTGATTTGCCTGCCCTTTAATGTTACTTCGAAGGAACGCAGCAATGTAAATTAAATCGAATCCGGTTCTAAAGTGGGACAGCCTCCTCATAAAGTAAGTATCGAGGAGGGATGTCCCATGTTTACTTTGAAGATGAAACCTCCCGTACTGCTCGCGCTCGCAATCGGCCTCATCGCCGTGCTGGCGGCCTGCGGCAACGGGCAGGAGCGAACAACCGATACAAACCCGGCACCGCAGCAGCAGGAAATAAAAATCGATCCGGCAGATGCGGCGAAGCTCGAGCAAATGGCCAGGTCGGCCGATGACATGTACAAGCTGACTGTGAATGGAAGCTATCTGGAAGCGAGGTCCAAGCTTCTCGATATTGGGCAGCAGGCCGCACGCATCCGATATGATGGAGTCACTTCGATCGAAGGCGTACAGGCATTAACGGAAACGTTAAGTGAAGCGCAGCGGTCGTTCAATGCGGTTCGGCCGGATCCCGAAGAAGCGAAGCTGCGTGCGGCAAAAGTAAAGCTGGCGACGGATGCGCTGACGCACAAGAACGAGCCGATGTGGCTTCAATACGATAAAGTGCTGCAGGAAAATGCAAGGGCGGTCGAAGCGTCGATTCAAGCGCAGGATGCCAAGCAGCTGCAAGCCTCTATTGCGGCTCTGAAGCACCACTACCAAATTATTCGACCGGCGGTTCTGATCAGCCGCGAGCCGCAAATTAACGTAAACATGGAGAGCTTGCTGACATTCCTCACCGAACAAAGTCAAGTGAAACCGCTGCCGATGCACAATCTGGAGCGGGGGGCGGATCAGCTTCGCGATGCGATGAACCGGCTGTTCGGCCATCAGGACGAAAGCGCCTACGTGCCGGTGGTGGATCAACGTCAGCCGATCTTATGGACCGTCGTGCTTGGTTCGGTGATCGGAGCGATCCTGGCCTTCGCCGCTTGGCAGATGTTCCAGGACGGCCGCGGGGAAGTATCGTTAAAGCGTAAAGAATAAGCTCCGGTAAGCAGTGTACCGCGAATCTCGTAATGGATAAACGGCTTAGCCGCAAGCAAGCGAAAGCTTGGGCTAAGTCGTTTTGACGTTCGGTAGCGATCCGATCAGGCTTCCTTGAAGCCTTCTCCCAGCACGTCATGTACGTCGCTAATAATGATAAATGCCCGTGGATCGATGGATAAAGCGAGCTTTTGCAGCGTGCGCACTTCGCTTCGCGAAATGACGCAGTACACGATCTCTTTGTGCTGCTTGGAAAAGGCGCCCCGAGCAGGCATGATTGTAACGCCGCGGTCCATCTGCGCCGTGATTTTGTCGGCCATCTCCTCGGCAATCGTCGTTACGATCATGAACGCTTTTGCCGACTGTGCTCCTTCGGTAATATAATCGATGATCCGCGAAGTAATGAACACGGCAACCAGCGTGTAAAGCACCTTCTCCTTCGGTATGTAGAGCAAGGACGTGCCCAGCACGAGAATGTCGATCAGCAAAATGATTTGCCCCATGCTCCAGCCGCGGTGCTTATAGCCGATCCGCGCAATAATGTCCGCCCCGCCCGTCGTTCCCCCGTAGCGGAACACAATGCCGAGCCCGATGCCGATTGTGACTCCCGCGTACAGCGTAGCCAATATAAAATCTTGTGTCGTCGTAAAAGGGACAATCCAGCCTCGTTCGATCGTCCGTTCAACAATCCAGAGGAAGAAGGACAGCGATACGGTGCCGAAAATCGTATACAGCATCGATCTGCCCCCGAACGCTTTCCAGCCGATCAGGAATAGAGGAATATTAAGCACGAGCGTAGTGATCGAAGGCGGGAATCCGAGCGCATAATTCAGCAGCAGGGCGACCCCTGTCAAGCCGCCTTCCATCAGTTTGTTCGAAATGACGAAATAATGAAGGCCGAAGGCGTATACGGCGGTACCTAAGGCAATCATAACGAGATTGCGCAGATTTTCCAGCCATGTCGTTTGAGGCATCTCCATGTCTCCTCTGTCGATCGGATATTGATTATTTTGTCCTGTTAAAAAAAATTTGTCATCCAGCGGGCTTTGGTTTAACATGGAAGGGATGGGCGTGCTGAAAGAAAGGATGACATCGATGGCAGAGAAGTCTTTACAGGACTTACAAGCGGAAGTTCACGCTTATATTTCGCAATTCAAAGAAGGTTATTTCACCCCGATGGAGCTGATGGCCCGGCTGTCGGAAGAAGTCGGCGAGCTGGCCCGTGAAGTGATGCACGAGTACGGACCGAAGAAAAAGAAGAAGGATGAAGCCGAAGGCTCGATCGAGCTGGAGCTCGGTGATATTTTGTACGTGACGATCTGCATGGCGAATTCGCTGGGCATCGATTTGACGGAGGCTCACGACAAAATCATGCACAAGTTCCGGACGAGAGACGCCGAAAGGTGGACGAAAATCAACACCGAAGCGGAATCCTAATCATATGCTGTACTATTCTCCTGCATACATGGTACGCAGCAGGAAAGGAGGATAGTGCAGATGGAAGACGGCCACAACTTATTGCAAAAAGCGTACGAAGCGATTCTAAACAGCGATTATGAACAAGCTGAAGCCTGGTTTGAGCAAGCGATTGCGGAGGAACCGGACAATGCCGATTATCATTACCGGTTGTCGATCACTTTCGCCCGAAGCAACAAGCTGAACAAGGCTGTCTTGCACGCCGCGAAAGCGGTAGAGCTCGATGCTTCCCGGGAGGACTACAGGCTGCATTTGGAGACGCTGCAGTCCAGGGAGCTGCTGTACGAAGCGGAACGGACGCTGGATGGAACCGAAGCGAAGGCGTATCTGGCCGTAGAGCTGCTGAAGAGAGCCGTCGCGCTGGATCCGCTCAATACGGAGGCATACTTGCTTCTGAGCGTAGCGGCGGATGCGGCAGGCGAATACGCACTTGCCTTGCAATCGGTCCAAGAGGCGCTGCGTCTCGATCCGGCGCACGAAGCGGCCCGGACGCTGCTTCCAAAAGCACAGCGCAAGCTAAGCCAATATCTCGGCACGGAATCATAATTCGAATTCAATGGATACAAGGGAAGGTGCACCACTATATGTCACAAGCTATTCGTGTCGCAGTAGCAGGAGCAAGCGGACGCATGGGGCGGGAAGTCGTTAAGCTCGTATTGACGGATCCGGATTTGGAATTGGCAGCAGCCATAGCCCGCTCGGCGGGGCCTGTGGATGCCGGAAGGATGGTCGGGCTCGAGGAGTGCGGCATCTATGTAACGGCGGATTTGGGGCAGGCGCTCGCCGAGACGAGGCCGGATGTGCTCGTTGATTTTACGACGCCGCAAGCGGCAATGCCGAATACGGAGTTGGCCATTCAGTACGGCGTACGGCCGGTAATGGGTACAACCGGCTTTACGCCGGAGCAAATTGCCGAACTGGACAAGCAGTGCCGGGAGAAGGGCATCGGCGGGCTGATTGCGCCGAATTTCTCCATCGGAGCGATTCTGATGATGCGGTTCGCCGCGCAGGCTGCGAAGTATTTCCCTCATGTGGAAATTATTGAAGCGCACGGCGACCAGAAGCTGGACGCGCCTTCGGGGACGTCGATCAAGACGGCCGAGCTGATAGCGCAAAACCGGCAGGAGCTGAAGCAGGGCAACCCGAACGAGCACGAAATTTTGGAAGGAGCGCGCGGCGGCTATTATAACGGCTTCCGGATTCACAGCGTGCGGCTGCCGGGCGTATTCGCACAGCAGGAAGTGATGTTCGGCGCTTTCGGACAGTCGCTGAAAATCCGCCACGACTCGTATGAACGGGCCGGTTATATGCCGGGCGTCAAAGTCGCCGTACAGAAGGTGATGGAGACGACGGGCATGGTGTACGGCTTCGAGCATTTTCTTGATTAACGGAAAAGGGGTACGGGGGATGAGCATACATATCGCACTAATCGCGCATGACCGAAAGAAGGAAGAGATGGTCGATTTCGTCATCGCTTATGAGCAGGTACTGCAGGGTAACCACTTGTATGCAACAGGGACAACGGGACAGCGTATTATGGACAACACGGAATTAACCGTTCATCGCTTTATGTCGGGGCCGCTCGGTGGCGACCAGCAGATCGGCGCGCTTATTGCCGAGAATAAGATGGATCTCATTATATTCCTGAGGGATCCGCTGATGGCGCAGCCGCACGAGCCGGATATTACGGCGCTGCTGAGGCTTGCGGACGTGCACGGCATTCCGGTGGCGACGAATTTGGCGACGGCCGAGCTGCTTATTAAAGCGCTGGAGCGAGGCGACCTGGGCTGGCGCGAGCTGGTAGAGAAGTACAAGCCGGGACTTGGGCCGGCGTAAAAGCCATTTACGCAGGAACGGAAGGAGCGTCGATCATGGAAATCCAGGAAGGGCTCGACATACTGGCCTTCGGTGCTCACCCCGACGATGTCGAAATCGGCATGGGCGGTACGATGGCGAAGCATGCGGCGGCCGGACGCAAGGTCGGCATATGCGACTTGACGTATGCGGAGCTGTCCTCGAACGGGACACCGCTGCTTCGCCAGCAGGAAGCTTCCGAGGCTTCCGGCATTTTGGGGCTTGCGATGCGGTCGAATTTAGGCATGCCGGATCGGGGGCTGCGAGGAGATCAAGCGCAGATCGATGCGATCGTCCGCGAGCTCAGGCTGCGCAGACCCCGCGTCGTATTCGCACCGTATTGGGAAGACCGTCATCCGGATCACGTTCGATGCTCTCAGCTCGTACAGGAGGCGCTGTTCAACGCGAAGCTCCGCAAGTATATGCCGGAGCTGCCGGCGGTGAACGTTGAACACGTTTATTTTTATTTTATCAACGATGTAGCCGCTGCCGACGTAATGGTGGACGTCTCGGACGTGTACGAGAAGAAGCTTGCTTCGCTTCGAGCGTATCGCTCGCAATTCGAACGGACCGGGTCCGACACGGTGCAAACGCCGCTGAACCAAGTCTATGTAGAGCGGGTTGAGGCGCGCGACCGGCTGCTCGGACAGAAGCGCTCGGTGCCGTATGCCGAAGGCTTCGTGTCGAAAGCGCCGCTGTTGATCGGGCTGTTTTGACCTGCCGGCGGCTTAGTACGTTTGGATGGAGGCACTCGGGTGAATGATAGAATCAAGATAGGCATTACGTGTTATCCGACGCTTGGCGGGTCGGGAGTCGTTGCGACCGAGCTGGGGAAAATTTTGGCGGAGCGCGGCCACGAAGTGCATTTCATTACACACAGTATGCCGTTTCGGCTGGGACGATTCGATCGCAACATTTTTTATCATGAGGTGGAGGTCAGCGATTACTACGTCTTCCGCTACCCGCCGTACGATTTGTCGCTGGCTAGCAAGCTGGCGCAGGTCGCCCAGATGCAGAAGCTGGACCTGCTGCACGTTCATTATGCGATTCCGCATGCGGTATGCGCACTGCTGGCGAAACAGATGGTCGGCGAGCAGCTGAAGGTCGTAACGACGCTTCACGGAACGGACATAACGGTGCTCGGACAAGACGCTTCGATCAGCGACCTGATTCGGTATGCGATCAACAATAGCGATGCGGTAACGGCCGTATCGCAGGATTTGATTCGGGAGACGGTGGAATCGCTCGATATCGTACGTCCCATCGACCTTGCGTACAATTTTGTGGACAAGCGGGTGTACTATCCGCGCGACGTCGGCGAGCTGCGGCTCGATTATGCCCGTCCGGATGAGAAGCTGCTGATCCATATTTCGAATTTCCGGCCGGTGAAGAGGGTAACCGACGTCGTCGACGTGTTTGAGAAGGTGCAGCGGGAGGTTCCGGCCAAGCTGCTGTTTGTCGGCGAAGGTCCGGACCTGCCGAAGGTAATGGCTAGAGTGCGTGAATTGGACTTGACGGAGAAGGTAATATTCGCCGGCAAGCAGGACGACGTGGCGCAAATTATCTCTTTGGCGGATTTAATGGTGCTGCCTTCGGAGAAGGAAAGCTTCGGTCTCGTCGCCTTGGAGGCGATGGCTTGCGGGGTGCCGACCGTCGGCTCGAATGCGGGCGGCATTCCGGAGCTCGTCACGCATGGCGAAGCCGGCTTCCTCGCCGCCATCGGCGATACCGAGTCGATGGCCGCCTATGCGGTCAAGCTGCTGCAGGACGAGGCGCTGTATGCCCGTGTACGGGAGGCATGCTTGCATCGGGCGCGGTACACGTTCTGCAACGACCGGATTACGCGACAATACGAGGAGATTTATTACCGTGTGCTGGGGCGCGAGCTGCCGGAATCGATCCGGGAGCAACAATTGGATTGCTAGTTTGCTGGTAAGGAGATTCGCTTGTGAGTAATGAGTACGAGATGGAGCGCGGCGCTCACGCTGTGCTGCGGACACTGACGGGAGCAGGTTATGAAGCGGTTCTCGTCGGCGGCTGCGTGCGCGACCGCTGGCTCGGACTTCCGGTAAAAGATATGGACATTGCGACATCCGCGCTGCCCGAGCAGGTGATGTCGCTTTTTGCGCATACGGTGCCGACCGGTCTGCAGCACGGTACGGTGACGGTCATACCGGAGAGGGGCGGTCCCGCGTTCGAAGTGACGACGTTCCGAACGGAAGGGGACTACGCCGATTATCGCCGCCCGGAAACCGTCGAGTTCGTGACGAGTCTAGACGCGGACTTGCAGCGCCGCGACTTTACGATGAATGCGATGGCGGAATATGCGGACGGGCGGCTGTACGATCCGTATGGCGGGCGGGACGACCTCGGCCGCGGCGTTCTGCGCTGCGTCGGCGAAGCGCGGGAGCGGTTCGGCGAAGACGCGCTGCGCATGCTGCGGTGCGTCCGGTTTGCGGCCGCTTACGGCCTCGAGATCGAGGCCGGCACGTGGGCCGCGCTGCAGGAGCAGGCGCCGCTGCTCCGGCATGTCGCGATGGAGCGGTGCCGCGCCGAGCTCGAGCGCATGGTCGAGGGCCGCGCACCGGTGCGTTCGCTGCAGCTGCTCGCGGAGAGCGGTCTGTGGCGGCACTTCAAGGTGCCGACCGGCGTCGATTGGGGCCGCGGGAGCGAGCTGGCCGGAGGGAGCGCCGGCTCAGGCGCCCCAAATGAGCAGCACCGGCCGGACGAGCCGGGAAAGGACGTTAGGCCGCCGGTACCGGCGGCTGCGATTCGGTCGGCCGGCCACGAGGCCGATGCGGGAGCGCGCGGCTTGGAGGCGCGCTGGACGAAGCTGGAGGAGCCCGAAACGAAGTGGGCGCTGCTGTGGACGCTGCTTGGCGTGGACAGCGACGCATCGCTGCAGGCGATGCAGGCGCTGGTGTTCGCCAAGAGGCGCATGGAGGCCGTCGGGGCCGTGCTGGCCTGCGACGCCACACTCGCGCAGCAGGCGGCTGCGGACGCCGAGTCCGTGCGCGCTGCGTGGGTGCGAGCGGCGCTTCGCTACGGCGTGCAGGCGCTGCGGCGCTGGCTGGCGCTCCGCGCAGCCGCCGCGCCGCCGGACGGACCGCAGCGCGAGGCGCTGCACAGCGGCGCAGTATGGCTGGCTGCGCTGCCGGCGGCCACCCTGCAGGAGCTCGCCGTCGGCGGTGCGGACGTGCAGGCGGCGCTCGGCGAGCGCGGCGGCCCATGGCTCGGCGAGCTGCTGCACAAGCTGCTCGTGCGCGTGGCGCTCGGCGAGCTGCGGAACGAGCGTGAGCCGCTGCTGACCGAGGCCCGAAGGCTCCGCGAGCAGCAGCGTTCTAGCTAGAGCAATAGGGGCATAACTCCAATCACGATGGGAGATCGGGCGCGCGATGAAAGATCGTATATTAGGCATTATGGAAGAGCACCGCGGCGGGTTTGTATCCGGCGGCGAGCTCAGCCGTAGACTTGACGTATCGAGAACCGCCGTGTGGAAGCATATCGAAGCGCTTCGTCAAGAGGGGTACGCATTTGAAGCGGTACCGAAGCGCGGCTACCGTCTTGTGCAGACGCCCGACAGGATCAAGGCCGACCGGCTGCAGGGACTGCTCCGGACGAAATCGTTCGGCCGAAGGCTGCACATCTTCGAAACGCTGGATTCGACGCAAACGAAGGCGCATGAGCTCGTCGCCGCCGGAGAGCCGGAAGGCACGCTGGTCATTGCCGAACAGCAGACGATGGGACGCGGGCGGATGGGCCGAAGCTGGCATTCGCCGCCGGGAACGGGCGTGTATATGACGCTGGTGCTGAAGCCGCGCATTCCGCTGCATTTTACGCCGCAGCTCACGCTGCTGGCCGCCGTGGCCCTAAACCGCGGCATTCAAAAGGTCGTCGACGTGCCGGTCATGATTAAATGGCCGAACGATCTGCTCATCGGCGGCAAAAAAATATCCGGCATCCTGCTCGAAACAAGTGCGGAGGACGAACGGCTCCGCTATATCGTTGCGGGCATGGGCATTTCGGTGAATTTGCAGCCCGACGATTATCCGCCCGAGCTGAAGGAACGGGCGACTTCGCTTGCGATCGAGTCGGGCCGACGCATCGATCGGGAGCAGCTGATCGCCTCCGTATTGGAGCAGTTCGAGCAGCTGTACGACTTGTACCACGAAGCCGGATTCGCTCCGATTCGCACGCTTTGGGAGGCGGGCTCGGCGTCGCTTGGCCGTACGGTCCGGGTTGCTTCGCCGCACGGCGAATTGGAGGGCGTAGCGGAAGCGCTGGACGAACACGGCGGACTTGTCGTGCGTTTGCCGGACGGGCAGCAGACCCGCATTTTTTCCGGTGAGGTCGAGCTGCGCTAAATGCGGACAAAGCCCCGTTCCAATCGGGCAGCCGAATGGTGAGCGACTTTCGATCCGTTTAACTCCCGGGGGGTATCTTTTTCCTGGGAGCTCTGCTATAATCGTGCCAAGAGGCGGTATCTTCTGGAACTGCACTCGGAGCACGTCGATTTTATGTGAAACTGCATAACGTATGTACGAAGAAGATTGTCGGATTCTGCTCTGAGCCGCAAGGACCGAGACAGAAAAGGTCAACGTCACGTTTCATGATGACCTTACTGCCCAATGAACCCTTACGGCTCGCGCTGGAAGGGTTTTTCTATTTTACTAGGGAAGCAGGGATGGCATATGCCAGGAGAAGCCCGCAAACCGGCCACGGTGTCCAAGCTGCGGAAGATGAAGCAGGATCGGCAGCCGATCGCGATGGTGACGGCTTACGACTACCCTTCGGCGAAGCTTGCCGAAGAAGCGGGAGCGGACATCGTTCTAGTCGGCGATTCGCTGGGGAATGTTGTGCTCGGATATGATACGACCATTCCAGTAACGCTGGAAGACATGCTTCATCATACGAAGGCGGTCACACGCGGCGCCAAGCAAACGTTCATTGTAACCGATATGCCGTTCTTGACATACCACGGAAGCATTGATGCGACGCTTCAGCATGCCGGCCGTCTGATGAGGGAAGGAATGCCGCAAGCGCTCAAGCTGGAAGGCGGAGCCGAGATCGCCCCAACCGTCCATACGCTGACTCAAGCCGGCATACCGGTGATGGGCCACCTCGGGCTAACCCCGCAATCGGTACACCAAATCGGCGGCTACAAGGTGCAAGGAAAAAGTGCGGAGCAGGCCCAAAAGCTGCTGCAGGACGCTCTTGCTTTGGAACAGGCCGGAGCGTTTGCCATCGTATTGGAGCTCGTCGTCGAGGATGTCGCCGAATGGATTTCCAAGCAGCTCGCGGTGCCGACAATCGGCATTGGCGCAGGCGCCGGCTGCGACGGACAAGTGCTGGTATTTCACGATTTGCTAAAGTATGACGCCGGCGGTCCGGCCAAGAAGTTCGTCCAAACGTACGCGAATATCGGCGAAACGATCCGCGGCGGCATTGCACAGTATGTAGAGGACGTCAAGCTGCGCAAATTTCCGCAGCAGAAGCATGCGTTTCAGGGCGACAACGAAACGTTGACGTCGTTATACGGCAAGTCCTAAGGAGGACCTAAGCACATATGGAAGTCATTCAAACGATTCAAGAGCTTCGCAGCCAGCTGAGCCCGCGGCGGGAGCAGGGCCGTACGATCGGGTTCGTGCCGACGATGGGCTATTTGCACGAAGGTCACCGCAGCTTGCTGGAGCGGGCCCGGGAGCAGTCGGACGTCGTTGTTTTGAGTATATTCGTCAACCCGCTGCAGTTCGGTCCGACCGAGGACTTCTCCCGCTACCCGCGGGATACGCAGCGGGATCTCGCCATCGCAGATGCCGCCGGCGCCGATTTGGTCTTCCTGCCGTCCGTGGCCGAAATGTATCCGACTCACCCGCCCCGCACGACGGTAACGGTGAACGGACCGGTGACATCGATTTTGGACGCGGTATCGCGTCCGGGACATTTTGACGGGGTCGCTACCGTAGTCAGCAAGCTGTTTCATATCGTCGAACCCGATTTCGCCTATTTTGGCATGAAGGACGCGCAGCAGGTAGCCGTTATTCGCCAGATGGTCGATGACCTGAACTTTCGCGTCACGATCGTTCCTTGCCCGACGGTGCGCGAAGAGGACGGACTCGCCAAGAGCTCCCGCAATGTGTATTTAAGCGCCGAGGAGCGGGCACAAGCGGTCGTGCTGTCGCAGGCGCTGCGCCTTGCCCAAGATTACGTCAACAATAGCAAAGACGCTATCGATATCGCCGGGCTGAAGCAGCTGATTGCATCGCATATCCGGACGGCGCCGCTCGCGGTCATTGACTACGCGGAAGCCGTAACATTTCCGGGCTTCGAACCGGTCGATTCCTGGTCGCCGAACGGCGGCTCCGACCTGATCGTCGCCCTCGCCGTAAAATTCGGTGCGACGCGATTGATCGACAATACGATAATTCCGAGAAAGGTGTGAGGAACCATGTTTCGTACGATGATGAAAGCGAAAATTCACCGCGCCACCGTCACGGAAGCGAATTTGAATTATATCGGCTCCATTACGATCGATCAGGACCTGATCGAGATGGTGGACATGCTGCCGAACGAAAAGGTCCAAATTGTCAACAACAACAATGGGGCCAGACTGGAAACGTATATCATCCCGGGGCCGCGCGGCTCGGGCGTCATTTGCTTGAACGGCGCCGCCGCAAGGCTGGTGCAGACGGGCGATACAATTATTATTGTATCGTATGCGTCCATGTCCGATGAGGAAGCCCGCCGTCACAAGCCCGTCGTCGCGATTATGGGAGAGGGCAACAAGGTGGTCCAGCTTCTCAAGGAAGAGGAGCATTCGACCGTTCTGTAATGCCGGCCTTCCCCATGCATGAAATGCGTGCCCGGAACACACAATGAGGAAAACGAAACTACAGGACGCAAGCAACTACGTGCAGGTGGGAGGAATGCCCGTGTTCAAGCATTTGTTCTCCACAATGAACGAAGTACTCGATGAGATTGCGAAGGAATATCCGACAGCCGCCGGGGCCAAGAAGCAGGAGCTGGACGATAAGCTGCAGGTCCTGAAGACGATGAGCGACGAGTTTATCGAGTCGTGGCTGCTGTTCGAAGAGAAAATGGGCACCGTACTGAAAACGAACGCCGATCCATCGACTTGGCTGCACAACAATTTGCTCGAACTGGATGCGTCAGCCCAGCAGTCGGAGCATTTTGCCCGCGGTCAAGGGTATTATAAGCTGCTGATGTACAAGGAAGCGATCCGGGAGTTCGAGGAGCTCGTGAAGGTCGAGCCGGATTTCTTGTTAGCCCGCATTTATTTGGCCATGGCGTATTTGCGCTTCGGCGATACGGCGGAAGCGTACCGGCATTTTCAATTTCTGCTGCCCCTTACCGATAACGAAAAAATGAAGGCGATCACGTACAATGCCATGGGCTGCATCCAGATGCACAATCAAAATGTCGCCAAAGCTTGCGAATATTTCAAGAAGGCGTATGCCAGCTCGCCGGAATGCGTCGAGCCGCTGCTTGCCGGCTGGCAGCCGATTCAGCACCATTGGGGAGAAGCTCCTTAGGCTGAAGCGCTATCCCTTTGCATCGAAATTTGGTATGCTAAGGGGAGCAAGCTGGGGAGAGGATGTACCATGAAATTTGCTGTGCTTGATTTCGAAACGACAGGCAGCGGACAAACGGACGATATTATCCAAGTCGGCCTGGTCATTATAGATGATTTTCAACTGACGAACAGGTATACCTCCTTGGTGGACCCGGGGACGCGTATACCTGCTTCTATTACGGCCCTAACGGGCATTACCGATGAGATGGTCAAGGATGCGCCTTCGCTTCACCAAGTGATGTCGGAGATGCAGCCGCTGCTCGAGGACGCCGTACTTGTAGGCCATAACGTCGCCTTTGACTTCGGGTTTCTTCAGCGAGCGCTCGCGCGAACCGGGTATCGACCGTTCGGCGGCCGCGTTCTGGATACGATGGAAGCGCTGCGTTTTCTATTCCCGGCGCTGTCCAGCCTGCAGCTGTCGGCAGTAGCCGGGTCGTTCGGGATCGACCATGAACGGCCGCATCAGGCGGACAGCGATGCCGAGGTAACGGCGGAGATTTGGCTTGTCTGCCTGCACAAGCTGCTGTCGCTGCCGCTTTTGACGGTGCAGCGTTTGAATCACCTGTTCGAAGGAACGGGTACGGACATGAGCTGGCTGCTGCAGGAGGTCGCCGCTTTTAAAGAGCAGCAGGCCGGAGCGGACCCGGAAGCGGGACGCTATTTCCGCCAGTTCACGCTAAATGTCGACAATTGGGACGAAGAGGAAGCGTTTCGCGACGAAGTCGAGGCGATGCAGCTGACACCCGATTTTGAAGAATTCATGGCCCAATTCAAAGATACGCTGCGCACCAAATTTGAAATTTACGAGGATCGTGCCGCACAAGAGCAAATGATCCGCGAGGTCGAGGAAGCGCTGAAGAGCGACAAGCATCTCATGATCGAGGCCGGTACGGGAACGGGAAAATCGCTCGGCTACCTTATTCCGGCCCTCTATTTCGGCATCAAAACCGACCGGAAGGTCGTCGTAAGCACGCATACGATCAACCTTCAGGAGCAGCTTCGGGACCGGGACATTCCGCTGCTGCAGGAGCTGTTTCCCGCCCGCTTCCGGGCGTCCGTCTTAAAGGGGCGCAGCCATTATTTGTGCCTTCGCAAGTTCGAGCACAAAATCAATGCGCAGGACTATGAGCCGATTAAGGAAGATATCCTGATTGCCGCTCAGATGATCGTGTGGCTGGGGGAAACCAAGCACGGCGACGAGGAAGAGCTGCACCTTCCGCAGCGCGGGGGAGCGTTCTGGCATACAGTGGCGAGCGATACGGATTCCTGCTTGAACCGCGCATGTCCGTGGTTCAAGAAGTGCTTCTATCATCGGGCAAGACATGAGGCCAATATTTCCGATCTTATTATTACGAATCATTCCCTCTTGTTTACCGATATGAAGGCGGAAAACCGGCTGCTGCCTGCGTATAAGCATCTTGTGATCGATGAGGCGCATCACTTCGAGGAAGTCGCCTCCAAGCATCTCGGCGTCGAGACTCCTTATTTCGGCGTCACCGGAACACTGCAGCGATTGTACAAGGACATTCGCAGCGGTCAATTGCCGACGCTGCAATTCCGGCTGCAGCAGCACGCCGGCGACGAACGGGCTGCCAAATGGCTCGAGACGGCTGAAGAGATGGGACCGAAGGCCGTGCGGGCGAAGGAGCAGTGGGATGCGCTATGCGAGAGGCTGTATGAGCTGCTGTCGGCGTCAAGCTCCGATCCGTCCCAATTCGAGAACGGACAGCTTGTGCTCCGTATCAAGCCCGAGTCGCCGCCTTCCGTATGGCCGGAGCTGCAAATTCTCGAAGATAACTTTTATTTGACGGTCACGGATATCGTGAAGCCGCTGGAGAAGCTGGTCGGCGAGCTGAAGGAGATGCAGGACGAATACGATGCGCAGAGCGTCGTAACCGACCTGAACGGAACGCTCAAGGAACTGTTCCGCTACCGCGACTCGCTGCGCTTCTTCATGCGGCTGCCGGATCCCGACTACGTATATTGGATGGAAGCCGGAGCCTATATGAAGAGCCGTTCGCTGACGCTGGTGAGCGTTCCGCACGACGTGAGCCCGCTGCTGCAGGAGCATTTTTTCGATACGAAAGACAGCATCGTGCTTACGTCCGCGACGCTGTCGGTCGATAAATCGTTCGACTATATGCGGGAACAGCTCGGTCTTTCGGCCGCATTCGAGGCGGAGAACGGGACGGATAAGCTGAAGACGGTTCAGCTGCCGTCGCCTTTCAATTACCGGAAGCAGGCGCTCGTCGTCATTCCGCGGGATTTCCCGAATATTAAAGGCGGAGCCGCCGGCGAAGCGATATTCGTCGATGCGCTGCTGAATTCTCTGGCCGAGGTGGCGCTCGTCACCCGCGGCCGCATGCTGGTGTTGTTCACATCTTCGCGGATGCTGAAGCAGGTGCATGCCGGCTTGAAGGAGCGGCTGCAGCCGCACGATATCGGCGTGCTCGGCCAAGGCGTCGACAGCGGCAACCGCAGCAAGCTGCTCCGGCAATTCCAGGACAGCCGCGCGGCGGTGCTTCTTGGCACGAGCTCGTTCTGGGAAGGCGTCGACATTCCGGGCGATGCGCTGAGCTGTTTGGCGATCGTTCGACTGCCGTTCCAGCCGCCGAATCATCCGCTAGCGGAAGCGAAGAGCGAACTCATCAAGAAAAACAACCAGAACCCTTTCATGAAGCTGTCGGTTCCGCAAGCGGTCATTCGCTTCAAGCAAGGCTTCGGGCGTCTTGTCAGACGAGCGTCTGACCGGGGCATCGTCATTATTTACGATACCCGCGTTCTCGAGACGAACTACGGCAAATATTTCTTGTATTCGCTGCCGGGGCCGAAGATCGAGCATATGCCGAGCAAGCAATTGACGGCGCGGATCCAAGAGTGGATGGAGGGGGAACGGGTTGAAAACACCTAAAATATCCGAAGCGGTCGTACGCAGACTGCCGATCTATTTGCGTCACCTTAACGAGCTGGCGATGAAGAACGTGCTGACCGTATCGTCACAGGATCTCGGGCAGAAGCTGGACCTGAATCCGGCTCAAATCCGCAAAGATCTTGCTTATTTTGGGGAATTCGGCAAGAAGGGCATCGGCTATGATGTCAACTACTTGATTGAGAAAATTCGGCAAATCTTGAAGCTCGACCGCCATATCCCGGTCGCCCTTGTCGGAGCGGGTAATCTCGGCCGTGCGCTGTGCAATTATAATATTTATTTGCGGGAAGAGATGAAGATCGTCGCCGTGTTCGACGCATCCCCATCCAAGTGGGGAGAGACGATTAACAATTTGACGGTACAGCCGATGTCGGAGCTGGTGGAGACGATCGCCCGGCTCGGCGTTCGGATCGGGATTATTACAGTGCCGGCGGCCGAAGCGCAAAATGTGGCGAACAACTTCGTCGCTGCCGGCGTAGAGGCAGTGCTCAATTTTGCCCCGATCGTCATTAAGGTGCCCAGTGAAGTGCGTGTGCATCATGCGGATTTCACGGCCGAGCTGCAGAGCCTGGCGTATTATTTGTAACAGCAATGACCCTCGTCGGCCGAAGAGCCGATGAGGGTCATTTTGTCATGATTCGTCCGGCTGGAACATGCTACGAATACCGCAGCACAACGCTGTTCAGCACATCGGCTACATCTTCGCATGCATCCGTCGTTTGTTCCATTCGTTCATAAAGCTCTTTCAGCTTGAAATCGTTGTACGGGTCCGTCGGATTTGTGAAAATTTCGCGGATACCTTCGCGCATCAGCTTGTCGCCCTCATGTTCCAGAACGTGAAGCTGGACGCTGTGCTCCGATATTTGCAGCCACTTCTTGTTGGAAAGCAGCTTGAAGGAGTCGAGAATGTGTTGGCAGGCGTTGACAATAATAATCGAATATTGCTGCATGTACGGATTTTTCATTTGAATGTTCAAATAGTCGAAACGGGCCAGCGTCGCTTCGATGCCGTCGATGACGCTGTCGAGCCGGGACGCCAGCTCCATGATATCGCTTCGTTCGAGCGGTGCCGGCATTTTCAGGCTGAGCCCTTTCAAAATTTCGTGAGTAATTTCGTCGCCTTTGTGCTCCAGCTGCATCATGGCGTCCAAATGATGTACCGGCCCCGCTTCGCCCATCATCGCTTCGCGAAACAAATGGGCGGCATGCAGACAGTTTTCCGCCGCCATTATGAGTAACGACATGAAGTCGGTTTCTTGGCGCTGAAACAATTTCATGAATATCCCTCCCTAACTCTTGCACACACTACTAGTTTATAATCCGGGTTTCCGGAGTATGATTGCTTCGCCTTGATTTTCGCAAGTTTCCGTTGTACATTGAGGTGGATGCATTCTACTTCGGCATATGGAAGGAAATAAGAGATGAGTACAACAATCATTGTTAACGGAATTTTCGTGACGGCGAACGAAGCCGATACGATTGTGCACGGCTGCATGGTATTTGAAGACGATCAAATTACATATATCGGCGAGAAGGCCCCTCTGCCGCTGGAGCAGTACGACCATGTCATTGACGGAAGCCGCAAGCTGTATATGCCGGGATTGGTCAATACGCACGGCCATGCGGCGATGTCGCTGCTGCGCGGCTACGGCGACGATCTGGCGCTGCAGATTTGGCTGGAAGAGAAAATGTGGCCGATGGAAGCCAAGTTCACCTCCGAGGATGTGTACTGGGGCACCTCGTTGTCGGTATTGGAAATGATCAAGAGCGGGACGACGTCGTTCGTCGACATGTATGATCATATGGATCAGGTGGCCGACGTCGTGCGGCAGTCCGGCATTCGCGGCTCGCTGACGCGCGGGGTCATCGGGCTGTGTCCGGCTGACATTCAGGAGCACAAGCTGCAGGAAGCGATCCGTTTCGCCCGCGACTGGAACGGCGAAGCGGACGGGCGCATCACGACGATGATCGCCCCTCACGCGCCTTATACGTGCCCGCCCGATTACATCGAGCGATTCGTACAGGCGGCGCACGACCTCGATTTGCCGATCCACACGCATATGTCGGAAACGGCCCGGGAAGTGCAAGCGAACGTCGAGCAGTACGGCGCGCGGCCGGTGGAGCATCTGGAAAAGCTCGGCGTATTTACAAGACCGACGCTCGTCGCTCACGGCGTTCATTTGACGGATGAAGAAATAGCTACACTGGCCCGCTATGATGTGCGCGTGTCGCACAATCCGGGCAGCAACCTGAAGCTGGCCAGCGGCATTGCCCGCGTTGTCGATTTGATGAAGGCCGGAGTGAAGGTGTCGCTTGGCACGGACAGCTCGGCTAGCAACAATAATCTCGACATGTTCGAGGAAATGAGGCTTGCTGCGCTCATTCATAAAGGAGTTTCCGGCGATCCGGTGGCCGTGCCTGCGCGTACGGCGCTGCGGATGGGTACGGCGATCGGCGCCGAGTCGATTTGGCTGCCTCATACCGGTGTGCTCGAAGCGGGCCGGAAGGCTGATTTCATTGCGATTAATATCGATCAGCCGCATTTCTTCCCCCGCACCGATATGATCTCGCATATCGTTTACTCCGCCGCGGGGCAGGACGTGTCCGACATGTGCGTGAACGGACGCTGGGTGATGAAGGAACGAAGCGTGCTGACGTTGGATGAGGAGCGGATTCAGCACGAGTTTTCCCGCCGCTTCGAGGCTCTGGTAGCAAGGTAAGGTGAGCTTATGAGCAAACGGACCGGGCGCATATGGGCATTCGGGATTTTCTCTTTTGCGATTTTGATCATTATGCTGATCCGCTTCTTCTATGGCATTCAGCGCGATCATTGGGCGGAGCGGGACGATGCCGTTCGGATAGCCGCCTCGCAGGCCGGCCTCGTGACTATTGAAAGTGTAGCGGCGTTTAACGGCAGCGAGGCGTACAAGACGGTCATCGGCACCGATGCTCAAGGAGAGAAGCTTGTCGTTTGGATAGGCCCGGACGGCCCTCATGCCGAGAAAGCGTCGAGCGGAATCAGTGCCGATCAAGCGAAGGAGGCGCTGCTGGCGCGATCGCCGGGAGTCGAGGTGCTGCGGGTAGTGCCGGGCAAGCTGAACGACGATTTTGTATGGGAGTTGTTTTACCGCAGGCATGAAAACGGCAAGGACCGTTACTTGTACGATTACGTCAAGTTTGCCGACGGCGCTCATATCGATACGTACCGACTCAGCCTCAATTAGAGGCTGAGTTTTTTTGCATTCCATGGGCTCCGGCATGACGCCCGGCTTGCTTCCATGGCTCGCCTTCCACTCATTACATCCCCTATGCGTATATACGATGTGATATACTCTTTATACAGATTGCGAGACATACTTTGAGTGCATGGATGATTCCGATCATGATCATAATTTGAAAAAAAGAAAGGGGGACGCTGCTGTGAAATTGCGTCTCTTGCCTATCGTAGTCAGTGTCGCCGTATCGTCCGTAGTCTTGTTTGGCGGCTGGTTCGGTTATCATAGCTTTGCCATGGAAAATCCGATGAAAGCGATCGTTGAGCAAATCCCCGGCGTATCCGACGCCCAGATGCAGCTGAAGCGCGACGAAGTCCAAGTGTCGCTGCGGCTCGGATCCGGAGCTTCGCTGCGGGAAGTGTATCAGACGATCGAGACGAAGGGTGCTTCCATTATCGGCGACCGTAAGGTCAACGTCGAAGTGACGAATGAGACTTCCCCGGAAATCGACCGTTGGTGGTCGTCTGCCTTGTTCGACGTTGCGCAGGCGATGGAGACGAAACAGTATGCCGACATTCCGAAGGTGCTGGAGCAGCACAAGTCGTCGCTGCCGGGTTTGACGGTCTTGACGGAGATGGATGACGATAACGTCTATGTGCAGCTGTCGGACGGTGAGAAGAGCAAGTACGTCATCCTGCCGAGAGTTGCGCCGAAGTTGGGGGTGTTTGTGAATGGGTAAGTTCGGTAAAGAAATATTGATCGGTATTGTGCCGGTGTTGATCGCATTCTTGATTTTTGTAGGAGTGAACGTCGTTCCGCTCGTCCTGATGACGGTCGTCGGCGTGTCGCTGTTCTTCATGGCGCGGGCCCGCGGCGGCTTCGGCGTCGGCGGGAGCGGCAGCAGCGGAGGCAGTAAAACGAAAGCAAAGGCGCCGTCGTTCTTAACGTTCGAACAGATTGGCGGACAGGACCGGGCGAAGAAGGAATTGATGGAGGCGCTTGATTTTATCGTGAAGCATGAACAGATCGCCAAGCTGGGCATTCGTCCGCTGAAGGGCATGCTGCTCACAGGTCCTCCGGGAACGGGCAAGACGCTCATGGCGAAAGCCGCGGCGCATTATACGAACTCGGTATTTCTGGCCGCTTCGGGCTCGGAGTTCGTTGAGATGTACGTCGGCGTCGGCGCCAGCCGGATCCGGGACTTGTTCCGCGAAGCACGGCAGAAGGCGGCGAAGGAAAACAAGGATAGCGCGATTATTTTCATCGATGAGATCGACGTCATCGGCGGCAAGCGCGACGGCGGACAGCACCGGGAGTACGATCAGACGTTGAACCAGCTCTTGACCGAGATGGACGGCATTCATACCGCGGAAACGCCTCGTATCCTGTTAATGGCCGCTACGAACCGGAAAGAGATGCTCGACAGCGCATTGCTTCGTCCAGGTCGCTTCGACCGTCATATTGAAGTCGACCTGCCGGACAAGAAGGGCCGTCTCGCCATCTTGAACATTCATGCCAAAAACAAGCCGCTTGCGGATGACGTAAATTTGGAGCTCATAGCGGAGCAAACGTTCAGCTTCTCCGGCGCGCATCTCGAAAGCGTACTGAACGAAGCGGCCATCTATGCGATGCGCGACGAGTCCGAGACGATCAGCCAGAAGCATCTGACGCTGGCGATCGACAAGGTAATGATGGGCGAGAAGACGGACCGCGAGACGAATAACGAGGAGCGCAGCCGGGTCGCTTATCACGAGCTTGGCCATGCCATCGCTGCGGAGCTGCTGCGCCCTGGCTCGGTATCGCAGGTGTCGCTCAGTCCGCGAGGGAAGGCGCTCGGTTTCGTCCGCCACAACCCTCAGCAGGATCAATATTTGTATACGAAGGAGTACTTGGAGCAGCAGATCATGGTCGCTCTTGCCGGCTCCGCAGCCGAGGAAATGTTCTACGGAGGCCGTTCGACCGGCTCGCGCAACGACTTCGAGCAAGCTTTGAATTTGGTGCACAACATGATGGATTGCGGACTGACGTCGCTTGGCATTATTGACCGAAACATGGTGACAAAGGAAGAGCTGATGAAGGAAAATGCGGCGATTCTCGAGGATTTGACGAATCGTACGCGCGCCTTGCTGGAGCAGTACCGCAGCGTGTTTGAGCAGTGCCTCGATATTTTGATCCGGGAAGAAGTGTTGTCCGGCGGGGAATTCCGTACGCTGTTGAACGATAAACGTCAGGACGCTGCATAAAAGTCCGCTTGATTTCAAAAAAACAGTCCGTGACACGGGCTGTTTTTTCATGTTAAGCGAGGCGTAAGCTCCGTTCTCTTGCTGCCGTGACCAATCACACAATGGCGAGCGGCACAAACGTACATAATAATGTGAAACGGATGTTGAAAACGTGTATGATTAATGGTGGATTATTCAATTACTACTTGCAGGCGAAGGGGTGATGGCCGCCATGGATATGAAAAAAATCGGCGTGATCGGCGGCGGGACGATGGGCCAGGGCATTGCGGAAATGCTCGCGGGTAAAGGGCTGGACGTCGTTCTAGTGGAGAAAACGCAGGAGAAGCTCGATCTCGCGTCGCAGATGATCCAGTATGCGCTGGACAAGCAGCTGGAAAAATGGGCGATTACGGAAGCGGAGAAGAAGCTGCTGCTCAGCAGGATTCATATGACGCTCGATTTGAAGGCCGTGTCCGGCTGCCATATGGTGATCGAAACGATCAGCGAAGATCTTGAAGCGAAGAAGGCGGTGCTCGGCGAGCTCGATTGGATTTGCCGCCCGCCGATCATTATCGCCTCCAATACGTCGACGCTCAGCTTGACGGAGCTGGCCGAATCTATCCGCTCCCCGGAGCGGGTCATCGGTTTGCATTTCATATATCCGGTGTCGAAAATTCATCTCGTTGAAATTATTCGCGCGATCAAGACGTCGGAGGAGACTTATGAGAAGGCGAAGCATTTCGTTGAAGAGACGATCCAGAAGACCGGCATCCAGGTATACGAATCCCCGGGCTTCGTATCGACGCGGCTTATCTGCACACTTATCAACGAGGCGATGCACACGCTCGCGGAAGGAGTAGCGACAGCGCAGGATATCGATTCCGCGATGCGGATCGGATACGACTTCGGCTACGGTCCGCTAGAGATGGCCGACCGGTTCGGTCTTGATTCGGTCTTGGCGGCTCTGAACCGGATGTTTCTCGAGTTTGGGGATATTAAATACCGGCCCTCTTTCCTGCTGAAGCAGATGGTGCGCGCAGGGCGGCTCGGAACGAAGACGGGCGAAGGATTTTTCCGTTACGATAAGGATGGTGACCGGCTGTCATGAACATACTCGTCATTAACGCAGGAAGCTCGTCGCTGAAGTATCAGCTGTACGATATGCGCGATGAGTCGGTGCTGGCCAAAGGGAAGGTGGAGCGGATCGGCATGGATTCCGCCATCTTGTCGCATGAACCGTCCGGTAAAAATGAAGTGCGCGAGGTCAGCGAAATATTGGAGCATACGACGGCCATCCGCAAGGTGCTGGGCATGCTGATTCATCCCGAGCACGGTGTCCTGGAGCGAATCGAAGATGTCCATGCGGTCGGGCACCGCGTCGTGCACGGAGGAGAAGCGTTCTCTTCCTCGGTCATTGTCAATGAAGAAGTCAAGAGCCAAATCAAGCGTCTGTTCGACCTCGCGCCGCTGCACAATCCTGCGCACATGCTGGGTATCCAGGCCGTGGAGCAAAATTTGCCGAACGTACCTCAGGCAGTCGTATTCGATACGGCGTTTCACCAAACGATGCCGGCACATGCGTTCCTGTATGCGATTCCGATGGTGCTGTACCGCCGCCACAAAATTCGCCGATACGGCTTCCACGGCACATCCCATGCCTACGTAAGCGAGAGAGCCGCGCAATTCCTGGGCAAGCCATACGAGGAGCTGAAAATCGTGACGTGCCATATCGGCAACGGGGCGAGCTGCGCCGCGGTAATGAACGGCAAGTCGATCGATACGAGCATGGGCATGACGCCGCTGGAAGGTCTGATGATGGGAACTCGCAGCGGGGATATCGATCCGGCCGTCGTACCGTTTATTATGGCCAAAGAAGATTTGACGGTGAACGAGGTCAGCTCGATGCTGAACAAGCATTCCGGGCTGCTGGCCATCTCCGGTATTTCCAGCGATATGCGGGAAGTGACGGAAGCGATGCAGAGCGGCGATAAAATAGCCGGCTTCGCCTTCGACATGTTTACGTACAGAATACGTAAATATATCGGCGCCTACGCGGCGGCGATGAACGGCATTGACGCACTCGTATTTACGGCCGGCATCGGAGAAAATTCGGAAGCGGTGCGAAAGGCGGTTTGCAGCGGGCTGACCTTCCTCGGTCTCGAATTCGACGATGAACGGAACCGTACCGGCCGCGGGCAGGAAAGATTGATCTCTACGGACGCCTCCAAAGTGGCCGTCCTCGTTATCCCGACAAATGAGGAATGGATGATCGCTCGCGATACGTATGCGCTTGTAAGCGGCGGCGAGCCGCACGGGATAGCGGTAACGCCGGAGCAGGTGCCAAGCCGCGGCTCATGACATCCCGATACCGCGTGGTGTACAATAAAAAGCGTTACCCGCAACTAATAACGGCACTTCGAGGAGGCTGTTAACGAACGATGAGTACAGTTGTAAAGACGACGATCGGGGAAGCGAAGCATCATTTCGGCGAAACCGTAACGATCGGCTGCTGGCTGCACGGCAAACGGTCCAGCGGCAAAATTCAATTCCTGCAAGTTCGCGACGGGACGGGCTTCATGCAAGCCGTCGCGGTGAAGAACGAAGTCAGCGAAACGGTATGGGAAGCGGCTTCCCGCTTGACGCAGGAGAGCTCGCTGTACATAACCGGCGTTATCCGGGAAGATACGCGCAGCAAGATCGGTTATGAGATGACGGTCGAGAACGTGGAAATCATTCAAATCTCCACGGACTATCCGATCACGCCGAAGGAGCACGGCGTCGATTTTCTGATGGATCACCGCCATCTGTGGATCCGCTCGCCCCGCCAGCGGGCGATTCTCGTCATCCGGGCTCAAATTATCCGCGCGGTGCAGCAGTTTTTCGATGAGCGCGGCTTTCATCTCGTCGATCCGCCGATCTTAACGCCTTCTTCTTGTGAAGGAACGACGAATTTGTTCCATACGAAATATTTTGACGAGGACGCCTTCTTGACGCAGAGCGGTCAACTGTATATGGAAGCAGCGGCGATGGCGCTCGGCCGGGTCTATTCGTTCGGACCGACGTTCCGGGCCGAGAAATCGAAGACGCGCCGCCATCTGATCGAGTTCTGGATGATCGAGCCGGAGATGGCGTTCGTCGATCACGAGGAGAATCTGCAGGTGCAGGAGCAGTTCGTGGCGCATATCGTCCAGTCCGTATTGGAGAATTGCAAGAAGGAGCTCGAAACGCTGGAGCGGGATACGTCCAAGCTGGAGCAGGTGAAGGCGCCGTTCCCGCGCATTTCGTACGACGATGCGGTAAAGTTCCTGAACGACAACGGCTTCGAATTCGAATGGGGCGAAGATTTCGGAGCGCCGCATGAGACAGCGATTGCGCAAAGCTATGACAAGCCGGTGTTCATTACCAAATATCCGACTTCCTTGAAGGCGTTCTACATGAAGCCGGACCCGGAGCGTCCGGACGTCGTCTTGTGCGCGGATTTGATCGCCCCGGAGGGCTATGGGGAAATTATCGGCGGCAGCCAGCGCATCGACGATCCGGCATTGATGGAGCAGAGGTTTCAGGAGCACGAATTGTCGAAGGAAGCTTACCAATGGTACCTTGATCTGCGCAAATACGGTTCCGTTCCGCATTCCGGCTTTGGCCTCGGCCTTGAGCGTACCGTAGCCTGGATTTGCGGTCTCGATCATGTGCGGGAGACGATTCCGTTCCCGCGGCTGCTGTACCGGCTGTATCCGTAAAACTTGGTAAGGGAGAGGGGGGCCGCCAAGTGAAGTTAAACGATAACGAACGCAAGCGGCTTGCCGGATTCGTGCTTTCCGGTCTTCGGGACGGAAGCGCGGTTCAGGTACCGTATGCGCTGCTGACATCATACAAGGCTCTGAAGCTGGGCGAGCAGGAAGTGATGCTGCTTCTTCATCTCCTGGCGTATGCGGACAAGGAGCGCAACGAATTTCCGACCATCGAGGAGCTGCTGTCCCGGATGACCGTAGCGGCGGAAGCGGTCATCGCTTCGCTGCAGAAGCTGCTGAAGCTGGGTCTGCTGGAAATCGAGGAGCGGGAGGAAGCGGCGACCGGCATTTTGTACGAGCGCTACAATTTGGATCCGCTGTTCGAACGTCTGGCGGAGGTGCTGGCGGACGAAAGGCTGGCCGCGGAGGAAGCGGCTCTGGCGGCGTTGGAGGCCGGCAAGCGGGGGAGCGGCGCTGCAAGTGCCGGAGGCCCGGAAGGCGGGGCGGCTTCGCCGCGGAACATGTTCTCCGTGTTCGAAAGCGAGTTCGGCAGACCGCTGACGCCGATGGAGCTTGAGACGATATCCGCCTGGATCGACCGGGATAAATACAAGGAAGAGCTGATTTTGGCCGCACTCAAAGAGGCGGTGTTCTCGGGGAAGCTGCATTTTCGCTACATTGACCGTATATTGCTGGAATGGAGCCGGAACCGGATTCAAACGGTCGAGCAGGCGCGTGAATATACGCAGCGGTTTCGCGGCGGAGCGGCGAGAGGCTGATCATATAAATAGAGTACCTTGTCTGGAAATGCAGACAGGGTACTCTATTTTTTTTGGAAATTGATAATAGATGAAATTTCAGTGCTTCAAGCATAGCATCATGGTACGACTTTTCGTATAAAAAGTACGAAATTTCTTATAAAATTGCGATCTCAGTAAAGCTGCTCTGTAATTTTCACGTACCCGAGTACAATAGACACATTTGCCTTATTACGGTTCATGAGAAATCAACAAGGCGCTGTTGGACCAGAACGTGCAGCACGTGGAAATGCTTACGGTGAACCTGCGCGGGGTTCTGAGGAGCTTTCACTCCACTGCTTACTAATTACTGCGAATCAGCCGCAGCTTTGGAAGTCGAGGCGTGCTGAGGCCTTACCAGTAAGAAATAAGCGAGCATGGCAATTGTGCTCGACACCAATATAATAACGCCCAATGGAACGGCTGTGTTCTCTCCTGCAATGCCAACTAACGGAGCGACGACCGCACCTAGCAGGAAGGGAATGACACCGAGCAGCGCAGCAGCACTACCCGCCATGTTAGCCTGATTCTCCATCGCGAGAGGGAAGGCAGCCGTTGATGTAATGCCGATTGCGGCTACAAAAATAAACAAGGGGATGACCAATGTGAACAGCGGACCATGGACGATGGCTACAACCAAGACAGTGACACTTGCCAATAAGGCAAGCCATAGGCCGAATAACACAAAAGTATGTTCGGATACGCGATGCGACATCCGTCCGACGATTTGGGAGCCGATGATCAGACTGATGCCGTTCGTCCCGAAAAGAAGAGCGAAGACGGTCGGGGAGACCCCATAAATATTTTGATAGATGAAGGGCGTTCCCGAAACATACGCGAAAACTCCGGCGATCATAATGCCCTGTGCCAGCATGCAGCCTAAAAACTGGCGGTCCCGCAAGAGCATTCCGTAGCTGCGCAGCTGATGCGCGAAATTGGTAGGACTGCGGCGATCAACCGGCAAGGTTTCCTGCAAACGCGATTTTGTCATCAGCCATAAGTACGTTCCCAGCAGCGCCAGCGCGATAAAGACGCCGATCCAGGTCGTGAACGAAAGAACGCCGCTGCCGGCAACGGGAGCAGCGAGAGGTCCCAAATTACCCACAAGCAGGAGCAACGAGAAAAATTTGGTGAGCTCGTTACCGCTGAACAGGTCGCGTGCGATTGCGCGAGAGATGACAATGCCCGCTGAAGCGGCAAAGCCTTGCACAAATCGGAAAACGATCAACAGCCCTATATTTGGCGCCAATGCGCAGGCTAATGAGGAGACGACATAAGCGGCCATGGAAATAAGCAAGGGGGTTCGTCTACCGTATACGTCGCTCAGCGAGCCCATCACGAGCTGACCTACGCCGAGTCCAAGTAAACAAGCGGTCAGACTGAACTGAACGAGTGAAGCGGTCGTAGTGAATTGCTTCGCAATTTCCGGAAAAGCCGGCAAATACATATCGATCGTGAAAGGTCCTAGCGTCGAAAATAAACCCAAAAGCAAAGCCAGTCTAACCACTTGCTGATTGTTGTTATTCGTCATAATACAGAGGTTCTCTCCTAGTCTGTTTTTATATATTTTTTATTTGTCGGGAACTCGAACCAAAGAGGCACACCGGTATTGGCGTGCCCCCATATTTTGCAAAAAGGGTTAAGCTTTATTCATTGTTCATTGTGCTGATGTCGATCACAAAGCGATAGCGTACGTCAGAAGCCAGTACGCGCTCCCAGGCTTCATCAATCCGGTTGGCGGAGATCACCTCGATCTCTGGAGATATTGCATGTTCAGCGCAGAAATCAAGCATTTCCTGCGTTTCGCGAATACCGCCGATCATCGATCCGGCAAACGAACGACGATGAGGAATAAGTGAGAATACCTGTACCGGCAACGGTTCCGCCGGCGCACCGACGTTGACCAATGTACCGTCCAGCGCCAGTAACGAAAGATAGGCATTAATATCGATATTCGCGCTCACTGTATTGATGATGAGGTCGAACGAACCGGCCAGCTTCCGGAACGTCTCCGGATCGCTCGTGGCGTAATAATGGTCGGCGCCAAGCCGAAGACCGTCTTCTTTCTTCTTCAAGGATTGAGATAATACCGTAACCTCCGCCCCCATGGCATGTGCGAGCTTCACCGCCATATGTCCAAGCCCGCCAAGTCCAACGACAGCTACTCTCTTGCCGGGAGCCGCTCCCCAATGGCGCAGCGGCGAATACGTGGTGATGCCGGCGCACAAGAGCGGCGCGGCGACGTCAAGCTCCATGCCGTCAGGTATTCGAACGACGAAGTCTTCGGTAACGACAATGTGGGTGGAATAGCCGCCTTGCGTATATTGCCCATACCGGTCGATGGCGCCATAAGTGCCCGTATTGCCGCTAAGGCAATATTGCTCTTCCCCGTTATGACAGTTAACGCACTCTCCGCAGGAATCAACCATGCAGCCTACCCCTACCCGGTCGCCAACGGCAAACTTTGTGACTGCCGAACCAACCTCGGTGACCATTCCGGCAATCTCATGCCCCGGAACGAGAGGATAGTTCACCGGCCCCCATTCGCCGCGAGCCGTATGAATATCGGAATGGCAAATACCAGCGTATTTAATCTCAATGAGGACATCATGCGGCTGAAGATCCCTGCGATCGATCGTCGTCAGTTTGAACGGGCCTTCCGGATTGAATACAGCACGTGCATTAGCAGAAATCATATACATCCTCCTGATATCCATGAATGTAGCGAAACGAACCATGACAACACGAACCGGATAAACAAAATAAATTGTTTAACCGACTCATGTCTATTATTATAGGATGAAGTTAAGTATAATCAATGGTCAATAATTCGCGAAATGTTGATATTTCAACAAAGTAAACCAGAATGTTAATTATCTCATAAGGCCAGGTGAACATGTTCGATGAACAAAACGGATCGGAGAATTGTGAAAACACAAGAATCGTTGAGAAAAGCGGTTATTGAACTGATGACTGAAAAAACCTTCGATGAGATAACCATACGGGATATTGCGGACCGGGCGAACGTAAACCGCGGTACCATATATCTTCATTATCAGGACAAATATGATTTGTTGGATCAGCTCATCGAGACACACATTAACGAATTAGGGGAGATGGATAAGTGGGCATGCGAGAGGGATTGGAGCGATGCGCTTATCCCTTATTTCGAATATTTTGAGAAAAACTATTTATTTTTTTCGACCATGCTGGCAAGTAAAGGGACGGCGTCATCTTTCAGAACTCGGCTGCTTGCTTCCTTCATCGAAGGATTCAAAGGCGAGATCGACAGAGAGAGCGGCAAAAATACGGATTTATGTGAAGAGGTTTTGCTGCAATATGCCGGGAACGCCTATGTCGGGGTCATAGAATGGTGGATTCGGAATGGAATGCCGTATCCGCCGCAAGTTATTGCCAAACAGGTCGGAGCTTTGTTAGGGAGAAGTCTATAGTGATGTGCTCCAAGTTGATGACCGGGCGATATTTGATGCTTCTTGAAAGCATATATAAACAGGCTTCCCTTGGTATGGCCGCAATTTTTCTTGGAGCGGATTTCGCGTGCTGCGTGAAGAACTGCCGATGTATGGCCGCAACGATTATGCGGGACGTATTACTTGTGGGGCACGGCAGTCGCAATGGCGGCGTTCTATAACGGTATTGTGCTGTATCAAATTGTTAGGAGTTGGACAAGTTCTCCCGTGCGGGAATAGATTTGAAAGATAAAAAAAACGCTCCGGGCTGCTGGCTGGACAGCTCGAGAGCGTTTTTTTGTGTTCGCAGTCCCTTACAGCACAACGAACAACAAGTAATAGATTGCATAAGCCAATGCGATGGAAATCGGGATGGTGATAATCCAGGTCATGACCATCCGAATGACGGTGACCCATTTGATGTCATAAAAGCGCAGCGCACTGCCGGTGCCAAGAATGGACGATGAAATGACGTGTGTCGTCGACAGAGGCATACCCAGCTGGGTAGATGTCTGTATAACGATCGATGAGGTCAAATCCGAAGCAAAGCCGTTAACCGGCTCGATCTTGATCAAATTCCGGCTAACCGTTTTAATGATCCGCCATCCGCCGATCGAAGTTCCGAGGCCCATGGCGAGCGCCGCCGACAGCTTGACCCAAAGCGGTACATCCAAGGTGCTCTGCATTTCGGCGGCGACCAGAGCGAAAACAATAATGCCCATAGCTTTCTGGGCATCGTTGCCTCCGTGGGAGAACGAGAGGAGAACGGCCGACACAATTTGCAGCTTGCGAAACAGTTGATTCAGCTTGGAGCGGGAAGTGTTGCCCGTTGCTAATATGATGAATTTCAGCAATATCATGATGAGATAGCCTGCTGCAAAGGCGACGATCGGCGACAAGATCAAAATTTGGATGATGCGGATAAATCCGTCCCAATGAATCGCGCCGGTGCCTGCACCCGCCAGAACCGCTCCCGCCATCGAGCCGATGAGCGTGTGAGAGGACGAAGACGGAATGCCGAAATACCAAGTGATCAGGTTCCAGGCAATGGCGCTGAGCAGCGCAGCAATTACGATCTCCGGTCCGTTGGGCAGCTTCGACGGGTCGGCGATTTTACTGCCGATCGTCTGGGCGACGTTGGAGGAGACGACGGCTCCGGCGAAATTTAACAAAGCGGCCATAATTACGGCAAATTTCGGAGACAGCGCCCGCGTCGAAATCGAAGTAGCGATCGCATTGGCCGTATCGTGGAAGCCGTTAATGAAGTCGAAAATGAGAGCCAGCGCGACAATGATGACGAGCATTATGGTAATCGTTGACATGGTCTGTTTACGCTCCGATTATGAATAGCGTAAGACTACGCTGTCCAGAATGTCCGCTACGTCCTCGCAAGCGTCGGTCGTTTGCTCCATTCGCTCGTACATTTCCTTCAGCTTGAAATCGGTATACGGATCGCGGGGGTGCATGAAGATTTGACGAATCCCTTCGCGCATGAGCCGGTCGCCTTCATTCTCTAAAGCATTGATCTGAACCGTGTGCTGCGTAATTTGCAAATATTTTTTCTTGGCAAGCAGCTTAAACGCATCGAGAATGTGCTGGCACGAGGATACGAATACGGCGGAGAAGTCTTTCATATAAGAGTCGGTAGTCTCCACATTCAAGTAATCGAACCGTGCCAGCGTTGCTTCGATGCCGTCGATGACATTATCGAGCATGGACGCGAGGGCCATAATGTCTTCCCGCTCCAGCGGCGTTATGTACATTTGATTCAAGCCTTTAAAGATGCGGTGTGTAATTTCGTCACCTTTGTTTTCCAAATCCTTCATTTCGGGAAAATATTGCGCAGGCGGTTTATCGCCCATCATCGCTTCCCGGAACAGGTGTGCAGCTTGGAGTGAATTCTCTGCCGCACGAATGAGCAGATTTAGGAAATCATTGTCTTCATTGCTAAATAGTTTCATCTGGTCGAACTCCTTTAGTGGCGTGAATTGCAGTTGTTAATAATATCTTAACATTTAGAGGGTGTTTCTGTCGAAAAACCACCCTTAAAATCACAATCTTAAAATTATCATAACAATCCTGGCTCTGCAAACGGTTCTTTTTATGATGTGGGAAACTGCGGATTTTATGCGGGGACTTGCTTTTCATGCTGAAAAATGGAAGTATGAAGTTACATCTGCGCGAAGGGGAGATTCGATGTCGAAGAAAATCGTTCTTGCCGGCGGTACCGGCTTTATCGGACAGTATTTGCAGGATCGGTTTCGCGAGCTCGGATATGAGGTTGTCGTCATTTCCAGGCGGCCGGGGCATGTGTCTTGGCAGGATGCCGACGCCATCCTTGCGGCCCTGGAAGGGGCGGAGCTGCTTGTCAACCTGGCGGGCAAGTCCGTCAACTGCCGGTACAATGCGAGCAATCGGGAGCAAATTCTCACATCGCGCACCAAGACGACCGAAATTCTCGGACGCGCCTTGCTCTTGTGCACGAATCCGCCGCCGCTATGGCTCAATTCCAGCACCGCTACGATTTACCGGCATGCCGAGGATCGTCCGATGACGGAAGCTACCGGCGAGATCGGCTCAGGCTTTTCCGTCGATGTCGCCGCTTCGTGGGAACGCGCCTTCTTCGCCTTCGAGCTGCCCCGCACCCGGCAGGTTGCGCTGCGGATCGCGATCGTGCTGGGGGAGAGCGGCGGTGTGATGATTCCTTATATGAATTTGGTCAAATTTGGTCTCGGCGGCGTGCAGGGCAGCGGGCGGCAAAAGTTCAGCTGGATTCACGTCGAGGACGTGTTCGGCATCATCCGGTTCCTGCAGGAGCATGAGCATATTCGCGGCGTCATCAACTGCTCGGCACCGAATCCGGTCTCGAACCGCGAGCTGATGCAGCTGCTGCGCGAATCGATGGGCCGTTCGTTCGGCTTGCCTGCCGCCCGCTGGATGCTGGAGCTTGGCGCGTTCTTCCTGCGTACGGAGACGGAGCTTATTTTGAAGAGCCGCTGGGTCGTACCGGAGCGGCTGCTGCAGGAAGGGTACCGTTTTCGCTATGAGCGTTTGGAGCAGGCACTCAAGGCCATCGTAAAAGCGCAGGCGTAGGACATCGATGAGCTAAAAAGGCGACTGCCCCGGATTAGCCCCGGGACAGCCGCCTTATTTGTGATTGCTTATCGGATCGTACCTGCCAGCAGATCCCAGCGGTACACGTACTCGAACAAGAACTCGAACGCTTCCAGATGACGCTTCGCTTCGAAGGCGTTAGCCCCCCAGGCGTAAATGCCGTGGTTACGTAAAATGATGCCGGGAATCCGGGGTGCGATGGCGTCCGGTACAAGCTCGGCGATGCGCGGAATGTCGGCGTAGTTCGGCAGAATCGGAATTTCGATGCGGGCGTCCTCATCCCAAATATTGAACGCCTTGATCAGCTCGACCGCCTCGACCGGAATCGATTTCAGCCCCTTCTTCCAATACCATTCCGAAACAATGTTGTTAAACACCGTATGTACGTGGAAAATGGCGCCGCAGCCCGTCTTCCGGTAAATTTCGCAATGGATGAGCGTTTCGGCGGACGGCTTCAGCTTCGTCGCTTCCGTCGGCTTGCCCTCCTGATTGACGAGGAGAAAATCTTCCGGCGTCGATACGGATTTATCCTTGCCGCTGGCCGTAATGGCGAACGTAAAATCGTTCTCGGCATAATCGCCGACGCGAACGGACAGATTACCGCTCGTGCCGGGGAACCAGCCGCGCGAGGCGAAGAGGGATTTCACGTCGCGCAGCTCGGCGAACGCCTGCTGCTTCTGTTCCAGTGTAATAGTCGAATGGCTCATACGGGGGCCAGCTCCTTTAGCCTTGCGATAACGTCATGGAACGTCTCGAAGGGGTAGTAGTTCAGCTTCAATTCCTCGCACAGATCGATCAGATGCGAACGGGCGAAGACGGTGTCGACCAGCTTTGCGCCCGGGAAGTCGGTAATGCTGTCGCCGATCATGATACGTTCATACTGCTCTGTAGGGTACGTGCGGATGATCGTCGTTTTGCACATGCCGCAGCCGCCGTAGTTGTCGCATTCCTCGCTGCACGGATGCGGCCATTCGATGCGGATGCGCTCGCCCGAGAAGTCGCTGGCGTTGCAATAGATTTGCTCTTCCCGAATGCCGAAGCGCGCAAGGAGCGGATAGACGAAGAAATCGATGCCGCCGCTCGTGACGAGAAACCGGATATCCTGCTCCCTGCAGTAGGCGAGCAGCTCGGCGAAGCCGTCCCGGATCGTCGCATTGTCGATCGCATAGCGGACGATCTCTTCCTTGCGGCTCGTCGGGAGCAGCTCGAACATGGCGCCGACGCCTTCTTTCACCGTCATCGTGCGGGCGATAATTTGCTTCACGATCGGTTCCGTACCCTCCGGATCGAAGTGCTTCATAATCGCGACAATATTGTCGTTGTTCGTAATCGTGCCGTCAAAATCGCAAAAAATGACGCGCTGCTTCATTCCGGCTGTCACGCTTCCTTAACCCCCCAGATGTCGATAGCCGCCTTCAGCTCGGCATGCGATGCCGCCGCTTCCTGCAGGCTCTGTCCCGCAAGCACGGCGTCGATCGCCTGGCGGAACGCTTGTCCGCCGGCGATGGCGCCCTGCGGATGTCCGTGCACGCCGCCGCCGGCGTTCACAATCGTGTCGTGGCCGAAGTCGCGCAGGATGAGCGGAACGAGCCCGGGGTGGATGCCGGCGGACGGAACCGGGAAGCTGCGCTTGAGCGGCTGCTTGGCCGAGCCGTAATCGGCTTCCAAATCCGTCGTCAGCAGCGCGTGCTTGATCGCCATATTTTCCTCACGCGGCATCACCACCGAGCCGTAAGGCGACGGGAACAAGACAATATCGGCGCCGGCGATGCGCATCAGCTTGCCGAGCAGCACGTTCGCCGCGATGCCGTAGTGGGGCGACGGATACATCGCGCCGGCCACGGCCGGGTGAGCCATGATCGGCACGTTGATGTCCGGATCGGCGGCCAGCTCATGCAGCACATCGAATCCGTAGGCGAGCACGTTGAAGAGGAACGCGTTCGCACCGGCGGCGATCGCTTTGCGCGCCTGATCTTTCAGCCGGAACGTCGGCCCCGTCAGGTTGGTGGCGTACAGCAGCTTCTGGCCGGTTTCGCGGGAGGCGCGCTCAGCGGCTTGCAGGCAAGCCTCTACACGGCGTTCTATCGGCGTCAGCGGGTTCTCGAACAAAATTTCGTCGTCCTTGATCAAGTCGACGCCGCCCGCAGCCTGCTTGTAAAACTGCTCCTGCAGCTCGCTCAGATCATGCCCGATCACCGATTTGAAGATCGACATAAGCAGCGGACGGTCGTGCACGCCGAGCAGCTCCCGCACGCCTTCGATCCCGAATTTCGGACCCGGGAAAGCCGACAGGAAATCGCCCGAGAAATGAACGTCGATCAGCTTGATGCGCCCGTCCATGGACAGCTTGCCGAAGATCGTCACGAGCAGGGCGGGGATGTCCCGGCTGAAGTTGATGTCGGGATAAGCGATGCGAATATCGGCATAACGCTCCCCCGCGCCACTGCCTTCAACCACGTCGACGGAAACGACCTTGCCCAGATGCTTCTCCATCTTCGCTTGCTGAGCGGCGGGAAGCTCCGTCCAGGAGCCGACCGTAAGTCCAACGGCGATGCCTTGCGCTTTTTTGTGGAAATCCGCTTTATCGTCGTACAGGCGGTACGTCGCCGTACAAGTTGCAGTCATGTGTGGTTCACTCCTTATATGTGCCGATGGTGGAGACGGTTCATTATCGTTGGTTCACGCCGGGGGCAATCGCTTCGCCCATTTCCTTCGCGCGCTCCGCCGCACGGAACACGGCGCGTACGATGCCTTCGCAGAATTGGTGATTATCGAGCGTCTGCAGAGCGGCCTGCGTCGTACCGTTGGGCGACGTTACTTTGCGGCGAAGCTCAGCAGGATCTTCCTGCGTCAGCTCGACCATGCGCGCCGCTCCCAGTACGGTTTGCACCGTAAGCCGCCGCGCTTCCTGCTCGGCAAGACCGCCTTCGACGGCAGCCTTCGTCATGGCTTCCATGAAATAGTAGACGTAGGCCGGGCCGCTGCCGGATACGCCAGTGACGATGTCGAGGAGCGGTTCGTCAACGACCGTTGCGATGCCGACGGACTCGAACATTTGCAGGGCCAGGCCCCGCTGCTCCGCCGAAACCCCGGCGGAGAAGGAGAGACCCGTTGCACCGAGGCCAATCGTGCTCGACGTGTTCGGCATCGTGCGGACGATCGGTGCGTCTGTCTCAAGCAGGGCCGTGATTTTGCCGATGGACAACCCGGCGATGACGGAGACGAGCAATTGACGGGACGAAAGGTGCTGCTTCAGCTCGGCGAACGACGACTCGACATCCTTCGGCTTCATGGCCAGGACGACGATGTCGGCGGCGGCGATCAGCGCGTTCTTGCCTTCGGTGTCGAATGAGACCTGAACGCCGTAGCGCGCCTGCAGCCGTTCCAATTTATCCCGGTCCGACCGGTTAATGACGGCGATGCGGTCCGGATCGGCAACCTTATTCTCGATTAAGCCGCGAAAGATCGCTTCCGCCATCGAGCCGGCCCCGACGAATGCGATGCGAAGCTCCTGGAGAGTCGTACTCATGCGATTGTTCCTCCTGACTGGCGTCAGCCGCGGATTTGCCCGCTGCCGGCGATTTTGTATTTGTAAGACGTTAGCTCCGGTAAGCCCATTGGCCCGCGGGCGTGCAGCTTTTGCGTGGAGATGCCGATTTCGGCGCCGAAGCCGAATTCAAAGCCGTCCGTAAACCGGGTGGACGCATTATGGTACACCGCTGCGGCATCCACTTCATTCAGGAAGCGGAGGGCGTTGTCGTCATTTTCCGTCACAATGCATTCGGAATGCTTCGTGCCGTGCTCGCGGATATGGGCCATCGCCTCATCAAGGCTGTCGACGACGCGCACGTTTAGAATATAGTCGTTATACTCTGTGTCCCAATCTTCGTCGGACGCAGCTTTCATATCCGGTATGAGCTCCAGCGTGCGGGAGCAGCCGCGCAGTTCTACTTGCTGGGCGCGCAGGGCAGCCGCCAGAGCGGGCAGCTCGCGGGCCGCGTAATCGGCGTGGACGAGCAGCGTCTCCATCGAGTTGCATACGGACGGGCGCTGCACTTTGGCGTTGATGGCGATGTCGCGGGCCATGTCCGGCCGTGCGGATTGGTCGATGTAAGTATGACAGATGCCGGCGCCTGTTTCAATGACAGGTACGGTGGCGTTCTTGACGACATTTTGAATGAGGGAAGCTCCGCCGCGCGGGATGAGTACGTCGATCAGGCCGTTCAGGCGCAGCATTTCGTCGACGCTTGCGCGGTCCGAGCTTTCGATGAGCTGTACGGCACCGACAGGCAGTTCAAGAGAAGCCAGCACTTCGTGCAAAATTTCTACAATTCGCTTGTTGGATTCCATCGCCGCCGATCCGCCGCGCAGCACGACCGTATTGCCGGTTTTAAAGCAGAGACCCGCGGCATCGACAGTGACGTTCGGGCGCGCTTCGTAGACGATACCGATAACGCCGAGCGGCACGCGCACCTTCTCGATGTTCAGCCCGTTCGGGCGGGAGAAGCGCTGCAGCGTCTCGCCGATCGGATCAGGGAGGCCGGCGATCAGGCGCAAGCCTTCGGCCATCGCCTCGATTCGTTTCATGTTCAGCGCAAGTCTGTCGAGCAGGGAAGCGCTGAGGCCGCTTTCCCGGCCTCTGGCCAGGTCGGCGGCGTTTGCGTCGATCAAGCTGGACGCATGCTTCAGCAGGCTATCTGCCATGCGGTGGAGCGCTTCATTTTTACGTTCGGTAGAAACGATAGAGAGCAGGGGGGAGGCGTCGCGCGCCATGGTTGCTTTGCGGATCACTTCGGACATAAGTATTACCTCCTAGGGAGAAAGGATTTGGTTATGGATATGGCTGGTGAGCCGCTTGCCTCATATCGCGACCCACTCGTCGCGGTGGATGACCTCGATACGGAGCACTTCGACGCGGCGCTGCACTTCTTCGGTCGACAGGCCGGCAACCGCCTTAAGCTGCCATGAGGCGTAATTCACGACGCCGCGTCCGATCGGGATCCGGTCGAGATTCAGCACCTCGACGACGTCGCCCGGATGAAAGTCGCCCTCGAGCTCGCGGATGCCGACCGGGAGCAAGCTTTTGCCGCCGGCGAGCAGGGCATGCTCCGCGCCCTGGTCGACGATGATTTTGCCTTGGGGCAGCGAATGGAAGCCGACCCACTGCTTCTTCATCGACAAGCCGCCCGCGGATGTGTCGAAGTACGTGCCTTTACCGGCGCCGTCTACCGCGAGCAGCAGATCGCCGGGCTCTGCCGCGCGGCCGACGAACACCGGCACGCCGCCGCGCATCGCGATGCGCGCCGCTTCGATCTTGGAGCGCATGCCGCCGGTGCCGACAGAGCTTCCGGAGCCGCCCGCGATGCGCAGCAGCTCGTCGCTAATGGTGTCGACGCGGTCGATGCGAACGGCGTCCGGGTTCCGGCGCGGATCGTCGGTATATAGGCCGTCGGTGTCGGTCAGGATGATGAGCCGCTGCGCCTTGACGAGATTGGCGACGAGTGCGGAAAGCGTGTCGTTGTCGCCGAATTTGAGCTCGTCGATCGAAACGGTGTCGTTCTCGTTAATGATCGGGATGACGCCGTAAGCGAGCAGTTCATCAATGGTGGATTGGGCGTTGTGACCGCGCTTGCGCGATGAGAAGTCGGATCGGGTGAGCAAAATCTGGGCGACCCCGACATCGTGACGGGCGAACGCTTCCTGATACGCCTGCATCAGCAGGGCTTGCCCGACGGATGCGGCCGCTTGCTTCTCATGTAAAAGCTTCGGGCGTGACTTGTAGCCGATTTTGCGGAAGCCGGCGGCAACCGCACCGCTCGTGACGAGCAGCACTTGGCAGCCCCGCCGCTGCAGAGCGGACAGCTCCTCGGCGAAATATTCGATCTTGGCGCGGTTCAAGCCGCCCTCATCGGAAGTAAGAGAGGAAGATCCGATCTTGACGACGATTCGCTGCTGCATGTAGAACACATCCTTTATGAACAATTTGAGGAGGCTCGATGGTTCGGGAAAACGAGAACGAATACTCCAGGTGACCGGAGCGGGCAAAAACAAAAAAGACCTTCGTCCGAATAAGGACGAAAGTCTTGCTGCTTCCGCGGTACCACCTTACTTGAAGACGCTGCTGCATATGCCTAACGGCGGCTGCATCTTCCATGCAAACGCCAAGACAATGTTGCAGAGGCATACGCCTTCCTGCTTACGAGCTCCCCGGGTAACAGGAGGGAGTCACCTGTTCAACTCATCGTTGACCGTTCAGGGGCGGGTTCGGCGCTTCGTCGCGGTAAATTCTTGCAGCCGGCGGAATTTACTCTCTGCACGCGAGCGGGGTGGTGCTGCCTACTATTCCCATCATTACGTTGCTTGATTTGTTACAAGGATAGCACGGTCGGCCTTGTCTTGTAAAGCCGTAAGCGCCTTGTCCGGCGGCGAAGCGTCAGAACAAGCCGAGCTTGCCGATCCGCTCCACGGCTTCCTCCAGCCGCGCTTCCGGAGCGAGCAGCCCGAGCCGTACATAGCCTTCGCCGTGATCGCCGAAGCCGATGCCCGGGGCGACGACGACTTTCGCTTCCTGCAGCAGACGATCGGCCAGCGAGGCGGACGAATACCCGGCAGGCACCGGCAGCCAGGCAAAGAACGAGCCAGCGGAAGGCTTTGCCTCCCAGCCGATGCGGTGCAGGGCGCCAAACAGGGCGTTCCGGCGGCTCTCATAGGTGGCGCGAAGCGCCGCGACGCTGTCCTGCGGACCGGTGAGGGCCGTTGCCGCCGCTTCCTGGATGCCGCCGAACAAGGAGCAGTAATAATGATCCTGCATCAGATTCAGCAGACGAATCACTTCGCGGTTACCGAGCGCGAACCCTACTCGCCAGCCGGCCATGTTGTAGCTCTTCGATAAGGTGTAAAATTCGACGCCGACCTCCTTCGCCCCGGGAACCTGCAGGAACGATACCGGCTTCTGTCCGTCGAAGCCGATCGCACCATACGCGAAGTCGCTGGCCACGACGATGCCGTGCTTCTCGGCGAAACGGACCGTATCCTCATAAAATGCATAAGGTGCCATAGCGGCCGTCGGGTTGTTCGGATAATTGATGAACATCAGCTTGGCACGGTCGAGCTCGGACGGAGCGATCGCACCGTAATCCGGCAGGAAGGCGTTGTCCGCGCGCAGCGGCATGAACGACATAACCGCTCCCGCCAGGGACACGCCGGACCAGTAATCCGGATAGCCCGGGTCAGGTACGAGACAGACGTCTCCCGGATTGAGCAGGCATTGGCTGATTTCGACGAGTCCCGTTTTCCCGCCGAACAGAATGGCGACTTCCGTTTCCGGGTCGAGCGTTACGCCGTAATCTTCCTTATAGCGCTTTGCGATAGCTTCCTTCAAGAACGCAAACCCGGTAAACGGGGGATATTTGTGATAGAGCGGGTTGACGGCCGCTTGCTGCAGGGATGCGACAATGTGCGGCGGGGTCGGCTGGTCGGGATTGCCCTGCCCCAAATTGATGACATCGTGGCCCATTGCAATTTGTTCGTTCGCTTTACGGACCAAGCCCGCGAAAAACTGCGCCGGCAGCTGTTGCATACGGTCGGCCGGACGTACGGTAAATGTTTTCTCCATGGCGCTGACGCTCACTCTCCAATACAATCTGCAAAAAATCGAAACTGTGCACAATATCCCTAATGTAGCATGAAATCCGAGTGCTGTACAGGGAATTGCCGCAACGGGGAGACTTTCGTTTGCTCGCTAAGCTGTCAGCATGATTGAACTTGCATGCCCATTGAACTATGATAGTAAGCAATAGAAACAGGGGGCGCTTGCGGCCCGTCAAGAAGGAGTCGAACGAAAGTGACACAACCGGCACAACAGAAGCTCAATGTCGCGATTTTACAAATGGATATTGCCATCGGCGAACCGGAAACGAATTTCCGCAAGCTGGAGTCGATGCTCGAGGAGGCCGCAGCGGCGCCGGTCAAGCCGGATCTGATCATTGCTCCCGAGATGTGGAACACCGGCTACGCGCTGGACCGCATTCAAGAGCTTGCCGATCCTCAGGGTGAACGGACGAAATCGCTGCTCAGCGAATTCAGCCGCAAGCATGGCATCAACGTGATCGCGGGCTCCATTGCCGAGAAGCGCGGCGGCGACGTGTATAATACGATCTACGCCTTCGACCGCGAAGGCAACGTTACGAACGACTACAGCAAAATCCACCTGTTCCGTCTTATGGACGAGGAGAAGCATCTGGCCGCGGGCGACCGGATCGGCACCTTGCAGGTGGACGGCGTTCCCGCAGCGATGATGATTTGCTACGATATCCGTTTTCCTGAGCTGTCACGGACGCTTGCGCTTGGCGGCGCCAAGGTGCTGTTCGTGCCGGCGGAATGGCCGCATCCGCGTTTGCATCATTGGAAGACGCTGCTTACCGCCCGCGCGATCGAGAATCAAATGTTCGTCGTCGCCTGCAACCGGGTCGGCCGCAGCGGCGAAGCGCACTTCTTCGGTCATTCGCTCGTCTTGAATCCTTGGGGCGAAACGCTGGCGGAAGGCGATGAGGAAGAGCGCATCCTGCACGCGACGCTCGATTTGAGCGAGGTCGATCGTGTGCGCAAGACGATCCCGATCTTCGAGGACCGGCGTCCCGGGTTGTACCGGACCGGGTTCTAGTATTTCCAATCCGAAGCAATCGCTTCGGCCGTTACCGCCTTCATCGCCCCGATGAAGGCTTCCGCCGCTTTGGACAAGTAGCGTCCCTTACGGTAAGCGATGACAAGTGTACGTGCAGGTCGAGTCGCAATCGGCAGGATCACCGGAGCGAAGCGGGACGGCGCGTTGCGGGCGATCAGCGAAGGGACAAAGGCGATGCCCATTCCTGCGGCGACTAGTGCTTGCACGGTCTCCATATTCGAGCTCTCGAAGGCGATATTCGGCTCGAAGCCGGCCCGCTTGCACAGCTCGAGCGTCAGCTGGCGAAGCCCCTGGCTTTTCTTGAGGGCAACGAAAGGTTCGGCTTGGAGGATATCCAAAGGGACATCTGCCGGAACACCGCCCCCGTATCTTGCGGCAAGAGGGTGCTGAGGCGGAACGGCGAGCACGATCTCTTCCTCGAGCAGCGTCTCGTAGTGAAGCGATTCATCCAAAGGCAGCGCCAGCAGCGAAATGTCCGTCTGGCCGCTGGCCGTCAGCTGGGCGAGCTCGGCTGACGTTTCCTCGAGCAGTGTCACCTCGATGTCGGGGTAAGCCGCTTGAAAGACAGGGAGGACAAGCGGCAGCAGCGTCGTCCCGGTAATCGGCATCGATCCGACGACAAGCCGCCCCCGTTTCATCTGCGACATGTCCTCCATCTCTTGCTTAAGCTGCTCGATCATATCCAGTATGGCTTGCGCCTTGTCGACGAACACCGTGCCAGCGTGGGTCAGTTCAACCGAGCTCGTGCTGCGGTGAAAGAGAAGCACGCCGAGTTCCTTCTCCAGCTTGAGCAATTGCTGGCTAAGTGAAGGCTGGGCGATGTGCAGCTTCTCGGCGGCGCGGGAGAAGTTGCGTTCGGCGGCGATTTGGACGGCGTATTGGAGCTGACGTAATTCCATCTAGATGTACCTCGCTATTGTGATATAAGTGTATAAGGGTATTATAGCATTTGCCTATAAACATTTCGTCAATTCTTTTGGGAAATTAATGTTCAATAACTTGCTGCAACACAAAAGCAGCCCCTCCACAAAGAGAGGCCACTGAAAATGTCCAGTTGAAAAGGCGTAGTTCTCTTCAAGTTTTTTTGAAGGAGAGTGCGCCTAAGGACCAATATGCACTCCTGGCAATTGGCGTTCCAGGAAAACGATTATTTTAAGAAAAAGTCGAAGGAACGCTATAAAATCAAGGCGAAGAATAGGTATCACCGCTGATTTGGAGTACGATGCGCCCTCTTCCATGTCCGATCTCGCTTCGTTCATGGGCTTGCCGGACTTCGCGAATCGGATACACCTGCTGTACGAAGGTCCGCACCATGCCTTGGTCGATGAGACTTGCGATGTCCGCCAAGTCTTGGCTCGTCGCCAACCCGGACGGCAACACCCGAATGCCAAACTCTTTCCCTTTTTCCAACGGCGGCCGTCCCACAATCGAGATCAGGACGCCTCCGCGCTTCAAGACTGACCAAGACCGCTCCAAGGTATCGCCACCAATCGTGTCCAAAACGAAATCAACGGCCTGCGCGACCTCTTCAAACGAATCCCGGGTATAATCGACAGCTTCGTCGACGCCGATGGAGCGGATGAAGTCCTGATTCGCGGGTCCGGCGGTACCGATGACGTACGCTCCCTTCCACTTGGCGAATTGAACGGCGAACAATCCTACGCCCCCGGCGGCGCCGTGAATGAGAACGTGGTCGCCGGCCTTCACTCCGGCGTCCGTAACCGCCCGCCAAGCCGTCGATGCGCCGCCCGTCAAAGTTGCCGCCTCCTCGAAGCTCATCGACTGCGGCATGAGAGCGATGGATTCTGTCGAAACCGTCGTATATTCCGCATACGTTCCGTTCGTGCTTCTTCCGAAGACCGCTTGACCTTTCTGATAGCCGTTTACGCCGACTCCCCAATCCTCCACGATGCCAGCGAATGAAGTACCTGGAATGCTTGGGAATGTAACGGGAATCGGAAACAGCCCTTTGCGGATTTTCCAGTCGACCGGCAGCACGCCTGCGGCACGCACGCGAACGAGCACTTCGCCTGCTTGAGGCTCGGGGCGCGGAGCCTGTTCCAGCATCAATACGTCAGCACCTCCGAACTCGTGGTACCTGACAGCGTACATCATTTTTTCCGACATGCCCGATTTCCCCTTTCATTATAAGGCAAGTGTTCTTTGTACAAATCCAGTTCAATTACCGGATCATCCGGAGGGATTCAAAATAGCTTCGTTTGAAAGCCTCATACAATAGTAAAGCTGACGGAATACTGGTTCGGTCGGTTGTTTGCTTTAACGAATAAGGTAGTCATTTCGCCATTCCTCCTTTTCATTCGCCCAATTAACTTATAAAATAGCGATTAGATGTATGTATAAATTGAGTATACACAATAAATGGTTTTGATACTGAGTTTACTCAATATCATCTTTACAGTCAAGGAGGATTTTCTGCAAATATGAACGAATCGATAGCTTCTAATTCCCAGGCTACGCCTCTAGCCGGCCAAGTGATGGAAATGCTGATCAAAACCACTCATCGGCTTCACTTGCAATTCGAAAGTCATCTAGCCACCTATGACATACCCGAATATTTGACCGGTCCCAGACTGCGATTTCTGGTTACTGTCTCGGAAGCGGGCAAAATCCGAATGAGTGACATGGCCGTCAAATGCGGCATCGCTCCTCGTACGGTCACTCAATTCGTCGATGCCCTGGAACAGGAGAAGCTTCTCGTTCGCGTTACCGATCCGTATGACCGCCGCGCCACGCTTCTCCAGCTGACCGACACAGCGGCTCCACTTATCGCCAAAGCTCGAGCCGCGATGAGCGAGTCGGCCGAGAAGGTGCTGGCCGCATTGCCTGCGGAGGAGCGAAGCCAATTGTTCGAAATCTTACACAAGCTTGCCGCAACTTCGACAACAGCAGAATAATGGTATACCGCGAGGCACTGAAAAGTCCCCTGATGTAAGAAAGGCACAGTCACTCAAGAATATTGAGGGGACTGTGCCTTTTTTCTGTATATTGCTGGGGAGAAGGCGTATACCTTGATACAAAAGCAACAAACGATAATCTTCAGTCCGTATATCGAACTGTCTAACTTAGTGTTTCCCGAGGATAATGCTTCGGCAGATCAACGAGCTGGCTGACTTCTCGTTTATATATGATGAATTGAAAGAAAACTATTGTTTGGACAACGGCAGAAATGCGATCGTTCCTATAATCGGGGACACCGCCTGTTCGGAAAAAAGCTAACATCAGGTACACTAGAACCAATGACATCGAACTTATCGCTAAATTGAATCCGCTTATTACACAAGGTGCCCGAAAGAAAGAAAATGAGTTCCTCTTTAACAAGGATGCATGGCATGTATGTTTGCGAGGCCGGCCACATGGAATCCGGAAAACGCGAACCGGCCAATAGGTGTCGGTACAAATCAAACGGACACGTACTGCTTGTGCAAAAGATGTCCACTCAGAGAAGGGGGTTACAAAGAAGGAGCAAAAAGCAAAACCAACTCAGTAAGTATAAAATCCGCCGAACACACCGAACAAATGGCATTTCAAGAAAGCGAGTACTTCAAGGAGAACGCCAAGAACGTTTCGCAACAAACATCGAAGCGAAGAACAGCGAGCTTGAACACAGACAAGGGTATGACTTAGCGTTCTCCGCGGGTCTAGATTGGCATGGAGTTACAAGGTGCATTTGCCATATTCACTGTAAACCTAAAGAGAATCGTGAATCTAACGAAGTATGATAACGATTCCACGGTCCAGATAGATCAAGTAAAAGACAACCTTTTATCCAAATATCTGGATAATGGTCGTCTTTTACTTGTCCTTTAACGGTCTCCACCAGAAAAAGCAAGAGTTCTTCAGTGGCCCTCCACAAAGAAGGGGCCGGTTGCTATCGCTACTTTCTCTTAATGGTAACGTAGGAAGTACCCACTACTCCGGTGACTGTCTCACGAGCAATGGCTCTAAGTTCAAAGCCGGTCACGTTGCCTATCACTCTTACATTGCCGCCATAGAAGGCATCGACAGTACCGACTGGGCCTTCTGCCGGGTCTCCGACAACATTGCTCGCATAGAAAAATGTTAGGTATGCGAAGTTATAATCGTATGCTTCGATGGATTCGAATTTGTTCCCATAATTGTCGTGTACGATCAAGCCCATTGAAGTGAATGCGTTGAACTCGCTTCTGTACACACCGTTTACGACGGTTGCCGTTTCCGTGAAGTTCGTATTTTTGACCTCGATGCGTGTAGCTGCAACGTTATCCGACTTTACTTCCACTTTGGCTGTTGCCGACCGGAGTACGCCGTCGCCCAGCTGATACGTATACATAACCTCGGCGGTGCCAGGCTTCAGACCGAGTATGTAAGCGCGATGATCGGTCGTTACGGCGAGCTTGACGACGGAGGGATCGGTTACTACGGCCGATTGGATCACGCCCGCAGGCAGAGCAATCGTCTCGCCGGACGCTGTTTTGGCCGTAACCTTGATCTCCTTGGCAAACTTGCTTTGTGTCGGATCCCCGGCCACTTCACCTGTTATAATTCCGCTCGAACTTACATTTTGCGTTCCGGTCGTAATGGCAACGGGCAGCACGTATTTCTCTTCCATGACGGTAGGCTCCGCATAGCTGAATGTTGCCGTACCGATTTTTACGATGCCGGTATTAATGCCGCTGAGTTTCACCGTATAATCACCGGTCACGAGGGCCGTATCCTTCAGCTTCAGCGTCGCCGATTTCCCGTCTTCGGCCCATTCTGTTTCCGTCGCTACGTTCGAATCGCCGCGGCTCAGCGTCAGGACGCCCTTGCTGCGGTCAACTTCACGGTCGAAGATGACTTTTACGGTTTTGGCGTCAACAACCGAAGCGGACAGCATCGATAAAGTGACCGGCGCAGGCAATGGCTTCGTAGCTTCAATTGCCGCATACGCGCCGATGACGAGATCGGCACGGCTCGCCGCAGCACCGCCTTCGGCTTGAGCGGATACGAAGCCCAGTGCCGCCGCATCCTTCATCGCTTGCGCATACCATGGCGATCCGCTCGTATCCACCTGCTTCTTGACACCTTTCAGCAGGACAGTGGCGAACTGGCCTAACGTTACCGATTCTTCGGGGGCAAACGTTGTGTCCGTCATGCCCTCGATCAGTCCGGCTTTCTTGGCGGTTTCAATATACGATAGAGCCCAGTGATCGGAAGGCACGTCCGTAAAGCCGGAAGTCGTCGCGCCGGTTTCAACGTGCAGCCCGAACACGGAAGTCAGCACCTTGGCGAACTGCGCACGCGTCATCCGCTCCTGGATGCCGAACCGGTTGTCCGTTATTCCCTCGAACGTACCGGACTCCAGCATCGCTTCGATCTTTGCCTTCAGAACGTTATCGACTGATGTGAGGTCCTGAAAGTCGGCAACGGTTTTATGTACGGACGAGGTGTCGGCGGAAGCGGCCGGGGCCATCATCGAAAAGGCGAAAGTGACGCTAAGCGCGGCGGTCAGCAGTTTGTTCATAATCCAAAATCCTCCTTGGCGATTCTTAGAACAGTTCTGTCAATTATACAGCAAGCAGCGATACGCACTGCAATTGGTAGATTCGTCCTTGCATCATTCATTAGACGCAAGGCAGGTGGGAAAAGTTGCCAGCTTATTGATTTTATAGCTTTGACCTATTAATCTTATAGTTATTATATCTTGGAACAATGAATGCAGTCGTGCTAGGATAATGGATATCAAGAGATTGTCGAAAAATCATATTCATCAATTGAGGTGAGAACTGATGGCGAAGCAAACCCTTTACGAAAAAATTTGGAACAACCACGTCATCCATCAGGAAGCAGGCAAACCGAGCATCATCTATATCGACCTGCACCTGGTTCACGAAGTAACGAGCCCGCAGGCGTTCGAAGGACTTCGTTTGGCCGGCCGCAAGGTGCGCCGTCCGGATCTGACTTACGCAACGATGGACCACAACGTTCCGACGAAGGACCGTTTCAATATCACAGATCCGATTTCCCGCCAGCAGGTAGAGACGCTGTCCAAGAACTGCGCCGACTTCGGCGTCAAGCTGTTCGACCTGCACAACATCGATCAAGGCGTCGTTCACGTTATGGGACCGGAAATCGGTTTGACGCACCCGGGCAAGACGATCGTTTGCGGCGATTCCCATACTTCAACTCACGGCGCTTTCGGCGCGCTGGCATTCGGTATCGGTACGAGTGAAGTCGAGCACGTGCTCGCTACGCAGTGTCTGCAGCAGTCGAAGTCGAAGACGATGGAAGTTCGCGTAAACGGAAGCCTCAAGACGGGCGTTACGGCGAAGGACCTCATCCTCGGCATCATCGGCAAGTACGGCACCGACTTCGCAACGGGCTACGTTATCGAGTACACCGGCGAAGCGATCCGCAAGCTGACGATGGAAGAGCGTATGACCGTGTGCAACATGTCGATCGAAGCCGGCGCACGCGCAGGTCTGATTGCGCCGGATGAGACGACGTTCGAATATCTCCGCGGCCGCGAGTATGTGCCGCAAGGCGCAGCATTCGACGAAGCTGTTCAGCGCTGGAAGCAGCTGACCACCGACGAAGGCGCCGAGTACGATACCGTTGTTGAATTCGATGCCGATTCGCTGATCCCGCAAGTCACTTGGGGAACATCCCCGGGCATGGGTACTTCCGTAACGGACGTCGTTCCGAACCCGAAGGACTTCGCAACGGAAAACGAGCGCAAAGCGGCGGAGAAGGCGATCGAGTACATGGGACTTACGCCGGGAACGCCGATCACGGAGCTCAAGATCGACCGCGTCTTTATCGGCTCCTGCACGAACGGCCGGATCGAAGACCTGCGTGCTGCAGCGGAAGTTGCCCGCGGCTACAAGGTGGCATCGCACGTCAACGCGATCGTCGTACCGGGCTCCGGACGCGTCAAGCTGCAGGCGGAAGCCGAAGGCTTGGATAAAATTTTCACTGAAGCAGGCTTCGAATGGCGTGACGCCGGCTGCTCGATGTGTCTGGCTATGAACCCGGACGTTCTGTCCCCGGGCGAGCGCTGCGCTTCGACGTCGAACCGCAACTTCGAAGGCCGTCAAGGCCGCGGCGGACGGACGCATCTGGTGTCCCCGGCGATGGCGGCAGCGGCAGCGATTGCCGGCCGTTTCGTCGACGTTCGCGACTGGACGTTCAAAGTCGCGCAAGAAGCGTAAGTAGAGCTACACGAGAGAGGAGATTCGGACATGGAATCGTTCAAACAACATACAGGTCTCGTCGGTCCGGTCGACCGCGTCAACGTCGACACCGACGCCATTATCCCTAAGCAGTTCTTGAAGCGCATCGAGCGCACGGGCTTCGGCCAGTTCCTGTTCTTTGAATGGAGATGGGATGAGCAGGGCAACGTCATCGAGAGCTTCCCGCTCAACCAAGACCGCTACAAGGGCGCATCCGTGCTGCTGTCCCGCGCCAACTTCGGCTGCGGCTCGTCCCGCGAGCACGCGCCATGGGCGATTCAGGATTTCGGCTTCAAGGTGATCATCGCTCCGTCTTATGCGGACATCTTCTACAACAACTGCTTCAAGAACGGCATTCTGCCGATCAAGCTGTCGGAGGAGCAGGTTGAAGAGCTGTTCCAGCGTACGGCGCAGCATGAAGGCTACAAGCTGAACGTCGACCTCGAGAGCAAGAAGATTACGGACGACTACGGTCTGTCCTACGACTTCGATCTCGATGAGCACCGCCGTCAGTTCCTGCTGCTCGGCCTCGACGATATCGGACTGACGCTGCAGCATGAAGCCGCGATTTCGGCGTACGAAGCGGCACATCCGGAATTGAATTACAAGTAATAACGAAGAAATAAACCATAGACGCTCTTGTCCGGCCTTACAGGCTGGCGGGAGCGTTTTTCTTTCGATGCGGCTACAGATTTCGTTCAGTCCTGTTATAATATAGCTTGATAAAGAATTGCACGGTTTGAAGACCAAGGAGTCGGGGCATGAGTCAACCACTTCAAGATGACGCTGCATCGCATATACCGTTTCACCTGCACAACCGTCCTGCATCGGCCCGAGAGCGCATTGCAGCTGCAGTTGCCGCGATCGTATTATTGCTGGTCGTGGGCGCCACACTTCCGTTCAGTCAGCACGTTTTGCCGGCCGTTGTGCCGTTTCTTCCGATATTCAGTACGATTGTATTCGTGCTTGACCTCGCTACGGCATATTTGCTGTTCAGCGAATTCCGCGTGAGCCGCAGACTTCCGCAAGGATTGCTGGCGGGCGCGTATTTGTATTCCGCATTCATTACCGTACTGCACATCCTGATGTTTCCGGGCGTGTTTTCCGAAACCGGGCTGCTCCATGCAGGGAGCCAGTCCGCTGTATGGCTGTGGGTGCTCTGGCACATCGGTTATCCGTGTATGCTCCTGCTATACGCCCTTACGGAACGATTTGGGGGCAGACCCTTATCGGCACGGCAGGCTGCGCGCTGGACGTTGTTCATCATTTCAGGCGTCGTGCTGCTCGTCGCAGCTTCCGCTCTGCTTGTCATTGCCGGCATAAACCGGCTGCCGATCCTGATCCACAATGACATCTACAACCTCTGGAGTCTTAGGGGAGCCGGAATTGTCGTTTGGATGTTAAACGTGTTGGCGGTCATCGTGCTGTGGCGGCTTCCGACGAGAAAGTCGTCGATTGGCTTGTGGCTGATTATAGCTGCTTTGGCATTTATGCTGGACGTTACTTTGTCCTTATTTTCCGGTGCGAGATATAGTGTCGGCTGGTACATGGCCCGGGTGATCAGTATGGTTTCGGCGGGGCTCGTCATGTGTAAAATGCTGATGGAGCTGCGTACGCTCTATTACCAAGCCCAATTACTATATGAGGACCGCAAACGCAAGCTGGCTCGGCTCGCTTTGCTTAACGAGCAGCTGCTGCTGGACCAAAAGCATATTCACAGCTTGCTGGAATCGACGCGGGAAGGGATGATGATGTGCGATACGCGCGGTCATATCCTGTTCGTCAATTCCCGGTGCGAAATGATCGTGCACCAAGCGTGCGAGGTCGGGGAAAAGTTTGACGATTGGCTGGAACGGTTGAGGCCGCGGCTGTCGCCTTATGAGCCGCTTCGGTCATCGCTGATGGCTGTACGGGACGGCAAAGCCCGGCAAGCGCATGAGCGGGTCATTTTGGTGGTTGGAGCCGAGACAAAATATATCGAATTTTATGCGGTTCAGGTCGAAACCGATGCCGGTCCGGATGCGGCCGGCGACAGACTGATCGTCATATCGGACCGAACGGAGGAAGGACGGCTAAACGAACGGAAAATGGAATTTGTCAGCATCATTTCGCATGAGCTGCGAACGCCGTTGACAAGCATTCTGGGATTTGTCGAAATTTTGTCGACGCGCGAGCTGGAAAGGGAGAAGCAGCTCAAGTATTTGACGACCGTATACAAAGAAGCGGCGCGGCTATCCGGAATGCTGAACGATTTTTTGGATTTGCAGCGGATGGAGGCGGGACATCATTCGTATGATTTTCATGTAGTGGAAGTAGGGGAGCTGATCCGGGATGTCGCGGAGCAATGGGATGACAGGCAGCACAGCTTTATTCGTATGCAGCTGCCGGAACAGCCGGTGTATGTGCATGCGGATGCGGACAAGCTTCGGCAGGTGCTGCACAACCTGATCAGCAATGCGATCAAGTATGCGCCGGATTCGAAAGTGACGGACCTTCGCCTGCAAGTGCAGGGCAGTGCTGCGTTCATCCATGTTCAGGATTATGGACTCGGCATTCCGGACGACGCCAAGCCTCATATGTTCACCAAATTTTACCGGGTGGACAATACGGACCGGCGTAAAATCGGAGGAACCGGGCTGGGGCTGGCCATTGTGAAAGAAATCGTGGAGGCGCACGGAGGGACGGTCCGATTTGAGTCGGAGCTTGGCAAAGGCTCGACGTTCATCGTTACACTGCCCTGCATGGCGCTTTAGACGGAGGTCAGCGATACTTCATCTGAATTCACCTCATCCGAGAAAGCGAGATATCGTTATGAGAACTGCCGACTTTCTGCTCAACACGCGCTCATTATCACGCAACATCATACGAACGTGCTGGCGGGTCGTAATTCTGTATACGACAACTGCGAGCGTTAACTTGATCTTTACTACCCACGATATGCTTCTGTTTGCGATGCATGTTTTGGTTTTCCCCGTCGCGAAAATGATCGGTGTGATCGTACTGCTCGAATGGTACGTTCGAAAGCAATACCGGTATGCGGACTATGTGCTTTTAGCGGGAGTCAACGTGCTGATCGGCGTCATTATTCTCGCTTTGTATGAGCTGCCGATGGTTTTGTACATCCTGATTATCCCGATTCTCATATCGCTGTATTACTACCGGATTAAAATTATCGTTTTCGCTCTTGTTCAGGCGCTGATCAGCGTTCCGGTGCTCATCTCGGCTTCGTCCGGTTTGCGCGCTTCCCTCACGCTTTCCAACATGAGTCTGCTTATCGCCTTGCTCCTTTGTACTGCGCTGATCATCAACAATTTACGGGTCCGCGGCTTCAATCTGGTGCAAGATCTCCTTGCGGCGACAAGAGAGATGCAGGAACTGCAAACCAAGAACGTGCTGATGGAAAAAATGAACCGAATCGACCCGGCAACGGAGCTCTATAACCATAAGTCGTTTCATGAGCATCTGAACGGCATTTTTTCCTTGGATAATCCTGCCGGGCTGGATGTTCATCTCGCGATTATTGACATTGACAGCTTTAAGCAGGTTAATGACACGTTCGGCCATTCCGTTGGAGATGCGATCATCGCTTTTGTTGCCGGTCAAATGAAGGCGTTTCTCGAATCGAACGATTTCGCGTCCAGGTACGGCGGGGAAGAGTTTGCCGTCCTGACAGTCGAGAAGCCGACGGACAAGTTTTACGGGCAATTGGAGCGCATTCGCCAATCGATCCAAGAAAAAGCGCATCCAGAGCTGCAAGGCCGTCATATCAGCGTCAGTATCGGCGTGCAGAAGCTGCTTCCCGGGATGACGAAGGAAGAGCTCTTTAACAATGCCGATGCGGCGCTGTACACAGCTAAAAAAAACGGGAAAAACCGTACGATTATAGCCGGATATCCAGAAGACGCGCATGGAGTCGAGCGCAACTTCTGATGCAAATACATCTCGAGCCTGTACCGCTGCCATACGGCTGTGGGGCAGGCTTTTCTTTTGCGAGGCACCCGGATATTTGCGGAAGGATCGCCGGCGATTTTCGGCAGAGTGCAACTTTCCGCTGCGGAACGCGTCTAAGAAGGTACCATTTTGACGTCGAAGAGGAGGTTTTTGTGTCTTTTTTTGGTTTTCTTTGTTAAAATTGAGAGGTTGCTAGATTGCTAGATGGCGAGATGCATAATGTGAACGAGGTGAACGCATGAAAGCTTGGATAGCGGGGTGCGCCTTGCTCGCTGGCGCGCTGCTCGTACCGGAATGGGCAATGGGCGCGGACAATGCCAAGGCGGCCGTCCCCACTACACCGTTATTTTTGAACGGATTGCCGTTGACTCCGGAGGTTCCTGCCCGCAATGTGAACGGGACGGTACTGGTGCCGGTCCGGATTATTGCGGAGAGTATCGGATCGAAGGTCGAGTGGGACGGTCCGAATCGGAAGGTCGTCATTACGCGCGATGCGGTCAAGATTGTGCTGACCATCGATAAGAAGGAAGTTGTAGCGAACGGCAAAACGACGACGCTGGATGAAGCGCCCGTAATCGTGGACGGCAGTACGATGCTGCCGCTCCGGTACGTCAGTGAGCAGCTGGGCGTCAAAGTGACGTGGGACGAGCTGGTCGGTGCAGTGTATTTATATAAAAAAGCGGAGCCGGCCGGCGGGAGCGCCATTGCTTCGGCAGCAACGGCGGGAGGAGCCGCGGGAGCCGGCAGTACGGCGGGCACTAGCAATAATACGACGACGGGGACGGGAGCAGCCTCGGCGGCAGGAGGAACGGCGGGGACGAAAGGGACGGACTCCGGCAAGACGAACACGGCCGGTTCGTCCGGTTCGAGTACGGCAGCGGACGGCGGATCGGGATCCCTGAGCGCCACAAGCTCTACAGGGCGGCCTGCAGCTGCGGGAACCGCTCAAGGCGCAGGAGGCAAAGGCACGGCAACGGCTTCAGGCAGTACGAATACGGCGGACAAGCCTGCGAAGGCGCCGAGTGCGAGCGCTGCCGAGCCGGATCCCGACTTGAAGCCGGGGACGATCTCCGCCATCGATTTCTCGAATGACCGGCTTACGATTACAACCAAAAGCGTGACGACAAAGCCGAACACGTTTACGCTGACGAATCCGGACCGGTTCGTTGTCGACCTGCCGTATTCGGAGCTGGATGCCGGCCTTAAGGCAAAGCTGACCGGATCGGTCGGCGAAATTGCGCTCGACCATCCTGTAGCGCAGCGTATTCGCTTCTCCAATTATAGTAGCGAACCTTCCACCGTCAGAATTATAATAGATTTGAAGGCTAGGGCAGCATTGACCGCAGTGGATCCGAAGACGCTGCCGGCAAACCAAATCGCCTTCGACATGAAGGAGATCAAGCCGATCATCGTGATCGACGCCGGACACGGCGATCATGACGGCGGCGCCGTATCTCTCACGGGCAAGACGGAGAAGACGTTTAACTTGGCCATGGCCAAGAAGGTGGAGGCCATTCTCAAGACCAATCCAAAGGTCGAAGTGCTGATGACCCGTTCCGACGATACGTTCGTCGAGCTGAATGACCGAGTCGACTTCGCCAACAGTCATCAAGCGGATGTGTTCGTATCGATTCACGGCAACAAGCTGCCGGGCAAGCCGGCTATTCGGGGTTCCGAAACGTACTACTACAACGAGCAGAGCTTGAATCTGGCCAAGGCGCTTCACCAGTCGATCTTGACTTCCGCCGGCTTCCCGGACCGCGGGGTACGGAAGAATGATTTCCGCGTCGTGAAATATACGACAATGCCTGCCGTTTTGCTGGAAATCGGGTATTTATCCAATAAAACCGACGAAAACAACATGTTCGACGAAGCCTTTCAGAACCGAGTAGCCGCCTCCATTGCACAAACCATCTTAGACTACTTGAACATCAAGTGAGAGGTGAACCAATTATGAACAATCAACGCATGTTCCATCGTCTACTCCTTGCCGGAGCGGCGCTTGCGGTCATAACCGCAGGCTGCGGCGTAAAGGACAAGCCGGCCTCCCAGCAGCAATCCCAGCAAGCTCCGGCTGCTACGAGTCAGACATCACCGGCTCCGGCACCATCGGCAACCCCGGCACAAGCTGCCGAGCCTCAGATGAAAAGCGCCGATATTCAGGCTTACTTCGGAGATGAAGATGGCAACGCCATCGTTGCCAAAACGACGAAGATCACGTACGCGACGGATGCGGATAAATACACGGCTGCTTTAAAGTCGCTTCAACAATCATCCGATCCTAAAGCGACGGCACTGTTCGAGGGTATAGCGTACAACAAAGTGACGTTCGAGCAAGGCAAGCTGAAGCTGGACCTGAAGATCGACGACTCCGGCCGTTTGGGATCGGGCGGCGAAGCGCTGATGCTGCAGGCGCTGCGGAAGACGCTGTTTCAATTTGCCGAGGTGCAGGAAATTTACGTAACGGTAGACGGCAAGCAAGTGGAGTCATTGATGGGTCATATGGATCTGCCGTATCCGATGAAGCGCAATTCAGAATAACGACTAACCGTACGGGCGAGAGGAGAACTTTACACACATGAAGCAACTTCGTATGGCAAAACAACTTATGATCGGTGCAGCCGTAGCCTCAATGGTGCTGGCGGCTGTGCCGGCAGCGGCGGCGGAAACGACGGGGACGAGCGCATCCGCCTCGGCCAGCACGTCGATTCGCACGAAGTTTCCGGACGTCGGAGCGAACCATTGGGCTTTGCAGCACGTAACGAAGCTCGCAATTGAGGGCATTGTCGAAGGAAACGAGAACGGCGAGTATAAGCCGGATGATGCGGTTACCCAGGAGCAAGTGCTGATTATGGTCATGCGGGCGCTGGGGGCCGATGAGGAAATCAACGAAAATGAGACAACGTATAACCTGCCGTTTACGGTCAGCTCTTTTGCCCAAAAGTATGTCGGCGAAGCGTTAAGCCGCAAATTGATTACGCTCGAGGAAGAGACGTCGGCGAACGGAGCGGCCAAAAACTGGGGCACGCGGCCTGCAACCCGCGAATGGGTGGCGAAGATTATGGTCCGGATGCTGGGCCAAGAGACTGAAAGCGGCACACCGGATTTCAAAGACAGCGCCAAAATCTCTTCCTGGGCCAAGGGCTATGTCAACCAAGCGGTCAAGCTCGGTCTCGTACAGGGCTTCGAGGACGGCACGTTCCAGCCGCAGGGCAGCATCACGCGCGCCCAGATGGCGACGTTCCTGAGCCGCTCGGAGAAGCACGCCAAGGTCAAGTCTGCGCGCTATAAGAAAGGCTACTTCAGCGCAATCGGCGGCGGCAAGCTCGTGCTGCAAAACGAAGACGGTACTTATCTTACATACAATTTGCCTGAGGAAACGCCGTTCTACGGCAAGAACGAAGGCGAGACCATCGCCGCAAGCAGCCTGAAGCCAACCTATGAAGTGTCCATTCTTCAAGCGGGGGGCACTGCCTACTATGTGGAGCTCGTTAGCGACCAGCTGCAGCTGGAGACGCATTCGGGGTCCATGCTGGACGTGAATCTCGCAGGGCTGAAGCTGTACTTGATGGTCGAAGGCAGCCTGAAGGAGTTCCAGCTGTCGGACGATGTTGCCGTCATCGACGAGAACGGTGAAGGCTCCAGTCTGGCGGCGCTGACGAAGAACGCCACCGTCGAGGTGCAGCGGAACAAGCTGGTCAAATCGGATAAGTTCACGCAAATCGTCGTCAAAGGGGTACCGGTCAGCAAGACGTCCGAGGGTACGGTGCAGGAGATTGACCGTAACGCCAAAGTGTTTAAGGTGCTGGACAAGACATCCGGGCAGATCGAGACATATGACCTGAGCGCATACGTTAACGTGACGTTGATCGGCGGCGGACAAGGCGATCTCAGCTCGCTGCACGTCGGGGACACGGTATCGTATTCGGTAAAGGAAAATCAGCTGTCGGCGGTGACCGTAACGAAGCAAATCGATATCGGGTCGGCCGTCAAAGGTACGCTGATCGATTCCGTCAACAGCAAGCTTGGCGTGATGACGATTCGAACAACGAACGGCGAGCTGAAGGCCTATGAGCTCAGCGACACCGTACGGGTCGCTATCGAAGGCAAAACGAGCGCAGGCTTGAACGATTTGATCGCCGGAGACGAGCTGAGCGTTGAGCTGCTGAACAATAAAGTGCAGCTGATTACGGTCTCGAACCGTTCGGTGCAAAATCTCGTGTTTGCCACGATTACCGATTACGACGATACCAAGAAGTTTCTTACTGTGGAAAAGAACGACGGAATGCCGGATGTGTTCTTCGTCAACGATAAAACGGCCTTTGTCTATTTAGGCACCACGTATTCGCTGTCAAATTTTTACGGCACGTTCTCCAAAGGCAAGAAGGTTAACATCCAAGTCGGCAAAGACAAGACGATTTCGAGCATGACGATGGCGACGCAGCTGTTCGGTACGATCAGCGAGCTGAACGCGGTCACGAATCAAATGACGATCAGAAGCGGCGGGCAGGATGTGTTCTTCAAAATGTCGTTCCCGCCTGCGATCGAGCTGTACGGCAAGTCGAATGCGACGCTGTCTGACCTGAAGATCGGGGATACGGTGACGATTGATTTGAACCCGGGACAGCAGGATCAAATTATGAAGATTACCGCCACAAAGACCGATCTGTACAAAGTGCTGCTCCGCAACGCGAATGCTCGGCAGCTGACGCTTCAGGACGCGAACGGAACGAATTTGGCGCTTACGCTCGATTGGGGAGTCGAGCTGGTCGTACCGGGCGACACGTCCCCGACCGTAGCCGATATTCCGGTAGATGAATATGTCCGCTTGACCTTTAAGGGAAATTCCGTAACCCGCGCGGAAGTGGTCGTGCCGCTGCGCGGCAAAGTGCTTGCGGTCGATCCGGCAGCCGGAACGGTAACGGTTCAAGATTTTGCCGGAGTCACGCAGCTGATTACACTTGGCGCCAACGCCTCCATTACCGGCCAAGCCGGAGCGCCACTGCCGCTGACCAGCCTGAAGGCGGGAGACCGGGTGCAATTCATGAAGGATGCAGCCGACAAGCCGGTGCTTCGCGTTGCTACAACGGCGCAGATGACGTTCGAAGCGTACAGCGCTACGGCGAATTCATTATCGTTCAGCACGGCTGCGGGAAAGAGCGAGATGACGATGTATTCTCGTGCATATCTGCATCAGGGCACGCAAACGCTGACGATCTCTTCGTTCGCTGCGAAGGACGCCGTAACCGTCTATTATATCGATAACCGCGTCATTGAAATGGAGAAGTAAACCTACTTGCCGCATAGACCCGCCGCCGCTGGAAGCCGATCATTTCTTCCTTGAGGCCGGCGGGTTTCGCGTCCGTAAGGAAAACTTTCACAAGAAATTTGCAAAACTGACGTATTTTTTGTCCGATAAGCATTGATTCCGGGCGGGCGATTCTGTAAACTTGAGGGTATGATTTGCCCGTCAGGAGGGCTTGCAACATGAACCGCAAACAAATGCGGCATATCCTCGATGTAATCGCGGACATGTTTCCCGATGCGCACTGCGAGCTTCACCATTCGAACCCGTTCGAGCTGACGATTGCCGTGCTGCTGTCCGCACAATGTACGGACGAAACCGTCAATAAGGTTACGGCGACGCTGTTTCAGAAGTACAAGCGTCCCGAGGATTACATTGCCGTGCCCCTGGAAGAGCTGGAGCAGGACATTAGGCGAATCGGTCTGTACCGAAATAAAGCGAAGCACATCCAGAAGCTGTGTCAAGTGCTGCTGGATCAGTACGGCGGTGAAGTGCCGCAGGAGCATGGAAAGCTGACTGAGCTCCCCGGCGTCGGACGCAAGACGGCCAATGTTGTCGTCTCCAACGCTTTCGGCGTGCCGGCGATCGCTGTCGATACGCATGTGGAACGAGTATCCAAGCGGCTCGGAGCCGCCAAGCCGGATGATACCGTGCTGGAAGTGGAGAAGCAGCTGATGAAGCTGGTGCCGCAGGAGGAATGGACGCAGACGCATCATCGTCTCATTTTTTTCGGTCGTTATCACTGCAAAGCGCAAAATCCGCAATGCGACGTTTGCCCGCTGCTCGACGTATGCAAAGAAGGCAAGCGACGTATGAAAGACGGAAAAAACAGGAAAACTAGTTAGGTCTACGTTCAGAAATTAGATCGAAGGATGGGATGGCTGTGAAGTGCATCGCTGTGTATACGAACAACTTTGAAATATTTTCCGATATTTACGAGGAAGTATTGAAGACTCCGCTGAAGGAAAACGAGGAGAAAGTGATCGAGGGTATTACGGTCAGCGAATCCGGTGACGTGCCGGAGAACTACTTGGAGAAAATGAGAACGAAGCCGGAAGTCGTCGTCATGAAGGTGAAGGACTCCGACATTACCATTCTTCAACATCGCGACGTATTCGAAATTTTTATCCCGACGAAAGAAAATGTGCTACACTAAAAACCGAAGCGATTCGGTTTTTTTCTTTTTCATTTGACATAGAGAAAATAATGGGGCAGGAATTGGGGAGAGAGACTGCGACATGACAACAATGATGGATACGATGGAGCTTGGACAGCAAGGAGCCGCCGCCTTGAAGCGGCTGGAAGAGGACCTAAGGCGGGACGGTAACGCGATAACTTCGGCCAAATTCGGGCAGCTGGCGGATAAGGCGCAGAGCCGCTTGACGGCGATTGCCTTTTGCGGGCATTTCTCGGCGGGCAAATCGACATTAATTAACCGGCTGTGCGGACATCCGCTGCTGCCGTCGAGTCCGATTCCGACGTCCGCCAACCTGGTTTCGATCCGCAGCGGCGAGCCGGGGGCGGAGGTGACGCGGATCGCCGCTATGGCTGGCGGCGGTCAGGAAAGAGTTGTCGAGAAGGTGCCGCTGAGCGAGCTCGACGCTTATTGCGTGAACGGGGAAGATATTGAGGCGGTCCGCATTACGTATCCGCTGCCGATGCTCGGGGATCGGGGGATGCTGCTCGATACGCCGGGCATCGATTCGACGGACGATGCCCATCAGCTGGCGACGGAGTCGGCGCTGCATTTGGCCGACGTCGTTTTTTACGTGATGGATTACAATCATGTGCAGTCGGAGATCAATTTCGCCTTCGCGAAGAAGATGAAGGATTGGGGCAAGCCGTTATATTTGATCGTGAATATGATCGATAAGCACCGCGAGCAGGAGCTGCCCTTCGAGTCGTACCGGGCGAGTGCGGAGGAAGCGTTCCGAAGCTGGGGCATCGAAGCGGCGGGGATGCTGTTCGTTACGACCAAAGTGCCGCAGCATCCGCACAACGACTTCGGACGGCTGCGCGCGCTGATCGCTTCGCTGCTCGGCTCCGGGGATGAGCTTCGGCGGTACAGCTTGGACCGGTCGGTCCGCTTCTTGCTTGAAGAGCATAAGGCATGGCTGGAAGACCGGAACGGGCCGCAGCGGGAGCAGCTGGAGCTACGGCTTGAAGCGGAAGCGGCTGCGGGAGACGGCGCTGAGGCCGGCGGTTTGGCGGCGGGTGCCGAAGCCGTGCGCGAGTATGAAGCGAAGACGAAGGAGCGCGAGGCGCTGCTCGGCGCGGCGGAGCGGCTGACGGCGGAGCTGCGCAAGGAAGCGGCGGGCATTATCGAGAACGCCAATATTACTCCGGCGCCGACGAGAGATTTGGCGCACGAATATTTACAAAGCCGCAAACCGGGGTTCAAAGTCGGCTTGTTCGGCTCGGCGGCCAAGACGGCCGCGGAGATCGAGCGGCGGCTGGAGGCGTTCCGGCGCAATCTGGCCGAGCAGGTCGAAGCGCAGCTCGACTGGCACTTGCGAGCTGCGCTGAAGCAGGCGGCGGAGCGGGAAGGCGTCAAGAGCGAGGCGCTTACGGCGGAGCTGGAGACGCTGGGCGTGGAGGTGCGCGGCGATTGGCTCGCTGCGCAGGTCAGCGGCGCGGCCGGCTTCGGCAGCGACTACACGCTGAATTACAGCAAGCAGGCTGCAGCGGAGCTGAAAGCGCAGTACCGCAAGCTGACGTTCGAGCGGATCGACCGTGTGGCGGCGGCTGTGCAGGAGCGGGCTGAGGCGGGCAGCGCGCAGCTCGATGCGGAGCTGGCTGCGCTGGAGTCGAAGCTCGGCGCATGGCGCGAGCTGCAGCAGCTGGCGCAGCAGGAAGCTGCTGCGCTGCAGGCGGTGGCGGCGCTGTGGCCGGAGGCGCCGCTGGCAGCGCCGGCGCTGCCCGATCCGGGCGCGCTGGCGCCGGTACAGGGCGACGCAGGGGAGCCGGGTGCCGATCGCGACGGCGATGGCGCCTGGGGCGCCACCGTCGCGATCGACACCGTGCTCGCGGCGTCGCACACGATGAAGGCCGCCGCTGCGGCGGGCGGCCTGGAGGAGGCGGCCGGCCGGACGGCGGCCGCGGGCTGGAGCGGCGCCGACTACCGGCGCCGCCTGAGCGCCAGCGCCGGCCGCCTGGAGCAGGCGGCGGCGCTGCTGGACCCGCTCGCGGCGCTGCGGGGGACCGCGGCCGCGATGCGGGAGAAGGCCGCCCGTCTGCGCGGCGGCACGTTCACGATCGCGCTGTTCGGGGCGTTCAGCGCGGGCAAGTCCTCGTTCGCCAACGCGCTGCTCGGCGAACGGATCCTGCCGGTGTCGCCGAACCCGACGACAGCGGCGATCAACCGCATCGTGCCGCCGTCGGCCGAATGGCCTCACGGCACCGCCCGCGTCCGCATGAAATCGGCGGACGCCATCGCCGCCGACGTCCGCTATTCGCTGGACGTCCTCGGCGAGAGCGCATCCGATATGACGGATGCGCTCGCCCGGATCCGGCGGCTGTCGCCGGCCGCCGTCCCGGCTAAAGGCAAGCCGCACTACGCCTTTCTGCGTGCGGTTGAAGTCGGCTGGGCGCAGGCCGAGCCGCAGCTCGGACGCGACGTCCGCATCACGCTGGACGAATTCGCGGCGTACGTTGCCGACGAAGCCCGCTCCTGCTTCGTCGAATTCATTGAGCTCCATTACGCCAACGAGCTGACGGAGCAGGGCATCGTCTTCGTCGACACGCCCGGCGCCGACTCGATCAACGCCCGGCATACCGGGGTGGCGTTCGATTACATCAAGAATGCCGATGCGATCCTGTTCGTTACGTACTACAACCATGCGTTCTCGCAGGCCGACCGCGAATTCCTGCTGCAGCTGGGCAGGGTTAAGGACAGCTTCGAGCTGGACAAAATGTTTTTCATCATCAACGCCGCCGATCTGGCATCCGGTCCGGAAGAGCTGCAGGGCGTGCTCGCCCACGTGGAATCGAACTTGCTGCAGCACGGCATTCGCCGGCCGCGGCTGTATCCGGTGTCCAGCCTGCAGGCCGTCGAAGGCAAGCTGGCAGGCGACGCGCTCAAGGTCGAGCAGTCCGGCATCGCCGAATTCGAACGACAATTCATCCGCTTCTCGATGGAGGAGCTTGCTTCGGTCGCCGTTCACAGCGCGGAGCTTGAACTGCAGCGGGCGGAGCATACGCTGTCGCGCTGGATCGAGCGCGCCAAGGAAGGCGAAGCGCAGCGGGCTTCGAGGCTGCAGGAGCTCGAGCAGGCGCTTCAGGCCGGCGAATCGATGCTCGATGGGGCGGATTTTACCGAGGAGCGGAAGGAGCTTGCCAAAGACATACGCGAGCTGCTGTATTACGTCAAACAGCGCACGTCGTACCGGTTCGGCGAGCTGTACAACATCTGCTTCAATCCTTCGCTGTTCCGGGAGGAGCCGGATGCCAAGGCGGCGCTGCATCAGGCTTGGCGGGAGCTGGAGCGGATGATCGGCTTTAATTTGAGCCAGGAGTCGCTGGCAACGACGCTGCGGGTCGAGAATACGCTGAACCGGCTGGCGGCCAAGCGCTGCGAGAGCTGGGGGAAGGAGCTGTCCGCCATGCTGGACGGCTTCGAACCGGCCGAATACGAAGCGAAGCGGTTTCCGACGCCGGAGGCGGCCGCCGATCAAGGGCTTTCCGCCGCCGTACCGGCGAAGCTGCTGAGCGCCCACTTCAAGACCGCCAAGCAGTTCTTCGAAGGCAGCGGCAAAGCGTCGCTGCGCGCCGAGCTGGAGCCGCTCGTGAACGAGCCGATGAATGCGTGGGTGGAGCGGGAGACGGAGCGTCTTACCGCCATCTACGAAAGGGAGCTGCAAGCGTGGCTGGCGGATCTGAAGGAACGCCGTCAGACCGAGCTGCGCGAGCACGGCGACGGCCTGCGCGATGCGCTGCAGATGAAGATCGACGTAGCGGAGCTGGAGCGGCTAGTAGGCCGATTGAAGACGTTAGCCGAATAAAACGATAACACGAGCATCCTAGGGCGCCTGCCTGAGGGTGCTTGTTTTCGTTTCTGCAGCATTTTTTTCAATCCTCCCAAAATTCCAGGATGCTCTCGAAACCCCTTTCACCGCAGGCGATTGCGCCTGCGCCAATCTATGAAAGGGTTTACATACAGGGGGATTCCGATGATTTAGGAGAATCGGGGAGCTGGGAACGACAAATGTGACAAAATGGTGAAATACCCGATTATATCGCGCTGTAGAGTCTTTGCCCGAATTTCCATATGGTGCTAAGATGCATAAAGATTTAAAACGCTTACGAGGGGTGTGAAAGTACCGGGATGAACGTATTTCGACAGCTCAAGGATTACTACTGGCCGGAACGGAAATTTTTGTTTGCCTCCATCATCAGCTTGATGTTCGCAACGGCGCTGGGGCTCGTGTATCCGAACCTGCTTCGGTATTTGATCGACGACGTCATTACGCCGCTGCAGTTCGACCGGGTGCCCGGGCTGGCGCTGCTCGTCGTTGCCGTCGTATCGCTGAAGGGCGGACTGCAGTTCCTGCACGGCTTCTTCGGGGGACGTCTCGGCAACCGCGTCGCGTATAACTTACGCGAAGCCTTGTACCGCAAGCTGCAGTACTTATCGTTCCCGTATTACGATCAGGCGCGTACCGGCGATTTGATGTCTCGTCTGACCGCGGACCTGGACGGTATCCGCCAGTTCATCGGGTTCGGCTTTGCGCAAATCTTGAACGTCATTCTCATGATCATTTTCGGCACGGTCATGATGATGACGATCAATTGGAAGCTGACGCTCATTACAATGATTACGATGCCGTTCCTCGCGTATACGGCGATCCGGTTCGAGAGCAAAATTCATCCGTCCTTCCGCAACATCCGCAATTCGTTCTCGTCGCTGCAAACCGCCGTACAGGAAAATATTACAGGCGTCCGCACGGTCAAGTCGTTCGCCCGCGAGCCGCACGAAATCGATAAGTTTGCGAGCCGCAACGAGCATTACAAGGTGAACAACATTTCGTCGGCCGGCATATGGGCGCGGTATTTTCCGCTGATGGAAATTTTCGCGAACTTGAGCGTCGTCATCCTGCTCGGCGTTGGCGGCTCCATGGTCATCAACAAGCAAATTACGCTCGGCGAGCTTGTCGCTTTCTTCAGCTTGATTTGGTACATCATCGGTCCGATGTGGGGGATCGGCTTCCATATTAACGCCTTCACGCAAGCGCGTACATCGGGCGAAAAAATTACCGACATCCTGAATCAATATATCCATGTCAAAGACCAGCCGAACGCGATCGAGCTGCAGTCCGATACGGTAAAGGGGCATGTGCAGTTCGATCGCGTGACGTTCGCTTATCCGGAAAATTCCCCGGCACTCTACGATTTTACACTCGATGCGAAGCCCGGCTCGGTCATCGGCTTGCTCGGCGGCACCGGCTCCGGCAAGACGACCGTCGTTTCGCTCTTGATGCGGGCGTATAACGTGAAGGATGGCGCCGTATTGCTGGACGGCCGCAACATTAAAGAGTATACGATTGACAGCCTGCGCTCGCAGATCGCGATCGTGTTCCAGGAGACGTTCCTGTTCTCCTCGACGATCCGCGGCAACATCGCTTACGGACGCAAGGATTGTTCAATGGAGGACATCATTCGCGCCGCCAAGCTGGCGAAAGCGCACGATTTCATTATGGAGCTGCCGGACGGCTACGAGACGATCGTCGGCGAGCGCGGTCTCGGCCTATCCGGCGGACAGAAGCAGCGTATCGCCATTGCCCGCGCCATCTTGACCGATCCGAAAATACTTATCCTCGACGATGCGACTTCCGCCGTCGATATGGAAACCGAGCACGAGATTCAGGCCGGCTTCCGCGAAGTCATGAAGGGCCGCACGACGTTCATCATCGCGCACCGCATCTCGTCGCTGCGTCATGCCGACGAAATTGTCGTCCTGGACGGAGGCCGCATCGTGCAGCGGGGCACTCATGAGCAGCTGCTGCAGCAGCCGGGACCGTATCTGGATACGTACCGGATTCAATATGCGGATCAGCCTGCGCCGGATAATACCAAAATTGCGAAGCTGGAAAGAAGGGTCGCGCATTGAGTGCACAAGTAGAAACGAAGCTGCCGGGCACAGGATCCCAGAGCGGCCGCCGCACCGAGCGGCAGGCGCCTCAGGCGGACGGTCAGGGCCCCGATTCGAGGTTTGTGTATCAGGACGATACGCTGATGGAGAAGGAGTTCGATTGGGCGCAAATGCGGCGTCTCGCAACGTACATGAAGCCGTATTTAAAGCAAATCATTCCGATTATCGGTACGATGATGGTGATCGGCGCCGCCGCCAAGCTATCCGTTCCATTTATCATCAAGCATGCGATTGACGATGCGATCGGCGGCAGCAACGTCGCACTCCTGTACCAGCTTGTCGGGCTCGTCATCGGCGTCTTCTTGATCCAGTGGGCGGCTAACGTATTCCGGATTAAATATACGAACACGATCGGGCAGAAGATCATTTACGATATCCGGCATCAGTTGTTCAGCAACATTCAGCGGCTTTCGTTTCACTTTTTCGATAAGCGTCCGGCCGGTTCCGTGCTCGTCAGGGTAACGAACTACGTGAACTCGCTGCAGGACTTGTTCACCAACGGCGTCGTCAACCTTATGATCGACATTGTCCAGCTAACCGGCATTGTGGCGATTTTGCTGTATTGGAACTTCAAGCTCGGGCTTGCCGTCGTCATTACCGTTCCGCTCATGTTCATCGTTTCCGGCCAGCTCCGCAAACGGATCCGCCGCGCCTGGCAGACCGTGCAGATGAAGCAGTCGCGGATCAACTCGCATTTGAACGAAGCGATTCAAGGCATCAAGGTGACGCAGGCTTACACGCAAGAGAAAGCGAATATGTCATACTTTGACGGCCTGAATCAAGATAATAAAAAGCAGTGGGATCGGGCATCCGCCTTGAACCAATCGCTGGGACCGATCATCGAGGTTACCGGTGCGATCGGTTACTGTATCTTGTTCTGGTACGGCGCGACATTGATCCAGGCGGGGGAAATATCCGTCGGCCTGCTCGTGGCCTTCGCCACGTATATCGGCTACTTCTGGGAGCCGATCAACCGGATGGGGCAAATGTACGCGCAACTGCTTGTCGCTATGGCGTCGGCGGAGCGGATCTTCGAGTTTATCGACGAACAGCCGTCGGTGAAGGAACTGCCGCGAGCGGCAACACTACCGCCGATTCAAGGCGCCGTTTCCTTTGAAAGCATCGTGTTCGAATATGAGAAAGGACGGCCGGCTCTGCGCGGCATTTCGCTGGATGTCGCGCCCGGCCAATCGATCGCCCTGGTCGGCCATACCGGCTCGGGGAAGAGCACGATCATCAACCTGCTGTGCCGCTTCTACGATCCTACCGAGGGCCGCGTGCTCATTGACGGGCACGACATCCGCGGCGTCACGCTGCAAAGTTTGCGCTCGCAGGTCGGCATCGTGCTGCAGGATACGTTCATTTTCTCCGGTTCGATCCGGGACAATATCCGCTTCGGCCGGCTCGACGCCACCGACGAGGACGTGGAGCGCGCGGCCAAAGCGGTGCATGCCCACGACTTCATCATGAAGCTGCCGAACGGGTACGATACCGAAGTGCAGGAACGGGGCTCCGTACTGTCCATGGGGCAGCGCCAGCTGCTCAGCTTCGCGCGCGCTCTGCTCGCCGATCCGCGGGTTCTGATCCTGGACGAAGCGACGGCGTCGATCGATACGGAGACGGAGCTGAGAATACAAGAAGCGCTCAAGACGCTCCTCCAAGGGCGGACATCGTTCATCATCGCTCACCGGCTGTCGACGATCCGCCACGCGGACAACATCGTCGTGCTTGATCACGGCTCGATTATGGAGTCCGGCAATCATGACGAGCTGATGGCAAAACAAGGGATCTACTACGGGCTTATTCAAGCGCAATACAAATTTCTCACCGATTCAGAAAGTATGAATTTCGCTTAGCGAAATGAGCTTTCTGAACGGCGATAAAAACTTCCGCTTAACGCGGTCGCTCATCTTCGAATGTACTCCGATAAGAGTTTTCTCATGGAATCCGCCGGATAACGTTCCGGCCAGCTCCGGCAAGCGATTCGAAATCTTGGGTACCTGGCCGTCTTCCCGTTCCGGGAAGGCGGCTTTCGTCTGTCCGTGGAATAATTTGCAGGCAATCTTAACATGACTAAGAGTACTTCCGGGAGCTTGCGCCGTTCTCCATCATTTGCAATATGCCGACAGAAGCTTTACTCTAAACTCAGTTACAGATGGAGGGATTGCGCATGTTTTCGACCCGTTTTATTTGGCGCAGCATCGGAACCGTCTCGCTGCTTGCGACGATTTTGTTTGCGATCGGTTTCGGCTATGCGGCAAGAAGCATTTTGGATCCGGCTTCCGCTTTCGGCGGAGGCGCTGCTGCTCCGCAGCAGACGCAGGCCGCGGAACCGGCTGCGCAAGCGGGCACGCTGGCCAGCAAGCCGAAGCTGAACATTGTCGCCATCGGCGATTCGCTGACGGCCGGCACCGGCGACGTCCAGGGCAGGGGCTATGTGACAAGGGTAAGGGACAAGCTGACCCAGCTATACGGTAAACCGGCTTACGTATTGAACAACCTTGCCGTTCCCGGCTACCGCACCGGACAGCTGCTCGAGCAGCTGGGGCAGAAGTCCGTCGTCGATGCGGTCAAGCAGGCCGACATTGTCCTGCTTACGATCGGCGGCAACGACATTAACGCTTCCACCGATCAGTCCGGTCAAGGCATGGCCATCGATTTCGAACGCGCCAAGTCGAACGTACCGGAAGCGCTGAAGCGGCTCGATGCGATTCTCGGCAAGCTGACCGAGGCGAACCCGAATGCGATTATTGTGTATACCGCACTATATTATCCTTATCTCGATCTCGATCCGGAGCGACTCGGTCCGCCTGTCGTCGAATCGTTCAATCAGGGCGCATTCATGCTCATCAATGCCCGGAAGAACGCCGTACTCGTGCCGACCTACGATCTGTTCGCGCTCAGCGGCACGAAATACTTGTATACGGATCATTTCCACCCGAACGGCGACGGCTATGAGCGCATAGCGGATCGGATCGCGCAGGCGTTGAAATAACGGAGAAGGAGGGAGCAACATGTCGACAGCTTCGGTTGTATTATCCGTACAACAGGTCAAAAAATCGATACGCGGCAAACCGATTATCAAAGGGATTTCCTTTGACGTTAGAGAAGGCGAAATATTCGGCTTCCTGGGACCGAACGGCTCCGGCAAGACGACGACGATCCGCATGCTGGTCGATCTGATCCGCCCGACGGAAGGGTCGATCCGCATTTGCGGCTACGACGTGCAGAAGCAGCCGGACGAGGCGCTGCAGTATGTCGGCTGTATTGTCGAGAATCCGGAGCTGTATGGATATTTGACCGGCTGGGAAAATCTCGAGCATTTCGCCCGCATGCTGCGCGGCGTCGATCATGCGCGCATCCGGGAAGTCGTCGACATCGTCGGCATGGATCAGCGCATTCATGATAAGGTGAGGACGTATTCGCTCGGCATGCGGCAGCGGCTCGGCATCGCCCAGGCGCTCCTCGGCAGACCGAAGCTGCTCATTCTCGACGAGCCGACGAACGGCCTTGATCCGCAGGGCATTAAAGAGATGCGGGAGTTTATCCGGAGGCTCGCCGAAGGCGGACTCAGCTTGTTTGTATCCAGTCATCTGCTGAGCGAAATACAGCAAATGTGCGACCGTGTCGCCATCATTTCGCACGGCGAAGTAATCGCCGTCGGGGATACGGACGAGCTCGTCCGCCAGCTGGGCGGCTTGGCCGTATGGCGGGTAGCCCCTGCGGATAAGGCAGCGGAGCTGCTGGCCGAAGCCGGCATCGACGTGCTGGAAGCTAGTGCGGGAGAACAGGCGCCGGGGACGGTCACGGTTAAGATGGAGCAGGACCGCACGCCGGAGCTGACCCGCCGCATGGTGGAAGCGGGAATCGCCGTCTACGGCATTGAAATGAAAAATCCGACGCTGGAGGACTTGTTCCTCAGCCTGACGGAAGGTGAGCGCATTGAGTAGCCTGCTGCCACTCGTTCAGAACGAAATCATCAAAATGATCAAGAAGCGCCGTTTCCTCGTCATCGTCATCATTTTCGCAGCACTCATACCGATTTTCACTTATGCCCAGATGCGTGTCGCCCAAAACAATCAGAAGCAATTCGGCACGACCGACTGGCGTGTGGAGGCGCGTCAGCAGGTAAACGATTTGACCCAGCGTCTCAACTCGCCGCGCGTCGCGGAAGAGTGGAAGCAGAACCTGAAAGTTCGGGTGCAGCTCCTGCAATATTACCTCGACCGCGACATCGATCCGTCTTCGCCGAATGCCGTCACGTTCACGCGCGAATTCGTCAAAAATTCGATTACGCTGTTCGTTCCGCTCATCGTTATGGTGTTCGCCGCGGACATCGTTTCCTCCGAGCAATCGGCGGGTACGATGAAATTGTTGTTGACAAGACCGGTTCGGCGTTGGAAAATCCTATTGAGCAAAATGATCGCTCTCATTTTGTTCGTATCGCTGAGCATCTTGACGATGGCGGTGCTCTGCTATGCGATTTCCGGGGTCGCATTCGGGTATGGCGGGTGGACGATTCCGTCGTTCATCGGGTTTCAAACCGTCGGCTCTACGGTCGATGTCAGCCTTGTCCGCGCTGTGCCGCAGTGGCTCTATGTGCTCATGGAGCTCGGACTCGTCTGGTTCGCCGGACTTATCGTCGCTTTTATGTCGCTGATGCTGTCCGTGTTAATCCGGTCCACGGCGGCGAGCATGGGCACGATGCTGGCGATCATCATTTCCGGCACGATCCTGCAAAATATGGTTTCCTCCTGGGAGTCGGCCAAATATTTGTTTATGGTCAATCTCCGGCTTATCGATTATCTCGACGGCTCGCTGCCGCCGATTAAAGGCATGACGCTCGGCTTTTCGCTTACGGTGCTGTCCATATGGGCGGCTGTGGCGATCGGTGTGTCATTTTACCATTTTACCCGCAAGGACATCTTGAATTAACGAAAGACAAGGGGGCGCAAGAGTGGCCGATCAACAGCTAGATCTGATTCCGAATTCCGCGGGCCAGAACGCTGCATACGATGCGGACGACATTCAAGTGCTGGAAGGGCTGACGGCGGTACGCAAACGGCCGGGGATGTATATCGGCAGCACCAGCTCGTCGGGCTTGCACCATTTGGTATGGGAAATCGTCGACAATGCGGTGGACGAGCACCTCGCCAAGTTCTGCAGCAAGATCGATGTGACGATACATAAGGACAATTCGATTACGGTGCACGACAACGGCCGGGGAATCCCGACCGGCATGCACAAAACCGGCATCCCGACGCCGCAGGTCGTGTTCACGATTCTTCATGCAGGCGGCAAGTTCGGGGGCGGGGGATACAAGAAGTCCGGCGGGCTGCACGGCGTCGGCGCTTCGGTTACGAACGCTTTGTCGGAGTGGCTCGAGGTGGAAATTTTCCGCGACGGGAAAATTCACAAGCAGCGTTTCGAATATTGGGTGGACGAGAAGGGCGTCGAGCATGTCGGCGAGCCTGTTACCGGCCTTGAGGTCGTCGGCAATACGAACCGGACCGGCACGAAGGTGACGTTCAAGCCGGACAAGCGTGTGTTCCAGGGCGGCACGACGATTTCGTACGATACGCTTGCGGAGCGGCTGCAGGAAATCGCGTTTCTGAACTCCGGCCTGCAGGTCACGATCAAGGACGAGCGCGCCGACAAGGTGGAGACGTTCGTGTACCAGGGCGGAGCCAGCGAGTTCGTCAAATTCCTCAATGAGGATAAAGCGGTGCTGCACGACGTCATTCATTTCCATGCCGAGAAGGATGAGATCGAGGTCGAGGTGGCGCTGCAATACAACGACGGCTACACCGAAACGCTCGCCTCGTTCGTCAACTCGATCCCGACCCGCGGCGGCGGTACGCACGAAACGGGCTTCAAGACGGCGTTTACCCGCGTGATGAACGATTATGCCCGCAAGACGGGCATTCTCAAAGAAAAAGACAAAAATTTGGAAGGCAACGATTTGCGCGAGGGCTTGATGGCGGTCATCAACATCAAGATGGGCGAGGTCGAGTTCGTCGGCCAGACGAAGGATCAGCTCGGAAGCGCCTCCGCGCGCAGCGCCGTCGATGCGGTCGTCTCCGATAAAATGACGGTGTTCCTGGAAGAAAACCCGCAGACGGGGCAGGCGCTGCTGAAGAAAGCGGTGCAGGCGGCGAAGGCGCGGGAAGCGGCGCGCAAAGCGCGCGAAGAAGTCCGCACCGGCAAGAAGGGCAAGGGCGAGAGCTCGAACCTCGGCGGCAAGCTGACCCCGGCGCAGTCTAAAGATTATGCCAAGAACGAGCTGTTTATCGTCGAGGGCGACTCCGCCGGCGGCTCGGCCAAGCAGGGACGCGATTCGAAGCATCAGGCGATTCTCCCGCTGAAGGGCAAACCGATGAATCCGGAGAAGGCGAAGCTGCTCGATATTCTGAAGAACGAGGAATACAAAGCGATCATTACGGCGATCGGGGCCGGGGTCGGTTCGGAATTCGACATCGAGGAAAGCAACTACGGCAAAATCATTATTATGACCGACGCCGATACGGACGGCGCGCACATTCAGGTGCTGCTGCTGACGTTCTTCTTCCGTTACATGAAGCCGCTGATCGACGCCGGGAAGGTGTACCTCGCACAGCCGCCGCTGTATAAAGTGACGAAGAAGGGCGGCAAATCGGCTGCGGTCCGCTATGCGTGGACGGACGATCAGCTCGGCGGAATTATGAAGGAGCTCGGGAAAAATGTCGAGCTGCAGCGGTACAAGGGGCTGGGCGAAATGAACCCGGATCAGCTGTGGGAAACGACGATGAATCCGGAGTCGCGCACGCTGCTTCAGGTGCAGATTGAGGACGCTGCGAAGGCGGAGCGGCGCGTATCGACGCTGATGGGCGACAAGGTCGACCCCCGCAAGCGCTGGATCATCGAGAACGTCGACTTCACGGAGTTCGAGGAGTAAACTGCGCCCCACAAAGTGACGAGAAGCTCTGGAGCGTATTCCGATTACTTTGCGGGGACCCCAACAACTGAGCCCCACAAAGTGACGAGAAGCTCTGAAGCGTAATCCGATTACTTTGCGGGGACCCCAGATACTTAACCCCACGTACTCCACCCTACAACAGAGGTGACATAGCTTGAGCACAATGGAGCATTTTCTGCCGGCGTTTTTGGAGGAAGTCGTAGGCGACCGGTTCGGACGCTATTCCAAATATATTATTCAAGACCGTGCCATTCCGGACGTTCGCGACGGGCTGAAGCCGGTTCAGCGGCGTATTCTGTACGCGATGTACGATGCCGGCAACACACCGGACCGGCCTTACCGGAAATCGGCGAAGACGGTCGGCGACGTGATGGGCAACTATCATCCGCACGGCGATTCTTCGATATATGAGGGTATGGTGCGCATGGCGCAGCCTTGGAAGATGGCGCATCCGCTTGTCGACGGCCACGGAAACTGGGGCTCGATGGACGACGATCCGCCGGCCGCGATGCGGTACACGGAGGCGCGCTTGTCCGAGATCGCGATGGAGCTGCTGCGCGATATCGAGAAACGGACAGTCGTATTCAAGGACAATTTCGACAACACGACGAAGGAGCCGACCGTTCTGCCTTCGCGTTATCCGAATTTGCTCGTGAACGGGGTCAGCGGCATCTCGTCCGGCTTCGCGACCGAAATTCCGACGCATAATATGCGCGAGGTGATCGACGCGTGTATCGCTATCATCGACAAGCCGGAGATCGAGCTTGAGGAATTGATGGACATCCTGAAAGGTCCGGATTTCCCGACAGGCGGCATTATTATGGGCACGGACGGCATTCGCGAGGCGTACCGCACCGGTAAGGGCCGCATTTACATTCGGGCGAAAACCGCGATTGAGGATTTGCGCGGCGGCAAGCAGCAGATTGTCATTACGGAAATTCCTTATCAGGTCGTCAAGTCCCGGCTTGTCACCGCAATGGAAACGATCCGTCTCGAGAAGAAGGTCGAGGGTATAGCCGAGGTTCGCGACGAAAGCGGCCGCGAAGGTCTGCGCATCGTCATCGAGCTGAAGAAGGACGCGGACGCACAAGGCATTCTCGCCTATTTGCTGAAGAAGACCGACCTGCAGGTGACATACAGCTTTAACATGGTGGCGATCGTCAACAAGACGCCGAGGCAGCTTGGCGTAAAGGAGATGCTGACGGCCTACATCGAGCATCAGAAGGAGGTCGTGACGCACCGCTCCCAATTCGAGCTGGAGAAAGCCGAAGACCGCGCTCACGTCCTCGAAGGACTCGTGAAGGCGCTGAATATTTTGGACGATGTCATCGCCACGATCAAGGCGTCGAAGAACCGTCAGGACGCGCAAAACAACCTGGTCGCTCAATTCGGCTTTACGGAGCGGCAGGCGGATGCGATCTTGACGCTCCAGCTGTACCGTCTAACGAATCTGGAAATCCACTCCTTGCAAAAAGAGCTTCGCGAAATCGAGAAGACCATTGCGTACTTGCGAGGCATCCTCGGTTCCGTGAAGAAGCTTCTCGGCGTCATTAAGGACGAGATGAGCGAAATTCGCCACAAATACGGCATCGACCGACGGTCGGAAATTCAGGACGAGGTCGAGGAGCTGAAAGTCAGCCTGGAAGTCATGGTGACGCCGGAGGATGTGCTGGTCACACTGTCACAGGAAGGCTACGTCAAGCGGACGAGCTTGTTGTCGTACACCCGTTCCGGCGGCGAGCTGGACAATACCGGGCTGAAGGAAGGCGATTTCGTCCGGTTCCTGTTGAACGTGAACACGATCGAAACGCTGCTGTTGTTCACGAAGAGCGGACAATACTACGCGCTGCCTGTCCATCAAATTCCGGAATACAAGTGGAAGGACAACGGCACAGCGATCGTCAACGTTATTCCGATCCCGAAGGACGACCGCATCGTCTCCGTCATTCCGGTCAAAGATTTTGAGGATCCGGCCAAATCGCTCGTATTCGTAACGAAGAAGGGGCAAGTAAAGCGGACGGAGCTCAAGGAATACAAATCGAACCGCTCAACCGGCATCGTGGCCTGCAAGGTCGCCGACGGCGACGAGGTGCTTCAGGTTGTTGTCAGTGACAACTCGAAGGATATCGTGCTGGTGACAAAGCAGGGCATGAGCATCCGTTTCCGCGAGGAGGAGGTCAATCCGATGGGCCGCGCCGCCGGCGGCGTACGCGGCATCGCACTCAAGGAAGACGATGAAGTCGTCGGTGCCGAATGGATTTATGGCGACGAAGGCGAGCTGCTCGTGCTGACCGATCTCGGTTATGCGAAGCGTTCGCTCATTGTCGACTATCCAACCCAGGGCCGGGGCGGCAAAGGGATCGCTACCTTCGAATTCAAAGAAGGCAAGCGAGTGAAGCCGAACGGCAACGGATTGATCAGGAGCTTCCTGGTGAAAATGGATTACAGGCTGATCGCTTGGCTTAGCAGCGGCGAGAGGCTTATCTTCTCGACGGAGGCGGCGCCGCTCGAAGATCGCCGTTCCGTAGGAAAACAGCTCATACCGGCATCCAAGACGGTATCGATCGTGGATGTGCTGCGATATCCCGAGCTGCCTCAATCATAGCTGACGGTCGGAGGATCCAGCTTCTCCATCATCGTTACCGCCAGCTCCAATACCGCCCACACGGTCATCGGGTCGTCCAGACGCTCGAGCCAGTGTGGGTCTTTTATTATGCCGAGCTCGAGCGCTTTGTTGCCGAGCTCTATTTTCCATGCTTCCATCGTTTCCAACTCCTTTACGGAGAACGCTTCCGTGATATTTGCCTATATGGAGCAGTATATGACGACGGATTCGCGAGCGTGCGAGGTCATTGGAGAAGAATCGGCAAAAGATTAATTTTTACCAAAATATCGTCGAGACACCGACTGACAATAGCCGCCATCAGATGGCATCAATCGGACCGGGATTTGGCGCATTCACAAGGCGGAGCGCCCTTTTTGTCATAATATATTAATGGTGTTAAGGAACGGACAGATGCTATAATATGGACATACAAACCAGGTGACGACACACAGCTAAGGGAGGGATAACCAGGCATGTATTCAGCCGAATTTGCGAAGCTGTGGGCGAAATTGTCCAAAGAGTGGAAAAGCCATATGGAAGAAGAACTGGCCCCAAGCTTAACAGAGGGGCAATTGCACGTGTTGGAGCTGCTGCTCGGCAGCGAAGAGCGGAAGAAGCCGTCGGATCTCATCGAAGTGCTGGAGACGACACCGGCTGCCGTAACGACGCTGCTCGACCGGATGGAAAAGAACGAGCTGATCGAGAGGGTGAGGGACGAGCGTGACCGGCGGATCGTATGGGTTCACGTAACGGAGAAGGGAAGAGCGGAATGCGAACGCGGTGTCGCAATTCGGGAGCAGTATCTGAATGCAACGCTTGGCCGCATATCCGCCCATAACCAGAAGCTACTTATGTATTTGCTGGAGAAAATCGCCAATTGACGCCGACCAGATCGTCCATGGATACAGATCGGGCGGCGCCGCGACGAAGCGCATCGGTGCTTTTGTCGTCGGATGCTCGAAGCCGAGCAGCACGGACCAGAGTGCGATTTGCTGCCCAGGTTCGCTGTAACGGCCGCCATATTTTTGATCACCGTATAGCGGGTGTCCGATCGTGCTGAATTGTACGCGGATTTGATGAGGGCGACCCGTTTGCAGCTTGATTTCAACAAGCTGTAAACCGTGGCCTTCCGCTGCCGAGGGAGATGAGGCTAATACGTTGTAATCGAGAATAGCTTCTTTCGCCTCCGGATGCGTTCGGTCCACCGCTTGAACCGTATTCGATTTGGCGTCCTTGACAAGGTAATGGCGAAGCGTTCCGTTTGGCTGCGGCATCGCGCCGTGGACGACGGCAAAATACGTTTTGCCGAACGCCCTTGTCCGCACGGCGTCCGACAAACGGGAGGCGGCTTTGGACGTGCGGGCGAAAACCATGGCGCCGCCGACGGGGCGGTCGAGCCGATGCACCAATCCGAGAAACACATTGCCGGGCTTGCCGTAACGCTCTTTCACACCGGCCTTGAGCACGCTCAGCAGGTCCGGATCGCGGGAGTCGTCGGCTTGCGTGGGCATGTTGACCGGCTTGACGACGACGAGCACATGGTTGTCTTCGTACAGGATCGGCACACCGGACGAGAGTTCGATCAGCTTCGCATCGTCAGCGTTCACCGGTCTCAGGCCTCCCAGCGCGCGAGAATGCCGCAGGGCAGTCGCAATCCGCTGGCGGTGATCGGCAGGCCGATCTCGCCGCTGGATATGCTGCCGCCGTACTTCGGTTTCATCAGCGTGGTCAACATGTTGTAAATGACCGTTGAAGAAATGCCGGTCGTATACGAGTTGACGAGCAGGAACAGCGGGTTGTCGGTCAGAATTTCCGTGCAGCTGAGCAGGAAGCGGTACAAGTCGGTTTCCAGCTTCCACGTTTCTCCGTTCGGACCGCGTCCGTACGACGGAGGATCCATAATAATCGCGTCGTATTTGGAGCCGCGGCGCTGTTCGCGTTGAACGAATTTGAACACGTCGTCGGTAATGAACCGGATCGGTCTTTCTCCCAGCCCGGACAGCTGGGCGTTCTCTTTGGCCCACTGCACGACGCCTTTGGAAGCGTCGACGTGGCATACTTCGGCGCCGGCGGCTGAACAGGCAACCGTCGCCCCGCCGGTATAGGCGAACAAGTTCAGCACGCGAATCGGACGGCCAGCCGATGCGATCTTGTCCATCATCCACGACCAGTTGATCGCCTGCTCAGGGAACAGGCCCGTATGCTTGAAGCCGGTCGGCTTGATGTGGAACTTCAGATCGCGGTAGCCGATCGTCCATTTTTCGGGGATTTTGGTTCGGTACGTCCAACTGCCGCCGCCGCTTGACGAACGGTGATAGTGAGCGTCCGCCTTATGCCATGCCGGCGATTCGGTAAGCGGCCAAATGATTTGCGGATCGGGACGGCGCAGCACAACGTGCCCCCACCGCTCGAGCTTCTCGCCGCTGCCGGTATCGATCAGTTCGTAATCTTTCCAATCTTGCGCAACGTACATAGTTGTCCTTCTTTCCGCGTTGGTTCGCTAACATTTGATATTTTATTGTACACCATGCGGAAACCGTAGGGCAAACGGCAGCACAAATACCCCGAGCAAGGCTCGGGGCGCATCGAACATACGGATCCATCGCCTTTGAATGGCAGATGGGGGATAGGCTCAATCTAGAATGGAATGGCAGATTATTTCGGCAATTCCATCGATTGAATGATGCCGGGCAGTTCTTCGGTCAAGAAGCGTTGGAACTGCTGCTGCGACGCTTCGGACAAGAGCTCGTCCCTGACGTCTTGAAGCGTGATCGTTCTGCGGGACTCAACCTTCATCAGGTGGTAGCCGTATTCGGTTTCCACCGGTTCGCTGAGCTGGTTCAGCGGCAAGCTCTTGGCCGCTTCCTTGAACGGCACGACCCAATTGCCGACAGGAGCGTCCTCGTAAAGACCGCCGTTCGCGCTGGAGCCGGGATCGTCCGAATATTCGCCTGCGAGCTTGGCGAAGTCGCCGCCGGCCTTCAGCTTGGACAGCACGTCGTTAGCTCGCTTCAGCGCCTCTTCTTTGGTGCGGGGCTCTCCGGTCGCATTGTCCGTCAAGCCGATCAGAATGTGACGAACCGATGCCCATACAAAATCGTCGGGAGCCGCCTTCAGCTTCGCATCGAACGACGATTGCAGCTCCGCTTCCGAGACTCTGGACTTCAGTCCGAGGCCGAGCAGCTCTTGGCGGTAAACGAATTGCTCCAGATCGTCCAGCACGAGCTTGTGCGGCGTCAGCGCGTTCCGCAGCGCTTCTTCGCCGCCGAGTCGCTCCTGCCATTCCAGCAGCTGCGCTTTCGACTTGGCGGCGGCAGCGCTCTTCTGCTCTTCGGTCGCCTGGGCGGCGAACCACCGTTCGGCGATGAGCTGCTCAAGAAGAGCCTTCTTCTGTTCATCGGACAGCTCGCCGCCAGTGTAGCGGGAATTGAGCATTTTGGTCACGGCCAAGTAGACGCTGAATTCGCCGTTCGTCACGACACCGCCGTTATAAGCGGCAACCACGGCGGCGGCGCTCGTCTTGTCGCCGATCCAGATCGTCGAAGCGGCATCGTCCCATTCGACGTTACGGCCAAGCGCTTCGCTGACGAATCGTACCGGGACGTAAGTCGTTCCTTGATAAATAAAAGCGGGTGTTTCCGACGGTTTCTTCTCAATCCCGTCAAACATGAACTTGAGCTCGCGGAAGGCGACCTCGATTTGCGTTCCGCCGGCGTAAGCGACGGAACCGCTGAGCATCGTTCCGATTGCCAGACCGAGCAGTAAACCCTTTGTCTTGTCTTTCATTGCATTCATCCTTTCTGGACAGGTCCATTCATTACATTCTTCTTGCATCGTCGAAAATCCTGTTTTGAAAATTAAAGGAGTTTACGTCGAAGGTTTAGCGGGTACACCGATTTATTTCCATGAACGGTACTCTTGAAGGAGGTTAAGCGACTGGCTATGGTGAATGACGCAATTCCGCAAGCGGAACAGCTGTATTTATTCTCTCAAGGTGCGCTGTATCACAGCTACCGAATGCTGGGCGCCCACTTCGTTCAGGAAGGCGGCAAAACTTGCGTCCGTTTCGCCGTATGGGCTCCGCACGCCGCTATGGTACGGGTTCCGGGAGATTTCAACGGCTGGGACGGCAGCCGCCACCCGCTGGAGCGGCTCGGCGACTCCGGCATCTGGTGCGGATTTGTCAGCGAGGCCCGGGAAGGGGATTTCTACAAATACGAGATCTTCACCCGTGACGGGCGGCACATGATGAAGGCGGATCCGTATGCATTCCTTGCCGAACTGAAGCCGGGCACGGCCTCCCGCATTTACAGACTTGACGGCTACATGTGGGGCGATGCCGAATGGCAGCGCCGCAAGCAGGAGCAGCCCCCTTACTATAAGCCTCTCTCCATCTATGAGGTTCATCTGGGTACATGGAAAAAGAAGAATGGCGGCGAATGGTATTCGTATCGGGAGATGGCTCACGAATTGGTCGATTACGCGGTGGAGCGGGGATATACGCATATCGAGCTGCTGCCGCTCACCGAGCATCCGTACGATCGTTCATGGGGCTACCAGTCTACAGGCTACTTCGCACCGACGAGCCGGTTCGGATATCCGAACGACCTGAAATATTTCGTCGACCGTGCGCATCAGCGCGGTCTCGGGGTCATCATGGACTGGGTGCCGGGCCACTTCTGCAAGGACGATCACGGACTGCGCCAATTCGACGGTCAGCCTCTATACGAATATGAAGATCACCGCCGGGCCGAGAAGCCGGAGTGGGGGACGCTCAGCTTCGATTTCGGACGCGGCGAAGTCATATCGTTCCTAATCTCGAACGCGATCTACTGGCTGGAGGAATTTCATCTGGACGGCTTACGGGTCGACGCAGTCGCCTCCATGCTGCACTGGAACTTCGGCAAGCCGGAATCGATGTGGACCCTCAATCAATATGGCGGAGACGCCAATCTCGAGGCCGTCGAGTTTCTCCGCAATTTGAACAAGGCTGTATTTCAATATTTCCCGCATGCGCTCATGATGGCCGAAGATTCCTCCGATTGGCCGGGCGTTACGAAGCCGGCGCACGAAGGCGGGCTTGGCTTCAACTACAAATGGAACATGGGCTGGATGAACGATACGCTGCGCTATTTTCAGCTGGATCCGATCCAACGCAAATGGCACCATAACCTGCTGACGTTCGCGATGATGTATGCTTATTCGGAAAATTATTTGCTCCCTCTGTCACACGACGAGGTTGTCCACGGCAAGCGGTCGCTGCTGAACAAGATGCCGGGCGATTATTGGCAAAAGTTCGCGCAACTGCGGCTGCTGTACGGCTATATGGCGACGCAGCCGGGCAAGAAGCTGCTGTTTATGGGCGGCGAATTCGGCCAGTATGACGAATGGAAGGATCTGGAGCAGACGGACTGGTTCCTGCTCGAATATCCGCTGCACTCGGCGATGTCGGCCTACACGCTGGAGCTGAACCGGCTGTATTTGCGAGAGCCCGCCCTGTGGGAGCTCGATCATCGGCCGGATGGCTTCGAGTGGATCGATGTCAACAACAATGAACAGAGCATCCTGATCTATACCCGCCGCGGGGCTGCGCCCGGGGAAGAGCTCATCGTCGTGTGCAATTTTACTCCGATCGTCTACCATGACTATCGGATCGGCGTGCCGCAGGCCGGCGAATATATCGAAATCTTTAACAGCGATAAGCCGGAGTTCGGCGGTTCGGGCATTTGGAACGGCGCTCCGCTGAAGACGGAAGCGCCGGGCTGGCACGGCCGGCCGCATCTCGTCCGCATCGACGTTCCGCCTCTCGGCGTTGTCGTCTTGAAGCGTGCCGCTGCAGAGGAGCCGCCGCATATTCCGCAGCTTGCGCCTGCGGATACGGCCCAACCGGCGCCGCGCAAACGGGGACGGCCCCGCAAGCAGCCGCCGGAGGCCGCCGAAGCTTGACCACATCCATGCTCCGTAGTGACGGTTTATCAATTATCTACATGTAGGAGGAAGTTCCATGAGACAAAAGGAATGCGTGGCAATGCTGCTGGCCGGCGGCGAAGGGCGCCGATTGGGCGTGCTGACCCGGAATTTGGCGAAGCCGGCGGTACATTTTGGCGGGAAGTACCGTATTATCGATTTCACGCTCAGCAACTGCACGAACTCCGGCATCGATACCGTCGGTGTACTGACGCAGTACCAGCCGCTCGTTCTGAATTCGTATATCGGCATCGGAACTCCTTGGGATCTCGACAGAAAGAACGGCGGTGTGACGGTGCTGCCCCCGTTCATGGAGCAGAAGGGCGGCGACTGGTACAAAGGAACTGCCAATGCGATCTACCGGAACATCGGATTTATCGAGCAGTACAACCCGGAGTACGTGCTCGTCATATCGGGCGATCATATTTACAAGATGAATTATGATTTGATGCTCGAATTCCATAAAGAGAAAGGCGCGGACGCGACGATCGCCGTCATTGAAGTCAAGTGGGAGGAAGCGAGCCGGTTCGGGATTATGAGTACGGGCCCGAATCAGACGATTACGGAATTTGCGGAGAAGCCGAAGGAGCCGAAGAGCAATCTGGCGTCGATGGGCATTTACATTTTCAATTGGAAGGTGCTGAAGCAGTACTTGATGGAGGATGAAACGAATCCGAATTCCTCCAACGACTTCGGCAAAGACATCATCCCGATGATGCTGAATACCGGCGCAGCAATGTACGCGTACCCGTTCCAAGGCTATTGGAAAGATGTCGGCACGATCGAGAGTTTGTGGGAAGCGAACATGGATTTGCTGGACAATTCCACGGAGCTGAACTTGAACGAGAAGGAATGGCGCATTTATTCCGTCAATCCGTATCAGCCTGCTCAATATATTGCGCCGGGAGCCCAGGTCAAGTCATCGCTCGTGAACGAAGGCTGCGCCGTCTTCGGCAGCGTCGACCATTCGGTGCTGTTCTACGGCGTGCAGGTCGGCGAAGGCAGCCGCATTGCCGATTCGGTTATTATGCCGAACGTACGGATCGGCGACAATGTGACGATTCATAAAGCGATTATCGGCGATGGCACGATCGTCGAGGACGGCGCCGTCGTAGGGAATCCGGAATCGGACGAGATCGTATTGATCGGAGCCGGCGAAGTCATCTCAGGCAAGTCCACGGAGGGGAGCGGAGTACGATGAATCCGATAATGGGTGTTATCAACTTGGTGAACGAGCCAGACGCGCTGGAGGAATTGACCTACTATCGCTGTGTCGCTTCAGTGCCGTTCGGCGGCCGGTATCGGCTGATTGATTTTGCATTGTCCAACATGGTGAATTCAGGAATCGATAACGTTGCCGTCTTTACGCAGCATAAGTATCGTTCGCTGATGGACCATCTGGGCTCGGGCAAAGAATGGGATCTGGACCGCAAGCGCGGGGGACTGTTCGTTCTGCCCGCCGTACTTGACGAGCCGACGGGCATGGCGCGCGGCGATTTGTTTCAGTTCTACAGCCACCGGGACTATTTCTACCGCGGACGTGAAGAGTACGTGCTGATCTCGCGCAGCCACATGGTGTGCAATATCAATTTTAACGACGTGCTGAAGTTCCATCAGGAAAATCGCGCCGACGTAACGGTCATCTACAAGGAAGTGGAGGATGAGGAGCAGGCCCGCTTCCGCCGCATTGCCGTTAAACCAGACGGCCAAGTCACGGTCATGGAGGATCATACCGGCCGGCTGCGGACGAACAAGGTATCGATGGAAATGTATCTCATGAGCAAGGAGCTGCTCCTGGACATGGTCGAGTCGTGCCTGGCGCAGGGCTACGATCATCTCGTACGCGACGGCATTATGAAAAACATCGACAAGCTGACCGTATACGGTTATCCGTTCAAAGGCCATCTGGGCATCGTGAACTCGATCCAAAGCTATTACCGCAATTCGATGCAGCTGCTGCAGCCGAAAGTATGGCGCGAGCTGTTCTTCCAGAAGCAAATGCCGATCTTCACGAAGGTCAAAGACGAGCCGCCGGCGAAATATATGGAATCCGCCCAAGTCCGCAATTCGCTGATCGCCAACGGCTGCACCATAGAGGGTCGCGTCGAGAACAGCCTGCTGTTCCGCGGCGTGAAAATTCGCAAAGGCGCCGTCGTCAAAAACAGCATCATCCTGCAAAATTGTGAAATCGAGGAAAATGTCATTATCGAGAACGCCATTCTCGACAAGGACGTGTTTATATCCCGCGGCCGCATGCTGGCGGGCGACAATAAAGCTCCTTTCATCGCTGCCAAAACCAAAGTGATTTAGACGCGGAAGGAACTAAACCGGATAAGGAGTGTTCAGGGTGAAAGTATTGTTCGCGGCATCGGAAGCCGTCCCTTTCATCAAAACAGGAGGTCTCGCCGACGTCATCGGATCGCTGCCTAAGGAACTGCTCAAGCAAGGCATCGACGTACGAGTCGTGCTGCCGAAGTACGCCGATATGCCGCAGACTTGGAAGGAACAACTGACCGGCATCACGAACTTTACCCTTCGGCTGGGCTGGCGCGAACAGTATTGCGGCATTCAAACGCTTCAATACGAAGGAGTTACGTATTATTTCCTAGACAACGAATATTACTTCGGCCGTCCCGGCCTGTACGGGTACGGGGACGAGCCGGAGCGGTTCGGCTTCTTCAGTAAGGCGGTGCTGGAGGCGCTGCCGCATCTTGATTTCAAGCCGGACTGGATTCATTGCCACGACTGGCAGACGGGCATGATCCCGGTGCTGCTGAAAGCGCAGTTCCAGCGCGGTGAATGGTTCCACGGCATAAAGACGATGCTGACGATTCACAACCTGAAATATCAGGGCGTGTTCCCGATCGACCAAATGAAGGAGCTGTTTCTGCTGGACGACGGCTACTTTACCGGAACGGCTCTCGAGCTGCACGGCGGGGGAAGCTTCCTGAAGGGCGGGCTGCAGTTTGCAGACGTGCTGACGACGGTGAGCCGCACGTATGCGGAGGAAATTCAAACTCCGTATTACGGCGAGTACCTGGACAGCTTGCTGCGCTATCGGAGCGGGGACTTGTACGGCATTGTGAACGGCATCGACAATGAACAATTCGACCCGATGACCGATCCGCATCTTGTCGTTAACTACCGCGATTCGCTCACGAAAAAACAGCAGAACAAGCTGAAGCTGCAGGAGGAGCTCGGCCTGCCGGTCAGCGCTGAAACCCCCGTTATCTCCATGGTCACCAGGCTCGTGCAGCAGAAAGGCCTCGATCTTGTGCGCCATGTCATTAGCGAGCTGCTTTCGCTCGATGCACAGTTCGTCATTCTCGGCACGGGAGAGCATCAATACGAGGAGCTGTTCCGTTGGGCGGCTCGGGAATATCCGGCTAAACTGTCGGCGCAAATCCGGTTCGATGACGGGCTGTCGCGCCGGATATACGCCGGCTCCGACCTGTTCCTGATGCCGTCGCAATTCGAGCCGTGCGGGATCGGCCAGCTGATTGCGCTGCGCTACCGCACCTTGCCGATTGTCCGCGAGACCGGCGGCTTGCGGGATACCGTGCAGCCGTATAATGAATTTACCGGAGAGGGCACCGGCTTTTCCTTCGCGAATTATAATGCGCACGATATGCTGCATACGGTTCGGAGAGCAGTGTATTTTTACCGGAACGATCATGAAGCATGGGCTCATATTCACCGCAACATCAAGAAGCTCGACTTCAGCTGGAAAAGGTCGGCGCAGCAGTATATCGATTTGTACGAAGAGCGAAGAGCGGAGTAAATCCATGATGATAAGAGACGATGTGACGATCGTCTCTTTTCTTTTTGCCCATAAGAAAAATTGATATATAACAGAAGTTGTTAAATCGATACTGTTATAATACAATGTAACATATAGGAATATTCGAAAGGGTGATCTGCGATGGCCGACATTCAAAAACACGGAGAGCAAGGTGCCGATGCGCGCCGCTCCGAAAGAAGTCATGGCGAGCTCGGGAGCGAAGCTCTTATGTCGGAAGTACCGGCGTCAGCCGCTGACGACCGGCTGTTCTTTACCAACAGCTGCCGCAGCTACTTCATGTTCAGACTTGCAGAAGAGACCGAATAAGGAGCATGATGCGTGCATGCGAATCCATCCAATAAGTCCGTGTCCGTTCGGCTTCTGCCGCCCGGCATGGACTTATTGTGCTTTTCATAGGCGTGCGCTATAGTTATCCATAGAACTCTTTCGCGCATACGCATGTACATCACGATAAGTTAGGGGACACCACCATTGATTTGGCTGCGGTACGTCAGTATTTGTATCATATTCTTCTTTGGAGTCGGTCCGGGCGTTCTGCTTATCGGACCAAGCAAGTACATGATGGGGCTGGTCCCGTCGATCATTATTCCGCTTATGATTTATTTGCTGAAGGATGAATGGATTGGCACCGACTGGAACCGGCTGATCCGCAATAAGGGGATGTATAAGGATTACGCGCTGGCGCTGCAAATTTCGATTTATGCTATGGCTCTATGTACGCTGTTATTCAGGCCTGAAGTTTCGCTGACGGACCAGCTGACCGAACAGTTTCCGATTATGGTGTTTCACGTCATCGTCCTCGGGCCGATAGCCGAAGAAATTTTTTACCGCCGCATTATTTTCGGCGCTTTCCTTGGCAAGCTGCCGTTCTGGGCGGCGGCGGGCGTTACTTCGGTCATATTCGGTGCGGCTCACTTGAGCTGGGAGCGATTTCTCGGGTACGCGGTCGTCAGCTGGATGATGTGCTGGTTGTATAAGAAGCACGGCACGCTCGCGCCGTCGATTTTGACGCACTGTTCGATTAATTTTATTGCAATCTTAGCTACAACGTTAAGAAGCTGAAGCATAAGCGCCTCCCGACCTTCTCATGAAGGCAGGGAGGCGTTTTGGCATTTCCGGCTTACCGCAGCTGCTGGCTGGCCGTATAATAACGAAGCACTTCCAAATCACGAGGCTTGATGGACTTGATGGCGGCCGAGTAATAAATGCCTTTTTCGATAAGATGGGCATACCGTATGGAAGCTTGAAGGCTGATCGGTTCTTCGTCGCATATGACGTTCAGCCGGTACGTCTCGTCGAAGTTCAGCATGAACTTCGATATCGTAAATCCGATGCCGAGCTTGCTGATCGACACGATCCGGACGGAATGATTGAATTGCTTGCCGCTAAGAACACCGAATGTATTTAAGCGATAGGAGTCGAATATCAGCTCCTCGCTGTTGTAGGCTTCTTCATCGATACCGCTGTCTTCCCGATAAATCTCGTTCAGGTCGCAGCCGAGCGGTGTCAATATGACATCGCGGCGAGGACATTTCATGACTTGCATCGGCACTTCCGTACCCCTCTCGACTAACGCTACTTGCTCACCGTTCCGTAATCGGGCATACTCGGGTTCCTTGATTTCCCAAAACACGGCATTGCTGTTTACAACCGGAGTATCAAAGGTCAATCCGTGCGCTTTAATTTTCAACTGTTTCATATCACACACCTCCTCCTTGGGACAAGTCTCATTTTAGATCCGAGTTGTTAGACAAATATTGGATATGTATTAAACATTATTAAGATTTGCTTTAGGCAGCAGAACGTTTCTGTTTGTCTTCGTAACTCATACAATGCTTTAAGGCATCGATGAAAAGCGGAAGGGGGACGGAGGATGCGAACGCCAAAGCTTCGGGGACAATGGACGGTGTTGGCTTGCGGTGCGGCTTATCAAGCGGTGCTGCAGCTGCGCGGCAAAGGGAGCTTCGTGTTGGCAAAAGGATATCGTCTCGTCGCTTCGCTCGGATCCTCCCGGTACCGCGGCTACGTCATCGAAGCGCCTGGAACGATCATTGCCGCGTTTCGCGGTACGGACGGCTTGCGGGATCTGGGAACGGATTTGAAATTGCAGCCGGTCCCTTACCCTTACAGCCGGAAGGCCGGCTTCGTTCACCGCGGCTTCATCGAATTGTATCAGCATCAAATTCGTTCTCCGCTGATGCATGCCCTTCGACGTCTTTCGCCGAATAAGAAGCTGATTCTAACAGGGCATAGTATGGGGGGAGCGCTCGCAACGCTGGCAGCCGTAGATGTTGCGCTGCATACGCGATTTCGCAAGCCCTGCGTGTATACATTCGGTTCTCCGAAGGTGGGCGACATTCAGTTCGCCTCCGAGTATGATCGGCTCGTACCGCTCAGCGTCCGGGTCGAAAATGTCCGCGACGTCATTACGGCGTTCCCCCCGGCCTTAGGGGCTGAATTCGCCTATGTTCATGTGAATCGTGCACTGTATGTTCATTTTAACCGTTCCAATTGGCTGGGCAATCACAAGATGCGCCATTACGCTGCCGCACTTGAAGCGGTATACCCGGAAGCATACGCCAAGCTTCGCAAGCAAAATCCTGGACTGCTGCCTTAACGGCTGAACGGGCAAATAAAAACGCCGCGCATAACCATCGGCGTTTTTTGCTGTGTCTATAAGGGTTATCGCGCCGGTTCGCGTTTGTGCATAACGAATACCCTGTTTTTCCGCTCCCGCGGCGGTTGAGGCTTGGACGATTTGTTGTTCTTTTCCTGCGGGCGAATCGCTACCAATGTTAGCAGCGCTGCAAAAGCGGACAGTCCGGCAATCGTGAGAAACAGGACGGAATGTGAAATGCCCATCAGCAAAGAAACGACCGGAGGACCGAGCGACACGCCGACGAACCGGACGGAGCTGTAAATCGAGGATATCGTACCGCGCTGCTCCTTCTGAATGCCTTCCGTAATCAGGGCGTCCAGACACGGCAGCGAGATGCCGATTCCCGCACCGCCAAGCACAAGCGATGCTATGACGAATATGATGTTATCAAACCAGGCTATGGCAAAGATCGAAGCGGTCACGAGCACCATGGCGAAGAAATTCACCCATTTCATCCGCTTCTTGTTTGAGCCGATAAATTTACCGGTCACATAAGAGGCCAAACATAGGGCCCCCGTTGGAATCGCCAATATCAATCCTTTGGTAATTCCGGTTATTCCGAAAGTATCCTCGAGATTCGACGATAAGTAAAACAGCACGCCGAACACGACGAACATGCAAATGCCGCCGATGGCGAATATGGCATACAGCCAGCGGCCCTTCTGCTTGAAAATAGCGGCAACCGATTTGCGGAACTCGGCGAACTTCGGCGGACTTTCCTTCATCTTCGGCGACCTGACGAGAAATAGGACAAGCAGAACGGATACGGCACAGAATACAGGGATGGAGACGAAGGGTAAATACCACAGCACCGAACCGAGCGCCGCGCCCAGCACCGGACTCAGCACTTTGCCGAACGTATTCGATGTTTCGATGACGCCGAGACCGTGGCTGACTTCGCTTTCCCGTTTAAACATATCACCGATCAAAGGCATAACGACTGGGGCGGCGCCCGCCGCACCGATGCCCTGCAGGAATCGTCCGCCGACAATCGTCCAATAGGCCATGCCGTCTTTCAGCAGCCAAGCCCCCAAAGCGGAGACGGCTCCCCCGACCCCGGTAATAATTAAACTTGGTACGATTACTTTCTTCCGTCCGTAACGGTCCGACAAATAACCGGCAATCGGAATCAACAGGATAGCCACAACGGCAAAAACGGTAATGAACATGCTCACTTGCAGCGAAGTAATTGCCAATTCTCTTGCCATCAACGGGAGCACAGGGATCAGCATCGAGTTTCCCAGTGTCATGATGAGTGGGATAGAGGCAAGTGAAATGAGGTCCCACTTCTTCGGCTTCATAGCGACCACCTTTCCCGGCAATTGATGTTCATTCCTAACATGACTCCGGTGGTCCGGTTGCATTGCTATATCAGATTGTGTGTCATTCGGCATCGATTTATACGAGAACGATCCCAAGGATAACGCGGCTAGGCGAGGGAATTCTAGGTGGTGCGCCGCGGAAACGAAGCTGCAGGCACGTGTTGATTTTTGCGCAGAATATGGAGGGACGACAGCGTGATCTTGGTGTTTACCCACAACGATTTGGATGGAGTCGGATGCGGGATCGTCGCGCGATGCGCATTCGGAGAGCAGGCGGATATCCGTTACAATTCCGTATCCAGCTTGAACCCTCAGGTTGAGAGGTTTCTGGCAAAGATGAACGGGGCGAAGAAGCGGCCGGCTGAGGTGTTTATCACCGATCTGTCCGTAAACAGCGATAATGAAGAGCGAATGACCGCATACGCCAAAGCCGGCGGAACGATCCGGCTGATTGATCATCATAAGTCCGCGCTTCACCTGAACCGGCATCATTGGAGCTTTGTACAGGTGGAGTATACGGACGGGCGTCCCGCATGCGCGACATCGTTGTTTTATGAACACTTGGTGGAGAAAGGTCATCTGCAGCCTACACAAGCGCTGGCGCAGTTCGTCGAGCTTGTCCGTCAATATGATACGTGGGACTGGGAACGACTCGGCAATCAGATGGCCAAACGGCTGAATGACTTATTTTACATGGTATCGATCGATGAGTTCGAAGGGAAAATGGTGCAAAGGCTTCAGGAGCATGACGAGTTTTTCTTCGACGACTTCGAGACCAAAATTTTGGAGATCGAAGAAGAACGGATCGAAAGGTACGTCAGGCGCAAAAGACGGGAAATGGTACAAACCTACGTAGGAGAAGAATGCATCGGCATCGTCCATGCCGAATCGTACCATTCCGAGCTCGGCAACGAGCTGGGCAAAGAACACGCCCATCTCGATTATATCGTCATCCTTAATATGGGCGGGCGCAAGGTTAGTCTGCGTACGGTGCACGACGGCATCGACGTGTCCGAAATTGCCGGAAGGTACGGCGGAGGCGGTCACTCGAAGGCGGCCGGCTGTAACCTCAGCGAAGAGCTGTACCGCATCTATGTCGCCGAGCCGTTCGCGATCGAGCCGATGCAGCCCGACGCTTTCCGCAATACGTACAACGTGAAGGACAATGTGCATGGCAGTCTCTATGTCAACCGCCAGGACGACCGGCTGTGGATTTATCAATCGGGAGGGGAATGGCACATCGAGGAGAACGGGGAAAGGCTCGAGCTGTCGTTCCCGACATTCGCGGCGGCCGAGCGCCATGTGAAGCGCCATTATGCGGCATGGCTGGCCCGGGACGAGGCATTTGTCAAATATTTATGCGACTATGTGACGGACTCGCAAACGAAGCGGATGGCGGGATCTGCCGCTGCAGCAGCGCCCGCGCAAGAGGCTGTCCGAGATGGGGAGCTTGTATATGCATAAATGAAACATGGAAAAGAACCTTCGTTCCCTTTTAAGAAGGGAGGCGAAGGTTCTTTTCGTAACTTCAAGTGCGGCAGACTGCACTTACGGCTCGTCTACATATTCCTCTTGATCGGCAAAGGCCGTCCAGCCTTTGCCTGCCTCCGAATCGTTCAACTTATGCGGCAATTCAAATTCGGGAGGAAGTGCTTGATTTTCTTGGCTGCGGTTGGACGATTGCTCGGATTGCTTCATCGTTACACCTGCCTGTTCATTATGGAATAACGTTAGCGTAGCCGCCCCGAAGATTTTTCATGCACGGAAGGAGAAAGCCGATCTGTGTTGAATATGTACAAGCAAACCATGATAACCGAATCGCGATAAGAGCAAACCAGGCGAAAGCTTGAGACGCAAAGCTACAGGGGCTAAGGCGGATGTCCGCGATGCCAGCCAGCTGCCGAATGATCATCGGTTTTTTTATTTCTTCTTGGAGGGCGGCAGCATGAGAACGTGGTTATTGCACGAAAAATGGCTTACGGGTTTCCCGTATCCGTTATTCATCTTGAACGAGCAGGGCATGGTGGAGGAGCAGAACGCGGCCTTGTCCAAGCTCGTTTCGTATACATGCGAAGAACTGCTGCAAATCCCTTTCGCCGACTTGGTCGTGCCCGAGCATCGGAATCGGTTTCGCCGGGCGCTCGAGCAGGCGAAGCAAGGCGAAATTCGCTCCATCGATGTTGATGTAATGGCGAAGAACGACAAGCGGAAATCGCTGCAAATCGTGTTGTCTTTATGTTACAGCGAAGGGGACAAGCACCCTCGCATCCATGTCATTTCGAGAGATATTACGTCGAGCCAAATTTTGAAGAAGGAGCTCATTCAATCGAAGCTTCAGCTCGAGCATATATTCGAAACGCTGAATGTGGCGATTTGGTCGGTAGAGCCTGGAACCCGAAAGCTGCTGCAATTGTCTCTGGGGGCGGAAAAAGTATACGGTCATCCGGTGCAAGCTTTTTATTCCGAGCCGGACCTATGGCAGCAAATGATCCACCCTGACGACTATGCCGCAGTCATGGCCAATCAAGGTCAATTGCAAAGCGGTCGTTCTATCGTACATGAGTACCGTATTATTAGCGGTCAAGGCGAAATTCGCTGGATTCACGACCGCGTCTTTCCGGAGCTCGACAATGACGGAAATATCGTATCGTTAACTGGCATTGCGTTCGATATGACTGAGCAGAAGCTGATGAAGGATCAGATCCGTCACATGGCTTTGCATGACCCGGCTACAGGGCTGCCGAACCGGACGATGCTGGAGGAATATTTCCGGACCGGCTGCAATCTCGCGGAGCAGCCGCAGCCTCCCATCGCCATCGTTTCCCTCGTTGCCATGCCGCTGGATATGATCGCGGATACGCTCGGGCAATCGCTTGCCGACGAAGCGCTGCGGCTGTTCGCGGAGCGCGCGGCCGAGCTGCTGCCGAACGCAGATTTGATATGCCGGACAGGAGATTATACGATAAGCATCGTTTGCAAGGAAGCGGATACGCAAAAGCTCTACGCCGCAGCGGAGTTGTTCTTCCGGTCGCTCGATCGGACGTTTCCGATCGGTCCGTATGAGGTGGTGCTGTCGGGAGCGGCCGGCATCAGCACATACCCCGGGGACGGAACGGACGCGGGTACATTGCTGAACCGGGCTCAAAGCGCCATGCATCGGGCCAGGAAGAAAGCCGTGAATACCGTAATGCGATACAAGCCGCATTATGAAGAGGAGTGCTTCAAGGCTTTCCGGCTGGAGACCGACATGTTTGGAGCGCTGGAGCGGGGCGAATTCGTCCTGCTGTATCAGCCGAAAATCGACTTGACCCGGATGGAAATTATCGGTATGGAGGCGCTGCTGCATTGGAATCATGCCGAATTCGGCTTGATCAAGCCGTCCGAATTCATCGCACTGGCGCAGGAATTGAATTTGATCATACCGATCGGCGAATGGGTGCTTCGTTCCGTTTGCCGGTTAGCCCGGGAATGCCGGGAGCTCGGGCTGCCGCCGCTTCGGATGGGGGTCAACGTATCCCCGCAAGAAATTTTACAGGCGGATTTCGTCGGGAAGGTCATGACCATACTTGCTGAAACCGAAATGGATGCGTCGTGTCTGGAATTGGAAGTGACCGAGCATACGATGAAGCAGGAGAAGCATATTCAAGTGCTGAAAAAGCTGCAGGCTGCCGGCGTTACGATAACCATCGATAATTTCGGAACCGGCTATTCGTCGCTGCAGAGCATCAAGTCTATCAAGCTCGGCGTGCTCAAACTGGATAAAATGTACATTCGTTCGATGACCGAAAGCGAGGAGGATTGCGCCATTGTCGACGCCGTTATTCACCTTTGCCACAAGCTCGGCGTGAAAGTAGTGGCTGAAGGCGTAGAGACGAAAGAACAGATGGCACTGCTTCGGAAGCTCGGCTGCGACGGCGGACAAGGCTACGCACTCGGTATGCCGGTTCCGGGCGAGCAATTGAAAGAGCTGCTTCAGTACGGCGTAACAACGCAATCCTAATCAAACATAAGAACCGCCGGTGGACAGCTGGAATTCAGACGTCCTGCCGGCGTTTTTTTGCGTTGTGTTCGATTTTTATCCGTTGTTTCGTAAATTGTCCGTTTCAAGATCGTAATTTGTCCTTGCTTCATGCATTTGAGGTGGGTGGCGCTGCGTGAAGGTTGTATGATAAGGCTGCTTGACGAATCCTTTGAAAGGAGTGACGGGGATGATGGAAACGGCATTACGCAGGGCGGCGAAGACGCTGAACAAAAATAAGGCGCTGCTCCTGCTGGCGCTGCCGGGGCTGCTTTGCATTTTCGTATTTTCGTACGTTCCGATGTTCGGTATTGTAATCGCCTTCAAAAATTACAACGCAGTCGACGGGATTTGGGGCAGTCCGTGGATCGGGCTGCGCAACTTCGAATTTCTGTTCAACAGCCAGGATGCTTGGCGGATTACGTACAACACGCTTGCCTTGAACTTCTCCTTCATCGCTTTCGGGACAGTGGCGGCCGTCGCCTTGGCGATCGTGATGAACGAGATCAAGAGCCGCTGGATGAGCAGCATTTATCAATCGGTACTGTTTCTGCCTCATTTGTTATCCTGGGTGCTAGTCGGCTATTTGGTGTTCGCGCTGCTGGCTGCGAGCGGTCTCGTGAATCACGTGCTCGCCGCGTTCGACCGGGAGGCCGTTTCGTGGTACACTGAACCGGCCTACTGGCCGTTTATTTTAACGATTACCGTGATTTGGAAGCAGGCAGGATATACGTCGATTATTTTTTTGGCCAGCATAATCGGCATCAGTCCGGAATATTACGAAGCGGCGAAAATCGACGGAGCGAGCAAGCTGCAGCAAATTCGCTATATTACGCTGCCGTGCCTTGTACCGGTCATTACGATCATGACACTTCTCTCGATCGGCCGTATCTTCTATGCGGATTTCGGATTGTTCTATAACGTAACGCAGGATATCGGACAGCTATACCCGACGACCGACGTTATCGATACGTATGTGTTTCGCATGCTGCGAACGGTTGGCGATATCGGGATGGCATCCGCCGCAGGCGTCTACCAATCGATTGTCGGCTTTCTGCTCGTGTTAGGCTCCAATTATTTCGTCCGTAAAGTGAATGCGGACAACGCACTCTTTTAGAAGGGAGGGCTTCACGTGAAATCCAACCGGCATTTGTTCAGCCTTATCGGCTTGTACGGTTTCATGACGGCGGTCTGTTTAGCCTGTCTTCTTCCGCTCGTCCTTGTCGTGTCCGCCTCGTTCACGGAGTCGTCCGCCTTTACGCTGAACGGCTTCCGGCTCATTCCCGACAGATGGAGTTTGGCATCGTACCGGCTCGTGCTCAAGGATGCGGACCAGCTTCTCGCTTCCTACAAAGTGACCATCGCCGTTACCGTTCTGGGCACGCTGCTCAGCTTGTTGATCACGTCGCTGCTCGCTTATCCGCTGTCGCGCAAAGATTTTGCCTATAAGAACCCGCTTTCGTTTTACGTGTTCTTCACGATGCTCTTCAACGGAGGACTGGTGCCGTTATATATATTGGTCACGCAATATTTGCATCTGAAGGATACGATATGGGCATTGATTTTGCCTGCGTTGATCAACCCGTTCTATGTGCTGCTGACCCGCACGTTTTTCCAAACGATCCCCGAAGCGGTGATCGAATCCGCCACATTGGACGGGATCACCGAGTGGCAGATGTACATCCGCATCATTTTGCCGCTGTCCGGTCCGATTCTTGCGACCATTGGCTTGTTCACGACGATGAATTATTGGAATGACTGGTTTAGCAGTTTGCTATATATTGAAGATAGAAATTTGATTTCACTCCAGTATTTGTTAATTATGATGAAAGAAAATATCGAGTACATGCTGATGAATCCGAATTCGGACAGCAGCCTGCGGGACGTTCCGTCCGATACGGTGCGCATGGCGATGGCCGTGCTGACGATCGGACCTGTAGCTTTCGTGTATATGTTTTTCCAAAAATATTTTGTTCGGGGCATGGTCATCGGCGCCGTGAAAGGCTAATGGAAGCGGGCACCCCGGCGGTCATTCTCGAAGGGGGTACTGGAGATGAACACAATTTGGCGGTCGCTCAGCACATTTTCCAAGATGCTCTTGTTCTTCTCGATCCTGCTTAGCGTTGTCATCATGGTGCTGTCCTATGTGCTCTATACGATTACGTCGAATGAGACGCTGAAGACGATTGCCCAGACGAATGCGAAGTTTTTATCGCAAACGAGCGTCAGCGCCCAAGTCATGAACCGCACGGCGGTCAATTTCCTGTGGACGCTGTATGCCGACCCCGCGAACACCGCGTTCATGTATGATGACTCGAACGATTACGAGGCGATTCATAAGACGGTCGGCAAATTGAAAAATATCGTTCAATCCAATAGCTACGTGCATTCCGTCTATATTTATAACAAAAAAATGAACCGCTTCTTATCGACAGGTCCCGAAACGATGAATGACGAAGCGCAGTTCTATGACCGTCAAGCCGCAGAGCTGATGAAATCGTCGGTCAAACCGTTATTTCCGATTCCGCGAATGCTCCGTTCGCCGTATGCGTCGGCAAACGATGTCAGCGTATATACGTATGTACTGTACGATATGTACACCGAGAGCGAGGGTATCGAAGGGGCTATTATCGTCAATATACACAGCCAATATTTGCAGGACATGATGACCGCTTTGAACGACGGGGGAACACTGGCGGACGGCGAGACGCTCATGATCGATGAACGCGGCACGGTGGTCAGCACGATGCAGGGACAATTTCTGGAGGATGCGTCGTCCCGTCCGATGATTGCCCGTGTGATGCGGGAACAGGGCCGGAGCGGAGCATTCATCGATCAGGAAGGAAATCGGAAGGTGACGGTTACCTACGTCGGGGCGGATGCACTGCCGTGGAAGGTGATTCATATTCAGTCTTACGAGACGAGCTTGGCCAAGCTGCGCAGCATACGCAATATTACCGTAGGCGTATCGGTAACGGTGCTGCTGGCCGGCGTCATCGTTTCGGTACTCGTCTCCAGAAAGCTGTCTGCCCGCTACCTGCGGCTGATTCGCAACATTCGGAACGTGACCGAACCGTCATCAGCCGGCGGTGCGCTGCGCGACGAAGTGGCGTATTTGGACCAAATGTTCTCGGAGGCGTACTCCGTTACCCGCAAATCGATGGCTGTACGCAAAAATGAATTGCTGAAGGAATGGCTGCTGAACAAGAACATGCCGGCGAAGCGATTGGGCGCTTTTCCCGGCACGTATCGCCTGATGGAAGAGGAGGGTGGCTGGCAGCTCGCGGCGATTCGAATTGACAGGTGGCAGTCGTTTGCAGCGAAGTATGTAGAGAAAGATCAGGAGCTGTTCCGGTATGCGATCGGCAACTCGGCCTCCGAGATGATCGGCCGCATCTGCCCGTGCGAAACGGTGGATATGGGCGGCGACCATATGATTTGCTTGCTTCGTTTGCCCGCAGACGCGTCGGAGGGCGGCGCCCTGCCGCTCGAGACGGTGTTTCGCGAGCTGCAGGCGTGGTGCAGGAGTAATTTGCATTTGTCGATCAGTGCAGCGATCGGGGAAGCGGTGTACAGTGCCGATGACGTTGCGGATGCGTACCATCAGGTGATGAACTTGTCGCAATACCGTTTCTTTTACGGTCACGAATGTATCGTTACCCACGCCGCCGTGCTGGCCGCCTATACTTCTGCCGGTTATAAACTAACGGCGCAGGACGAGGAGCCTCTGCACGAAGCGCTGATCCAAGGCAAGCAGGAAGAAGCTATGCAAGTATTTTCCCAGTTGATCGGCAAGCTGGAAGGGTACACGTACGACATTGTCATTACGAAGCTGTTTCATTTGCTGTATGGCGTGTATCGAACGCTGCAGGCGCTTGAAGGAAGCGCTGCGGCCAACTATCGGCTGAATTTCCAGTTCCTGCTGAAGCAATGCTCTCAGATCGAAACGATCGACGAGATGAAGCTGTTTTTCAAGGAGCTGTTCAAGGAAACGGCCGATATCGTCAAATCCCGCAAGGAAAGCCGCAAATCCGTGCTCGCAACCTCGATCGCGGACATGATCGAAGCGAATTATTCCGATAAAAATTTGTGCCTGGACACGATTGCCGACCGGCTCAATTATTCCAAGGTGTACATCTCCAAAGTGTTCCGGGAAGCGTACAATCAATCGATCGCAGATTACATTCTAGATCTTCGCATGAACAAGGCGATCGAAGGACTTCAGCGGAACATCCCCCTCCATACGCTGCTCGATGAGATCGGTGTGGAGAACGGCAAATATTTCTATACGCTGTTCAAGAAGAAGATGGGCGTGTCGCTCAAGGAATACAGAGTCAATTATGTGCTGAACAAGATTCATAGCGACAAGTAGGAGAGCCGTTTGGCTGAGCTATGCATGAGGTTTGAATTTCGTCCGCGGCATCGGTTTTTACCCGGCGGCATATTCGAATTTTACTGTTTTGTTACGATTTTATCCTTTATTTGGCGTAATATTTGCCCTATATTGGCGTTGCCGGGTTCGGAGTAGTCCGTCGGCGACCAAAGGTAGAGGGAGGATGTACACATGAAGAAGCGACGAAACGCAGGAAGAGGGTCGGGAGTGCTCGCTCTCATCATGATGCTGGCCGTATGGCTGAGCGGCTGCAGCGGAGGCGCTCCGGCGGCTACGAAGCCGGAACCGGCGCCCGCCCCAGCGCCTGCAGCGGGGGAGACGAAGCAGGCGAGCGCGGAGCTGCCGCCGGTGGAGCTGCAGTATTATTTTGCCGCCAATGTACAGAACTTGAAGGATTTGCCGCTCGTCGAGGCTGAGATGAACAAAATCGTCAAAGCCAAAATCAATGCGACCGTGAAGCTGAATGCCATCGACTTCGCAGCGTTCGATCAAAAAATGAATATCAAGTCCGCTTCGGGAGAGCCCTACGATCTTGTGTTTACGGCTCCGTGGAAAAACAACTATTTCCAGAACGTAGCGAAAGGGACGCTGCTGCCTCTGGATGATTTGCTGGCGAAGTACGCGCCTACGCTTAAAGCGACAGTGCCGGCCAAAATTTGGGACGCAACGAGAGTCAACGGAAAAATCTACGGCGCCATTAACTGGCAGATCGTAGCGATGGCGTACGGTGTATCGATGCCGAAGATGTGGGTGGATAAGTACAAGATCGATATCAATAACATTAAGTCGCTTAAGGATGTCGAGCCGTATTTGGCCAAGTGGGAAGAGAAGTGGCCGGCTTATCACGGCGGCGAAAATAAATTTACGCAAGCGCCTCCGTTTTTCGGGTTTGATTCGGTCGGTGACGACGCTTCCGTCGGTTGGGTGCGGCTGAACGACAAAGACTTGAAGGTTGTGAACCAATACGAGAGCCCGGAATTTAAAGAGCTGATCGAAACGACTTACGATTGGCGCAAGAAAGGCTTTATACCGCCCGATGCCGTTCTCTATACGGACGAGAAACGGCTGGCCGACCAGAAAGCGGGCAAGACGGAATTGCTGCTATCGATTAACGGTCCGGCGCCTCCGGGAGTGGAAAATGCGGAAAAGCAAAAGATCGGTGTGGAAATCGTAGTGAAGCCGATTTCGAAGCCATTGATTACGACGAATCGGGCGATTGCGACGATGACCGGAATCAGCAAGACGTCCCAAAATCCGGAGCGGGCGATGATGTTCCTCGAGCTCATTAATACGGACAAAGACTTGTACAACTTGCTGTGCAACGGCATCGAAGGCAAGCATTACAAGATGGTCGACAAAACGAAAGGGCTGATCGAGAAAATTCCTGACAGCGGTTACAATCCGTCGACGGACTGGATGTTCGGCAATCAATTTAACGGATACTATACGTCTCCGGAAAGCGTCGGCAATTGGGAGAAGACGATCCAAATGAATGCCGAAGGCGAAGTGTCGCCGCTGCTCGGCTTTAACTTCAATCCGGAGCCGATCAAATCGGAGCTTGCTCAGGTCAGCTCGGTTTGGAAGGAATACAGCGGCGCATTGATGACCGGCAGCGCAGATCCGCAAACCAAATATCCGGAATTCCTGGATAAGCTGAAGAAAGCGGGAGCGGACAAAATTATCGCTGAGAAGCAGAAGCAGATCGATGAATGGAGAAAGTCCAAATAAATGGCTGATAGCTAGACGCCATGGCCGCGTCCGATTTGGCGCAGCTGTGACGTCTGGCTCTAAGGTCATAGGGAGGAACGCTGCGTGTTCAAGCGTCGATTGTATCGTATTCTCTCCGTCGTATTAGGTTTGGCTTTGTTGGATGGCGGGTTGTTGACCGCCGGGCTTGGAACCGTACACGCGGCTTCGGCGGTCACTTTGTATGCCGCTCCGTCCGGCGGAGGGCTTAGCTGCAGCCTGGATGCGCCGTGTTCATTGGAAACGGTGCGGGACGTCGCCCGTACGTACACAGGGACAATGACCGGGGATGTCGACATCGTCCTGCGAGGAGGAACGTACGAGCTCCAGCAAACGTTCGCGCTGACACCGCAAGATTCCGGACGTAACGGATATCGCGTCAACTATAAGGCGTATCCGGGCGAAACTCCGGTCATCAGCGGCGGCCGAACGATTACAGGCTGGGAAATGTTCGATCAAGCCAAAGGTCTGTTTCGAGCACCGGTGAACCCCGCCTGGGACAGCCGGCAGCTGTTCGTGAACGGCCAGCGTGCCATTCGTGCCAAAGGGGGCGAGCTGCCCGGCGCAGTGAAGACGGAAGCCGGGCATACGACGTCAGATTTGTCGATGCAGAACTGGCGCAATATCGATCGGATCGAATTCGTGTACCGCAAGGAATGGGTGGAGAGCCGCTGTACCGTCGCTTCCATTGAGAGCGGCAGCATCGCCATGAAGAAGCCTTGCTGGAGAGAGGAAGGTCGAGGCATCAAGCTCGGTTTGCCGGCCTGGATTGAAAACGCTTACGAGCTGCTGGACGAGCCCGGTGAGTGGTACCTTGATGTGACAAATCATTACATTTATTACATTCCGCGGCCTGGTGAAGATATGGCTTCTGCGGAAACGGTCATGCCGCTCTTGGACACTCTGGTGGCTGGGGAAGGGACACTTGACAATCCGATTTCCTCGATCGGCTTCGAAGGTATCACATTCGCTTATTCAACCTGGCTGCAGCCTTCAGGGCCGTTTGGATTCAGAGAAATTCAGGCGAACCTATTGACCAGCAACGAGAATCCGCTGTCAGGTACTCCCGATGACGACACAAAGATTCCTGCAGCAGTAACGTTCCGCTCGGCAGCGGCGCTTACGTTCAAGGGCAATCTGTTTACCCGCTTGGGAGCGGGCGGTTTGAATCTGGATACGGGAAGCCGGGACAATCGGATTGAAGGCAACCGCTTCAAGGATATTGCCGGAAACGGACTGATGCTGGGCGATGTGAAGCGGGAGGATCATCATCCGGCCGATATGCGCAGTATTGTGAAGAACAACGTGGTGAGCAACAATGTATTTACCCGCATTGCCCAAGAATATCGGGGTGGGGTTGCTCTGTGGGCAGGGTATGTGGAGAATACGCATATTACGCACAACGAAATATTCGACCTGCCGTATTCCGGCATATCTCTTGGCTGGGGCTGGGGGCTTGCCGACCCGGTGAACAATCCGTCCGTAAGCAAAGATAACGTCGTCGAATACAATCATATCCATCATTTGATGAAAGAGCTCAACGACGGCGGCGCGATTTATTCGCTCGGCGTACAAAGAAATTATCAGGTTCGCTACAACGTCATCCATGATCAGCAGCATGACTACGGCTCGATTTATCTCGACGCCGGCAGCAAGTATGCGACGATCGAACAGAATATTATGTTCAACAACCGCATGAATATGATTGCAACCGGTACGAACCATGTCATCCGCAACAACTACTGGGATAACGACAAAGATAATTTAATGAGGCAGACAGACAGCGTGGTGGAAAATAATATCGTTTCCCCGCCCGGAACGTATCCGTTATCCCTCATGAATCAAGCCGGTCTGGAGCCGGCCTACTATCACTTGCTGGAGCTGCAGCCGGATCGGAGCTTAACGGAGGGGGGCGCCGCTTATGCGTTTGACGCAGCGGGCAAGCCGCTGGATCTGGGTGAAGGCGTTGCTGCGGACATGGTATTGGACCGTGATTTGACTACATTTATCGAACCGCAGCTGTCTGTGCAGGGCTGGTCGTTGACGGTCGATTTGATCTACCGCGGAGATGCCGATGCCGCCGTCATTACGTTTCCGTACGGCGCTGCGCCGGCCGCATTCAAGGTTGAAATAGCCGGTGGCAGCGGAATATGGGAGACGTTGCTGGACCAAACGGCCGGAAGAAGCGGCAGGAACCTGGTGCCGTTATTCGGCAAAGAAGTGCGGAATATTCGGGTTACGGCGGTAAATGGTTCAATGGCCATTGCCGAGATTGAAGTATACCGGAAGGGCAAGGCCGTTCCGCTGATGCCCGGCTTCGAGCTGGCCGCTGCGCTCAATGGAGGAACGGCAGCGAGTTCGTCTCCAGCAGTCCTTGTTAGTGCCGAAGGTATTCTGACGGGAATGTCTGCAGGTGTTGCTGAGATCACGGTTAACGGCGCCGTCCAAGGTAAACTCCACATTGACGTTCAGCCTTTTGCAGACGTTCAGCTTGCTGTTGGCGGCAATCGATTGGCTGCGGGCAGGAGCCGTCCGGCGATTCTGTACGGGGTGACGAACACCAGCATGATCGTTCCTTACGGTCCTGAGACCGTAACTTTCACCTCCAGCAATCCGGAAGTCCTCGATGTAGATGCGAACGGAATCGTTCTTGCCAAGACGGCTGGCGCTGCGACGATAACGGCGTCTGCCGGAACAGGAGAGCACGCGGTCAGCAAGTCCGCCGAGATGACCGTGTACAGCGAACAGCTCGCACGTATTGAAGCGGGTGTCAACAAGCCTTATTTGCACCCGGGCGAATCGGCTGTGCTGTATGTGAGAGCTTGGTACGATTCGGGGTATGAGGCCGATCCTTCTCAATTCACGTTAAAGCGGTTTACTAGCAGCAATCCTGACGTTGCAGTCGTCGGCGGGAGCGGTCAAATAACCGCCCTTCAGGCCGGTCAGACAACCATTTCGGCGAAGATCTCCATTGAGGGCGCAGAGAGATCTGCGGAAACGAAGATCGATGTATACCCTGCTGATTGGCAATTTGCCAATATTGGAGGCGCCGACGGTTCGGCACATTACTCGGACGGCCAGTGGAAGGTGCGCAGCAACGGCTTGGATATTTTCGAGACGAGCGACCAATTTGCCTTTGTGTATAAGCGGATCAACATGGACGATTATCCGGAGGGCATCTCCATCGCAACGACCGTCTACTCGCTGGATAACGCTCATCCGGCTACGCTGGCCGGTCTTATGTTCCGGAAATCGCTCGAACCGGGCTCTGCGAATGTCAACTACCGGATCCATTCGAGCGACGGTTTGCCGGTCAAGCGGGTACCTTTCACCTATCGGAGATCGGCGGGGGAGCATACCGATTTTTTCGAAACGCCTGATCTTGTATTGCCTGCGCGCATTCGTTTGACATACAAGAGCGGTTTGGTGCTTGCGCATTATTGGAAATCAGATGAAGCAAGATGGGCGCAAGCAGGCACCCTGCAGATCGATTTCGGCGGCACGTTCTATGTCGGCGCCGCGCACGCTTCGCACAATGTGGAAGTGATGACGAATACAGCGTACTCGGAAGTCGATATCGGCATTGGCGACCATTTCCCAATTCGGCTGGAGGCCGATCGCAATCTGCTTCAAGCGGGCAGCGAACTGCCTCTTCGCGTAACGGGAACGAACCGCAACGAGACGATCCGCTATACGTCGAGCGACGATAAGGTGGCAACCGTTGATGCGAATGGAATCGTAACGGCTCGCGCTTATGGCAAAGCGACGATTCATGCGCAAGCGCTCGTGAACGGAAACGCACAGCCGGATCGTAACGCTTCGCTGTCGTTGTCTGTATATGATCGCTTCGAAGATCTCATCACGGTCAACGGTGCGCTGAAGCGGCCGGCGGAAGCGCTTAACCCGAATTTGACAGGCAGGCTGGCCACACACGCAGGGGCGGGACCTGAGCTCGGCAACGACGGAAACATTAATACTGGCACACAAGCGACAGGAAGATACGATTGGGGCTATCAAGTCGATCTAGGCGACATCCAGACGGTCCATTCGATGTCCGTGACGTTCGCCCCGACACTTTATGCGAATGAGTTTGAATTTCTGCTCTCCAAAGACGGATTGAACTGGAACGTAGTCGCTGCGTATCAAGGAACTACAGGCGGAACCCGGTATACGAAGATCATGGATACGCCGATATCCGGCCGCTACGCCGTAGTAAGAGCGCTGAAGCCTAACGGGCCTTCCCAGCTCGGCGGTCAGATGCGGGTCGCGGAATTCGAAGTTAATACGTATTTGCTGCCGCAGCGGGCGAACGGTATCTCCATCAACAAAAGCAAGCTGAACGTCACGCTTGGAGATACGGCGCAGCTGCAAGCGGTCGTCTCGCCGCCGGATACGGTCAATAAGAGCGTATATTGGAGCTCCAGCAATCCGGCTGTAGCTGCCGTCGACGAGTTTGGTCATGTTCAAGGTATACAGCCGGGATCGGCCACGGTCACCGCCGCAACCTATGACGGAGCGCATAAAGCCGATGCCGTAGTTCAGGTTGTGGAGAGGAGCGGTGTGAACATTGTCTTGAACCGGCCGTCGCAAGCGTTCACCTTCGATTTAAAGAACGTATTGGCGACGCATTCGGTCGCGGCCGCTACGTACGGTAATGACGGTCTGATGTACACAGGGGCGCAAGCGACCGGTCGATACGACTGGGCTTACAGGGTCGATCTAGGCAGTCCGCAGCCGCTCAGAACGATGGAGGTTACGTTCGGCACGACGTTGTACGCTACGGAATTCGAGTTTGTGACGTCGCTCGATGGAGTTAATTGGACTGTCATCGATACGTTCAAAGGCACGAAAGGCGACGTTACGTACATGACCGACCTTCGGCCTGCAGTTGCAGTCAGATATGCCGCTGTCCGCGCTGCCAAGCCTGATGGACCGAGTCAGTCCGGCGGCCAAATGCGAGTTATGGAATTGTCGGCTTACGTTATTCCGGATACGAGTCCTCCTGTCATTTCTGTGCAAGGTGTTGCGGGAGGACAATCGTACACGAACAGCGTGACCCCGATTGTCATCGTTGAGGACAATGTCAGCGATGCCGTGAACGTAACGGTAACCGTCGATGGCAAGGAATGGGCGGAAGGAATGCCGATTACGCAAAAAGGGTCACATGTTCTTGTAGTTACGGCGGTAGACGAAGCGGGGAATCGCTCGATGTCTGCGATACCATTCACGGTTTATGAAACGACTGTACTGACGGCCGAGCATACGGCTGGAATCTACGGCAGTACCGCTGCATTGCGGGCGAAGCTTGCCAGTGCAAGCGGAGAACCGATCTCAGGGCAGACGGTAAAGTTCCGGTTGGACGGGACACCGGTCGGGAACGCTATGACCGATGAACAGGGGATTGCCTCGTTGGCTTACCAGGTCAACGTCGGAGCTAGCCTGAGCACGGATGCGGAGGAGCATCTAGTGACGGCGGAGTTTGCGGGTAACGATTCCGCTTTCTTCCGCGGAAGAGCAGGAACCGGTGTGTTGACGGTAACTAAAGCGGAGGCGTTGATGCAGTATACGGGTACTTCTGCGTCGGCGTCGGCATCTCCGACTGCGCTGGAAGTCAAAGTCGGCCTTGATGGAGGGGGCCAGCTGCGGGGAACAGGAGGAGTGCCGGTTCGATTCAGTCTCCAGCGCATCGCTCCGGACGGAACAGAGGCTCCGTACAGTGATGCCGTGCTTCAGGAAGATGTGTTCACGAATGAATCCGGGATCGCGTCGATTAGCCTTGACCTGCAGCCGGGCTTGTATAAGGTGACGACAACGCTGCAGAGCAACCCCTTCCTGAAAGCTGCTCAGTCGACAGCTGCCGTTGCCGTGTATGCCCCAAACACGTGGACCGCGAGAGCGGATGGGTGGCTTGCCCTGAATGGAGATCAGAACATCTTCGGCGGCAGGGCAAGTAAACTGCATGTCAACGCGAGTCGGGCGTATCACAAGACTACAGGTGTGCTGCGGGAGACGTTAAGATTTCATGCCGAACCGCAGGGTATAGATTTGCGGATGAATGCGACCGATTGGTTCGTCATCACCGATAACGCCATGTTCGTTCAAGGGAAGGCAACCGATGCGCGGAGCGGGGCTGTCTACACGGTCAGATTTATGCTTGGTAAATCGACAGCCGACAGCAAGCGGCATACCGTTGCATCCTTCACGCTGTGGAAAGGGGATTCCGCGCAGGGTACGCCGGCATTTCAGCTGTTGGGGGCCGCTTTTGCCGGCTATGCGTACTTCGAAAGTTAGAAGTCCTGTTCTGTTCAATTCCGTGCTTCAGTATGATGGCACGACAAACGCCGGTCGGACATAGGTCCAACCGGCGTTTGTTTGTGTGCGGTGTCATCGACCCGGCGAAGCTCCCGCGCCCCGCGGCAGCCGCTGCATCCCGGTTACAGCCTTTCGGCCCACTCCTTATCGTCTTCCCAGCTTTTCGCTTTCCACCGCAGCACGTCCGGATTCGCGAGATGAATAATTTCCTTGAGAAACTCCAGCCTCTCAGGCTCGGACATAGGCGTAAAGCTCTTGGCGACTCTCAGGTTGTTCTCCAGCTGCTCCATCGATTCCATTCCGATGATTGCCGTCGAGATGGGAAGCGACCACGTGTAGCGCAGCGCTTGCTCGTACCACTTGGCAAGCCGGCCGAGGCCGATGACCTTCATGCCGATAATGGCGACGCCCTGCTCATTCGCTTTCGGCACAAATTCGTGCGCAAAGCTGTAGATGAAATGATCGGCCGCCGACAACGCTACCAGAGCGCTGTCGAACGGGAACCTGGCGATCGCTTCCAGCTGCACGCTCGGATTCGTATGCCCGCTTATGCTGATATGCTTGATTACGCCCTGCTCCTTGGCCTCAATCAAAGCTTGCAGCGCACCGTCCTTGGCGAAGGCTTGCTCCAGCTGCTCCATCGTACGAACGTCATGAAGTCGCCACTCCTCTACATGGTCCGTTTGCAGCCGCTTCAAGCTCGCCTCCAGCGAACGAAGCGATCCGTCGCGGGTCCGATCGATCGTCTTCGTCGCGATCCAAACCTGCGACCTGCGCGAGCCGAAAGCTTTGCCTAACCGTTCCTCCGATTGGCCCTTCGAATAGATCGGCGCCGTATCGAAATACGTAACCCCTTCATCGATCGCGCGGTTGACGATACGGATGGCGTCCTCCTCCGTACAATTATGCTCGTCTACGATGCGCTGCGCACCGAAGCTGAGAATCGGAAACTCATAGCCTGTCCGGCCGAATGCTCGTTTCTCCACCAGCAGCTGCCTCCTCTAAACCGGTTATGTACCGTAAATAGTATAGCCATAAGTTACTAATTGCAAGGCATGCCTGCTTGAAAAAGCTTAACATAAAAACCCAAGGATGCTTGGGAGCACCTTGGGCCTGTATCGATAGACGATAATGTCAATTACATTTTCGCTTGTTCGCTGTCCAAGTTCACTTGCCAGCCGATGCCGAACTTGTCCGTCACGCTGCCGTACAGCTGGCTCCAGAACGTTTCCTGCAGCTCCATGCCGACTTGTCCGCCTTCTTTCAGCTTGTGGAACCAGGTTTTCACTTCTTCAGGGTCGCTGCTGCGCACCATCAGGCTGATGTTGTTTCCTGCCGTGAATGGCATGCCGGGGAATACGTCGGAAAACATGACAGGGCCGCCGTTGATCATGAGCATAGCGTGCATGACCCAATTTTTCCTGGGCCGGCATCCGTCAAATGTCGTACACGAAATGTCGGGCGCCCGCATGCCGACTTTGCTAATCTATGATTAAAGGAAGGGGGTGTGAGATGAGCAGTTTTGAAAACTTGAACCTCGCTTTATCCTACATCGAAGAGCGGCTTGCGGACGAGATCGACTTCAAGGAGGCGGCGAGACGGGCAGCGTGTTCGGAGTACCATTTCAAGCGGATGTTTTCGTTCCTGTCCGGAATGCCGCTGTCGGAGTACGTCCGCCGCAGACGTCTGACGATGGCCGCCTTCGAGCTGCAACATAGTAGCGCGAAAATTATCGATGTTGCCTTGACTTACGGTTACAGCTCACCGGACGCATTTACGAAGGCGTTTCAACAGTATCATGGAGTCAATCCGTCGGAAGCGAGAAGCATGGGGGCGCCGCTTAAAAATTTTCAACGCATGACATTTCAACTGATCGTTAAAGGAGGCGGTGAAATGAAGGTTCGTTTCACTCACAAAGAATCGTTTCGCATCGTCGGGCTGATGAAGAGAGTTCCGATTGTATTCCATGGAGTGAATCCCGCTATCGCCGCAATGTGGGCCAGTTTGGACGAACCATCGATCGCCGAGCTGAAGCAGATGTCGAATGTAGAGCCGATCGGCTTCCTCAGCGCATCGACGAATTTCTCCGAAGGGCGAATGGAGGAAAAGGGTGAGCTGGATCATTATATCGGCGTAGCGACGACAAAGGAATGTCCGGTGCCTTACTCGCAGCTCGAGGTTGCCGCTTCGACCTGGGCCGTGTTCGAGTCGGTCGGACCGTTTCCACAGACGCTGCAAGAGATTTGGGGCCGCATTTATTCGGAATGGTTTCCGTCTTCCGGCTACGAGCAAGTGGAGGGACCGGAAATATTGTGGAACGAAAACAAGGATTTGTCGTCTCCGACGTTTCGGAGCGAAATTTGGATCCCCGTCGCGAAAAAGTAAAGACGGCCGGCGATAAGATATGCAGGATTTTCCAGACCATCTGTCGAACCCTTAGGGGAACAAAACTCGGCAAAGGGTGGGACTGTATGAAGCTTGAAAAAGGTTCGAAGCTGGTCATGATCGGCGATTCCATTACCGATTGCGGCCGTAACCGGCCGGTTGGCGACGGGTTTAATGCGCTGGGGAGCGGGTATGTGGCGATTGTCAATGCCATGCTGCAGTCCGGATACCCGGAGCTGGGCATTCGCGTTATCAATATGGGGATCAGCGGCAATACGGTGCTCGATTTGAAGGACCGCTGGTATTCGGATGTGCTCGAGCTGAAGCCGGATTGGCTGTCCATCATGATCGGCATTAACGATGTGTGGCGGCAGTTCGATACGCCGTTTCAAACCGAGAAGCACGTCGACATCGACACGTACGAACGCGAGCTGCGCTCGCTCGTCCGGCAGATGAAGCCGGATCTGAAGGGACTCGTCCTGATGACGCCGTTCTATATCGAGCCGAACCGCGACGACGCGATGCGCGCCCGCATGGACGCGTACGGCGCTGTGGTGAAGCGGATCGCCGATGAGGAGGGGACGATTCTCGTCGATACCCAGGCGGCCTTTGAGCCGGTGCTGAAGCATCTGTACCCTGCGGCGCTGTGCTGGGACCGGGTGCACCCGTCGATGCCGGGGCATATGGTGCTCGCGAAGGCGTTCCTGCGCGGGATCGGATACGAACGGGACTAGTTCCTATACGTAAGACAAAAGCCGCTTCCCATCTCCCGAGAAGGAGGGGGAAGCGGCTTTTCCATGCCCGCCGTTATTTCAAGGGAAGCATCGCATTCCAAAGCTCCGGCGTGTCGTAGCCGAGCCTCCAGGCGGCGACGCCGGCGAGCTCGTACTGCTTGGCGAGACCGAGGCGGGCTTTGACGGTAGCTTCATTTTCCAGCCAGAAGACGAATTTGTGGCCATTCTCGCTGTATTCGACGCGGTACTGGTTAAACTGGGGATCCCAGGTTTGCGTCGCGTTCTTCGCGGCGATCAGAGCCGGAATGTCCTTGAGCAGCACGGCGCGGTTGCTCACCAGAGCGCCGGCGGCATCGATTTCCCATTCGCGAACGTAGTAAGGGATGCCGAGGATGATTTTGTCGCGGCGGATGCCATAGGACAGAAACTCTTTGATGCCTTCCTCGGTCCACTGCAGACCGGAGACCGAGCCGGGCGACGTGCTGCCCCTGTAATACTGGTCATATGCCATGATGACGATGTAATCGACGATTTCGCCGAGCTTCTCATGATCGTATGCGGTCTGATGATTCCACTTGACGCTGCCGCGCGGCAGGTCGATCGACAGCGCGAGCCCTCTTGCGTGTGCGGCGTCCGCCAGGCTCTTCACGAAGGCTGTATAAGCCGCACGGTCTTTGCCGCTGATCGATTCGAAATCGAGATTGATTCCGGAGGCGCCGATCGCGGCGACGCGGGATACGAGCGCCTCGATAAATTTGGCCTGCGCGCCGGGGTTCGCCAGGAATTTCGACGTCAATTCGGCATCGAATTGGTTGTGCACCAGCGGATATACCGTGATACGCTGCTGGTTCAGCCAGGCGACTACCGCCGGATCGGAGTCGTCCTTCAAATTGCCGTCCGCATCGGCGAGCTGGAAGAAGGTCGGCGAATCGACATCGAGCCCCGTCGTACCGCTTGCATGAGTACGAATCGTCGTCGCGTTCGAAGAGCCGTTCCAGCCCCAGAATTGCAGCTTGCGGATGTTATCCCAGATGACGACGCCATCCAGGGTGCGGATCGAGGCGTTCGCATAGGCCGATGCATAGCTGAGCGCACCGGGGATCGTCGACGATTCGCCGATCGGCGTGTCCAATTGATACACTTGGTAGTACGGCTTGTTCGTCCAGATCGTCTTTCCGTCAAGAACGATCCGGCTGCCAGCCCATTTGCGCGCCTCGTCGACCGCCGTATCCATCGAGACGAATGCTTGAAGCAGCGAATCGCCCTGATACACTTGATAGGCCTTCCGATTGCTGTAAACGGTCGCCTTCGTCTGTACGTTCACGACAGTCGAATCCGACCAGTGCGCCGCTTCGCGGACCGCATCCTCCAACGATGCGAACGCCCAGGCATCCTGCGTATATGCGCCTTGATATACTTGGTATTGAGCTGGACCGGAGCGCAGCTGCGCCTTGCGTTCGGCGGGAATGTTGTCCCATACCCAGCCGTTCGTATTCAAATCGATAATGTGCGAGTCCGACCAGCGCTTCGCTTCGGCGGTAGCTTGGGCAAGCGTCATAAACGTCCAGCTCTCCGACGTAGATTCGCCCTGGTAGACCCGGTAGCGCGGATAGTTGTTCCATACCCAGCCGCCGCCTTGCAAATCGCGAATACTCGTGTAAGTCCATTTGCTTGCTTCGTCAATCGCTTGCTCCAAGGTTGCGAACTGCCACTGCGGCAAGGTAACATCATACTGATAGACACGGTAGCGCGGGAAGTTGTCCCACAGCCAGCGGCGCGAGCCGATGTCTTCGACATGGCTGTTGGTAAAGCCGCTTGCAAGCGCTTTGGCTTGATTCAAGTCGGCCACTTCATACAGCAATTGATTGTTCTGATAGACGCGGTACTTGGTCGTTCGGTCGGCGGCAATCGATACCGGCTTCGAAGCGGTCACAGCGGCGGCAGATGCCGGAGCGGCGCCCGGCATACCCGGTGCGGTTAATGCAGCATACAACAATGCGGCCGCGGTGAACAAGGTTAACGTTTTGGCGGGACGGAAAGACATGAGTTCGGATTCTCCTCTGCTAATCTATCAATCTAGTACATGTGACGCTAGAAAGGCAGAAGAAGTTGCGGTTCCAAAAAATATCAATCGAGGTGGGCGTCGGTGAGACAGGTGCCGGAGAAAATCATCGAATATTTGGTCCAATTCCATGGAAGCCGGGATTGGTTCGAATGCCACGAGGTGCTTGAAGAATATTGGAAGGAACGTCCGGAAGAGGTGCACGGCGACACGCTCGTAGGGCTGATTCAGGTGGCGGTCGGCTTGTATCACGAACGGCGGGGGAACCGGGACGGAGCGGTGAAGATGCTGCGCAGCTCGCTCTCCAAGCTTGAACCGGCAGCGCTGGCGGAGCTTGGTCTTGACGGCGAGCTGCTATTGACACGGATTTCGGATAGGCTGCGTCAGCTGGAAGGTGCAGATGGGCAGAAGGAGGGGACGTCCGAGTTTCACGACTTGGACCTGCCTTTCGCCGATGCGGAGCTGGAAGCGCGCTGCCGTACGATGGCAGCCGGGCGCGGCTGGACGTGGAAGCGGCGAAGCGCGATGGACGACAGCGAGCTGATTCACCGGCATATGCGGCGCGACCGCTCCGATGTCGTTCAGGCGAGGCAGGAAAGCCTGCAGCGGCGCAGGAACCGGCACAAATGAACAAAGCTCTCGGCAGCACCGGACTTAAACCGGGTTGACGAGAGCTTGTTGCCGTTATTCCGAAGCCTGCAGCGACTTGTAACCGTCGACGACGAGCTCCAGCTTGCCGGTGCTAGGCTCGATGATGAGGCCATGGACCGGAATTTGCTTTGGCAGAAGCGGGTGATTGCGGATCATGCTGACGCTTTGGGTGACGCTGTCGTGAACGTTGTCGAACCCTTTCAGCCACGAGTTCAGGTTGATGCCGGCATTTTGCAGCAGCGTGACCATCTCTTCCGTAATACCGCCGACGTCCTTGGCCTTATCCAGGACGCTCTTCGCATTCAGATTCGTCATCCCGCAGTCGTGATGGCCGATGACAAGCACTTCCTTCGCGCCGAGCTCATACACCGCTACGATAACGGAGCGCATAATGGCGCCGAAAGGATGGGAGACGACGGCCCCGGCGCTCTTAATGATTTTCGCGTCGCCGTTGCGCAGGTTGATCGCTCTCGGAAGCAGCTCCGTCAAGCGGGTATCCATGCACGTAATGATGACCATTTTTTTATCAGGGAACTTGTCGGTCAAGAACTGCTCGTATTCCTTCTTTTCGACGAATTCTTGATTGTGTTCCATAATTTGCGTAAGTAATGTCATATAATTCCCTCCATACTGAATCTCCTTACTCTCTTTCGTTCCGGCTTACGCGCGGCGGTCTGTCGCCTTCATGAGCGAATGGTATGTCTGACTGTCGCTGTACAGCCGGAAGGTGCGCATCTGGGGCCGGTAATCGAGCTTGACTTCATCCTCGAAGAATATGGCCTGCTGCGGGTGCATCCATATGACCGGCTGCCGCTCGGTCACCGCAACGTCGCCCGCTTCCGGCGCTTCGACGATCCAGAGCGCAGGTACGCCGTTGACGGCACAGCCGCAGCCCTCCGTGTCGTAAACGAGCCGTACCGTTCCCGGGCGATCGCCTTGACGCTCCGCCAGCTGCTGCGCAGCGGCTTCCGTAACGATAATCTGCATAAGTCGTCCCCCCCCTCTAGATTGATAGATATTGTACCATAAATTGCGGGAATTTGCTTCTGTTCGGCTCGAGCGTTATGATCGAGAAGAATAAAATGGCTGAATTGGAAGGGAGCCTTGCCGATGAGCGAATGGCAGCAAACAAAAGAACAATTTCGCAAATACGTGAAGACGATGAAGAGCTACGAGGAAGCGATCGGCCTCTTGTATTGGGATATGCGGACCGGCGCTCCGAAGAAAGGCATTCCGGGCCGTTCCGAGGTGGTCGGCGAGCTGTCCGACGTTCATTTCCGCATGTCGGTGTCGGAGCAGATGGGCGGTTTTCTGGATGCGCTTACGCAGCCGGAGGCGAACGCTCAATTGGATGCTGTTACGCGCCGTATGGTAGAGGAATGCAAAAAGGACTACGATCGCAATAAGAAAATACCTCCGGAGCTGAATCAAGAATATGTCGTACTAACGAGCAAGGCCGAAGCCGTCTGGGAGGACGCCAAGCATAACGACGATTTCGCAATGTTCCTGCCGTATCTGGAGAAGATCGTCGAGATGAATTTGCAGTTTATCGAGCTGTGGGGCTATGAAGGCCATAAATATAACGCGCTGCTGGATTTGTATGAGCCGGGGATGACCGTCGCCAAGCTGGATGAGGTATTCGCCACGGTACGAGCCCGGGCTGTGCCGCTGCTGCAGGCGATTGCCGCTTCGCCGTATCAGCCCGACCGGTCGTTTCTGGCGCAGACGTTCGCGAAGGAGCAGCAGAAGGCGTTCAGCTTGTTCATGCTGAAGGAGATGGGCTACGACTTTGAGGCAGGACGTTTGGACGAGACGGTGCATCCGTTCGCTACCGGACTCAGTCCGAATGACGTGCGCATCACGACCCGCTTCCTGCCGGACGACGTCGTGAGCGCGGTGATGGCGACGATCCACGAATGCGGTCATGCATTGTATGAACAGAACATCGGTGAAGAGCTGTACGGCACGAATATGGCCGGCGGCGTATCGATGGGCATTCACGAGTCCCAGTCCCGCTTCTGGGAAAATATGATCGGCCGTTCCGGCGCGTTCTGGAACCGTTATTACGGCGATTTGCAGCGTCACTTTCCGGGACAGCTCGACGGCGTCGAAGCGGCGGCGTTCGTCCGCGCCATCAATCATATCGAGCCGTCGCTCATCCGGATCGAGGCCGACGAGCTGACGTACAATCTTCATATTATGGTTCGCTATGAAATCGAGAAGGGGCTGTTCGACGGATCGATGAAGGTGGCCGATCTTCCCGAGATCTGGAACTCGAAGTATAAGGAATATTTGGGCATCGAGCCGCCGACGAATGCGCTCGGCGTGCTGCAGGACGTCCACTGGGCAGGCGGTTCGTTCGGGTATTTCCCATCGTACTCTCTCGGCAATATGTACGCGGCGCAGCTGCTGAACACGCTGGAGAAGCAGCTGCCGAACGTATTCGAGCTGGTCGAAGCCGGTCAGCTGCTGCCGATCAAGGAGTGGCTGGCGGACAACATTCACAAGCACGGCAAGCTGTATCAGCCGAGCGAGCTGATCCGCCGCGTGACGGGCGAAGATCTGAATCCGGAATATTTGCTGGGGTACCTGGAAAATAAATATAAGTCTGTTTACGGGCTGTAGGCGAAGCCCCGTACTCGGGAACGGCACGGGTGGCTGTCCGTATCGTCATCGTTCTGATGGCTGCGGACAGCCTTTTGCCGTACATCCACGGAGCTTCATCAGTAATTACCTTCGATATCCGTATGGATTGGTTTACAGGTAAAATGATTTGGAAGAATAGTCAGGTCCTGATCATTTTCGATATTTTTTGCGATGAATTTACAATATCTTAAACTAGAATTAACATTTCGATGACGATGGAAGTTTATGCTTGTCCATAGAAATGATCATATTTCTGTGGGGAGTTGTACATATCAATGGAAAACAAGAACATCGATCGCCGTACATTCTTATCCTATCTCGGAACGGGTGCAGCAGCGCTTGCCGCAGCATCGGCAGGTCTCGGCACACTGGAAGGCAAAGCTTCCGCGCGTTCCAACACCGCCGACCACCTGTTCGGTTATGAAACGAACAAAGTGAGCGGCTACTTCGAGCCGATTCAGCCATCCAAGGAAGACGAACTCATTCTGCCTAAAGGTTTCAAATACGATGTCATCGCAGCGTTCGACGACACCATTAACGCGGCTGGCGACAAGTTCGGCCAAGGCTCCGACTATAACGCTTACTTCCCAATTAACGGCTCCAATGAGCACGGATTGCTCGTCAACAATCACGAGTACACGAACCAGTTCCTGCATGGTGAGATCAAAGACGGCAAGATGACGGAAGAGCAAATTAAGAACGAACTGTACTACCAAGGAATGTCCGTTATCGAGGTCAAGAAAGAAGACGGCACTTGGAAGATGGACACTTCCTCGAGATACGCTCGCCGCATTAACGGCTTTACGAAGTTTGAGCTGACCGGTCCTGCTGCAGGGATCCCGGCGCTGAACAACGCTACTACAGTTACAGGTACGTTCGCTAACTGCTCCGGCGGCGTGACGCTGTGGAACACGGTAATGTCCTGTGAAGAGAACTTCTCTACAACGGCTACATACGCGAATCTGCCGCAAACGCACTACGGCTGGGTAGTCGAAATCGATCCGTTCGACGGCAATTTCCTGAGAAAGCATACCGCTCTGGGCCGCTTCAACCACGAGAACACGGCTATGGGCATCGCTAACGACGGCCGTGTTGTCGTGTACATGGGCGACGACAAGAAAGACGCTTGCGTGTACAAATTCGTTTCGAAGAACAAGTTCGTACCGGAGAACGGCCGCAGAAACTCCGACCTGCTGTCTGAAGGCACGCTCTACGTGGCGAACCTGAAGTCCGGCAAGTGGGTACCGGTTACTTACGAAGCCATTGCCAAGCTGCTTTCCAACGAGAAGTACAAGGCTCCGGCTGGCGTAAGCGGCACTCGCGACGACCTGCTCAAGAAGTTTACAAGCCAGGGCGACGTTGTGACGTACTGCCACGAAGCGGCACTTATGGTGGGCGGCACGCCGACGGACCGTCCGGAGGACGTTGAAATTTCGCCATTCGACAACACGATCTTCATCAGCCATACGAACAACGACAACCATGGCAACATTCATGGTCATATCACTCGTATTTTCGAGAAGGACAACGACCTTGCCGCTACGGAGTTCGACTTCGAAATTTTCGCAGCCGGCGGCCGTCAATCCGGCTTCAGCTCGCCGGACAACCTGGCGTTCGATTCCAACGGCAACCTGTGGGTTGTAACGGATATGTCCTCGAGCGTTCATAACACGGGTGTATACAAGACGTTCATGAACAACAGCTTGCATGTCATCCCGACTTCCGGCAAGGACAAAGGCGTAGCGATGCAGTTTGCTTCCGGTCCGGTGGAGTGCGAGCTGACGGGTCCGTTCTTCACGCCGGACGAAAGAACGCTGTTCCTGTCGATTCAGCATCCGGGCGAAGAAACAAAGGATATCAGCAAGCCTACATCGATGTGGCCGCACCGCAAAGGCGACAAGATCCCGCGCGAAGCCGTAGTAGCCATCAGCGGATTCAAGCTGTAATTCCATATCGTTTCCTATAGGACTGAGGAGCCCCCACTGCATAGTGGGGTTCTTCATCTCCTAAGGAAAATATCCAGCATTGACCAATCACTCACATTCAAAGGAAAAGAGGAACCCACTATGCCATTCGGTAATATCGGCGTCGGCGGATTAATTTTGATTCTCGTTATCGCACTGATTATTTTCGGACCATCCAAGCTTCCTGAGCTGGGCCGTGCGTTCGGCCGCACCTTGAGCGAATTCAAGAACGGTACCCGCGAGCTGCTGAACGGGGACAAGGAAGAAGAAAAAAAGAACGAGGATAGCAAGCCGCAAGTTGCTGCAGCTGACAAACACTAATCTCAAAGGCTGGGGCGCTTGGATATGAATCAGCAGCAAGGTACGATAGTACATCATTTGGAAGAGCTGCGCAGAAGAATCATCATTTCCGGGTCGGCCTTTATCGTGTTCTTCTGCGTCGCTTTTATTTTTGTGAAAGACATTTACAATTGGCTCGTACGGGATGTGCAGGGGAAGCTGACACTGCTGGCCCCTTCGGATGTCATCTGGGTATATTTCATGCTGGCGGGAGTAGCCGCGATCGCGTTCAGCATGCCGGTAATCGCTTGGCAAGCGTGGCTGTTCGTCAAGCCGGCGCTGCGGCCCAACGAATACAAAGCGACGATGAGCTTCATTCCTGCGTTGGCGGTACTGTTTCTCGTCGGCGTTTCGTTCGGATATTTCATTATTTATCCGATGGTGTACTCGTTTCTGGAGACGCTTGCCGGCGATTTCGAGACGATGTATACCGCGGAGAAGTATTTCTCTTTCATGATCAATATGACCGTCCCGTTCGGCTTCTTGTTTGAAATGCCTGTCATCGTCATGTTCTTGACGCAGATCGGTGTCTTGAACCCGGCACGGTTAGCCAAAGCGCGCAAGCTCGCCTATTTTGGGCTGGCGGTTACGGCCGTAACGATAACGCCTCCGGACATTATGTCGGACATTCTGGTCATCATTCCGTTATTCCTCTTGTATGAAATCAGCGTGTCGCTGTCCAAGTTCGTTTACCGGAAAAAGCTGAAAGAACAGTAAGGAAGAAGGAAGAGCCCTCCTCGCGGAAGGGCTCTTTGTCGTTGTTGCTGATGTCGTAAAGCTTCCGCTTACGCTGGTTAACCGGAGCCGTTGCTAAACGGCGGCCTTCGCTTCCATCAGCAGAACCGGGGGTGGAGCAAGCTCATCGTCATGCTTCAGCACACGGGGCTGAGGGTCGGAATGAGGGACGAAACGGAACGCATAGCGGACCTTCATAGGATCGGAGTGTCCGGGAAACTGCGGGATCGCCTCGAAGAGAAGCTCGTAAGTGCCCGGCGGAACATCGAAGTGGTGCTGTGCGGACATGATGCTGCTGACGGTTACGCCTTCCGGCCCTACGACAAAGGGGACGACGATGGCCCGAACGGCGTTATCCTGCAAATGCAGCTCGCTCTGCACACTGACATCGATCTCGGATTGATCGTCGGCTTCCGACGGAGTGCCGAACGAAACCGAGCCTTCGCGCCAAGCGAAGCCTTGAGCAATATGGGCGTCCGACCAATCGGAGAACGGATGGGGAAGCTGCTTGCGGAAGACGGCGATTTGCGAATACGAAACGAAAATTTGTTGGAGCGGCCAATGCTGCGTCATGTTCGGGTACCCCCATAGTGAGATCGGAAGAGCCCTGACCGGCGGCAGGACTCTTCCATACATACGTTAATTATAATTCATGTAAAATTTCACGCGAGTGCCGTCCGGATATTGCGACAGCTGGTTGCCGACCCATGCGCCCGCACCGCGGTTGTCGGAGGACGGCACGTAACGGACGTCTGCGCCGTAGCCGCCTTCTTCGCACATCGCCATCGGCCATTCGTCGCGGTCGTAGCCGGTTTTGGTCGGAATGCCGGCCAGCGATTCCTTTCGGTTCTGGGCTGCACCGTCACGGTCGATCGTGCAGACGGACGGATGCCCGGCGGCGATCGCATCGCGAATATGGTCGCCGGTAAGCGGGTAGCGGTTGAACGGAAAGCCGAGGGTTACGTCATAACCGGTCGCCGCTTCGGACTTCACTGTGAAGCCGCTGAAGAGCGTCACCGCCATTGCGGCCATCACCATCAATAAAGCGAAACCCTTCGTCGTGCCCTTCCACATGCGTTTCATCATGTGCCTCCCATACATTTTATTGTAGAACTGGGTTCTACAGCCATAACTTTATCGAACTTTTGTCAAGGTTGTGTTATTGGCCTGTGTTGCTTTTGTGAAGGGCTGGAATATTTTACTTACAGGTACGAACCGACTTCTGGGCGCCTGCATACGATATCGTACGATAACTCTTTGGGGGGTTGCCTATGTATCGGGTTCGGATGCTGGCTGCAGCGGCTGTACTCGTCGTGCTGGCAGGCGTTCTGGCAGCTTGCGGCGGCAAGACGGAGCAGCTAAGCAAAGTAAGAGTGGGCGAGGTTACGCGGTCGATATTTTACGCCCCGCAATATGTAGCGCTGTCGCAAGGGATGTTTAAGCAGGAGGGACTGGAGGTTGAGCTGACGACGATCCCGGGCGGGGATAAGGTCGCGACCGCTTTACTGTCCGGCGGTATCGACGTTGCATTGGTCGGAGCGGAGACTTCAATCTACGTGGCGCAGCAAGGCTCGAGCGATCCGATCGTCAGTTTCGCGCAGCTGACGCAGACGGACGGGACGTTCCTGGTCGCCCGCAAGCCGGTCACGAATTTTGACTGGAACTCGCTCAGGGGGGTTACGTTCCTCGGTCAAAGAAAAGGGGGCATGCCGCAAATGGCCGGAGAATTTACGCTCCGTAAGCACGGCATTGACCCGCAGAAGGATCTCAACCTCATTCAAAATATCGAGTTCGCCAACATCGCGTCGGCTTTCGCTTCCGGCACCGGCGATTATGTGCAGCTGTTTGAGCCGCAGGCGTCCGTCTTCGAGAAGGAAGGCAAAGGCTATGTGATCGCTTCGTTCGGCAAGGAAAGCGGGAAGCTGCCGTATACGGATTTCATGGCGAAGCGCAGCTTCATGAACAAATATCCGGATACGATTCAGAAATATACGAACGCGATTCAACGGGCGCAGCTGTGGGTGCAGCAAAAAGAGGTGAACGAGATCGCCGACGCGGTCAAATCGTTCTTTCCCGACACGGATATCGGGATCATCCGCTCCGTCGTTCAGCGGTACAAGGAACAGGGAAGCTACGCGACGGACGGAATCATCGACGAAGAGGAATGGAACAACCTGAAGAACGTGCTGCGGCAGGCGGGCGAGCTGAAGGGCGACGCGGACTACAAGATGCTGGTCGACAATTCGTTTGCCGAGAAGGCGAGGACGGCAGTGAAGTAAAGCGGGAAGGCGGCTTCCGTAAGGAAGAGCCTTCTTTCGTTCCTTACTAGGGAAATGAAGCGAAGGGAATGGTTGGGAAGGAGGAGCTCCGCAATGAAACCGGCGATTGATGTGCAAGATGTTTCTCAAGTGTATGTGGCGAAGAAAAAGGCGGTTTTGGCGGTCGAGCATATATCGTTCCAGCTTTTGCCGGGTGAATTCGTGTCCTTGATCGGTCCGAGCGGCTGCGGCAAAACGACGCTTCTCTCGATGATTGCAGGGCTCATGGCGCCGACTCGCGGTGTCGTCGGCCTATTTGGCGAGCCGGTGACCGGCCCGTCGCCGAAGATCGGCTATATGCTGCAGCAGGATTACTTGTTTCCGTGGCGGACGATTGTGGACAATGCCTATATCGGTCTGGAGCTGCGCGGGCAGCTGACGAAGGAGCGTAAGGATTACGTCCACCATCTGCTGGAGGAGATGGGGCTCATCGGCTTCAAGGATGCGCTGCCCGCACAGCTGTCCGGGGGGATGAGGCAGCGTGTCGCGCTGGTGCGGACGCTGGCGACTGATCCGGATATTTTGCTGCTGGACGAACCGTTCTCGGCGCTCGATTATCAAACGAAGCTGCAGCTGGAGGATTTAGTTGCGGAGACGCTCCGCGACAAGGGCAAATCGGCGCTGCTCGTCACGCACGATATTACCGAAGCGATTGCGATGAGCGACCGGATCTTTATTTTGCAGCCGCGGCCGGGACGCATTCGAAGAGAAGTGGAAGTGCCTGCGGACATACGTGCCGAGCTGCCGTTCGCAGCCCGCGAGCAGGCGCATTTTCAGGAGCTGTTCCGGGATGTCTGGAGCGAATTCGAGCAAATGACGGCAGCGGGTGCGGCGATGAAGCGGCGCGAAGGAGGGGAAGGCCGATGAAAGTATCTTCGGAAACGGTGAACGGCCCGGAAGAGCTGGCTTCGGCAGTGCTGCAGCCGAACGGGAATGAGGAGCTGACGACGGCGGTGCTTCGGCGGCATGAAGCGGAGGAGCGTTCTGCGGCCGCTCGAGTCAGGCTCACCCAGCTGCTGCTCCTCGCCGGAATGCTCGGGATTTGGGAAACGGCGGGCCGGCTGCAATGGATTGATGTGCTGCTCTTCAGCTATCCGAGCAAAATCATGCTGCTCCTGGGCGAAAAAATCGCCGACGGATCGCTGTTCCCGCACTTGGCCATGACGGTTTGGGAGACGTTCCTGGGCTTTACGCTCGGTACGCTGATCGGCACGGCTATCGCCGCAGTGCTATGGTGGTCTCCGTTCCTTTCGCGAGTGCTCGATCCTTATATGGTCGTGCTGAACAGTATGCCGAAGGTGGCGTTCGGTCCGCTGTTTATCGTCGGCTTCGGTCCCGGGGCTTTATCTATTATCGCCACGACTTTATCCGTTACGGTCATTATTACAACGCTGGTCATTTACGGCTCATTCAAAGAGACGGACCCGAATTACATCAAGCTGCTGCAGGTGTTCGGGGCGAAGCGCGGCGACTTGTTCCGCAAAGCGGTGCTTCCCGCGTCGGTGCCGACGATCGTCTCTACCTTGAAGGTGAACGTCGGCCTGGCCTGGATCGGCGTCATCGTCGGCGAGTTTCTCGTATCGAAGCTCGGACTCGGCTATTTGATCGTGTACGGGTTTCAGGTATTCAATTTCACGCTTGTGCTCGGCAGCTTGTTCGTCATTGCGCTCGTAGCGACCGTCATGTATCAGGCGGTGGCGTATTTGGAGAAACGGATGGGCGGCGGCCGCCGGTAGCGGCGGGACGAAGCGATCGGGCGAACGGTCTTGCGAAAACCGGATGAACGTGGAATAATCGAAGGCGATCGTATTTTCACCGCGCTGCGGTTTGGAAGAAGGTTGCCGATGGGGATCCGGGTCATCAAGACGGCGATTGCCGTAGTCGTTTCGATTTATATTGCCGAGTGGCTGCATCTGGGCAGTCCGCTGTCCGCGGGTTTGCTCGCAATTTTGGGCATCGAAGTGACGAGAAAGAAAGGACTGAACAGCGCTCTGCAGCGAATCGGGGCGTCGGTGGTCGGCTTGCTCGTCGCTTCGGGGCTTTTTCGTTTTCTCGGATTCGAAATCTGGGTGATCGGCCTATTCGTGCTGGTTGTGTTTCCGATTCTGCACCGAGCGAATTTACGGGACGGGGCCGTCACCGGCTCTGTCGTCATGTTTCATCTTTATAATTTGCACTCGTATTCGTATGCGACCATTATAAATGAAGTGCAGCTGCTGCTTGTCGGACTCGGCTCGGCGACGTTGATCAACTTCCTCTATATGCCCAACGAGCATCCGGCGATAACCGCTTGTAAAAATAAGGCGGAGGGGCTGTTTTCGGATATTTTCCTCCATTTCGCGGCTCATCTGCGCGATACGAGCCAGGTGTGGGACGGCGCCGAGCTGCTTGCGGCCGAGGAAACGGTAAACCGGGGGCGTCAGCTTGCGGACAAGCTGCAGCAAAATTCGTTCTCGATGAGCGGCGGCAAATGGACGCTGTACTTCTATATGCGCGGAGAGCAGCTCGAATCGATTCACCGGATGGCGTCTCTCGTGGCACAGGTATATGAAGCGCTGCCGCAGGGCGGCCATCTGGCCGACGTATTCGAGGAGCTCAGCCGGGATGTGAAGGAGAGCTATTATACGGGCCGATCGGAAATGCGGCTGCGCGAGCTGGAGACGGTGTTCCGCAGCATGCCGCTGCCGGCGACGCGCGGGGAGTTCGAGATTCGCTCGGCGCTGCTTCAGCTGATGCTTGAGCTGCACGGGTATTTGGGAGTGGCGAAGAAAACGAAGAGCCAGCTGGCGGATACGAGTGCTGGAACGAAGGCGGGCGCGAAGGCTTGATGGCGAATATGCGGACGGGGCTTTATTTTACCGGGAAGAAGACTGTGTCAACAAGCTTGGGCGGGGAGCTGCTGACTGAGGTGCACAGCGGCAACTCTTTCTTCTATTAGTTGAAATCGCTTACATATCAAACAAGCAAAACTGCATATAAAGTTGTCACGATAGACGAATGTCCTGCATACACATGTAATGAATGATGTATGGAGGAGGTTGAAGGGATGCCGATAGACCATGATTTGCAGACCAGAGAGATCATTACGAAAGCTGTCTGCGGCAAGGGGCGTAAATTCTCGCACGTAAGTCACACCGTCACTCCCCCGAACGGACCGACCAGTATCTTAGGCGCTTGGATCATCAACAATCAGTACGAAGCGGTTAAGTCTGGCGAGAACGTCGAGGTTGTGGGTACTTACGATATTAACATCTGGTATTCGTATGATCGCAATACGAAAACCGATGTTGCGAAGGAAACGGTTTCCTATGTGGAAGTCGTCCCCCTGTCCTATCTGGACAAAAAACATAAGCCGTCGACAGCTGAAGTGTCCGCCGTTGCAACGCAGGAGCCGAATTGTGTGGAGGCCAGCATTGCAACGAACGGAAGCGGCGTCGTGATCCGTGTGGAGCGGGAATACGCCGTGGAAATGGTTGCGGAGACGAAGGTTTGCGTTATTGTGAACCCGAACGGCTGCAGCGATCTCGAAGACAAGACCGTCGATTTCGGCGACGGTACGGACGGCGACTACGAGGATCTCGATCCGGAGCTTCTCGAAGACGAAGTCGATTAATGCTTTCTGATTTTGGTATATCTTATGCGGCCGGTGTGCCGGAGAAGAGGGCGACTGCCCTCTTTTTTGTTTCGGCGAGACATTTTTTTGTGCGGGGTTGTCAGACGAAGGAGGCCTAACGAGTGAGCGTTTATGTGCTGCACGGAAACGAGCCTGGCACCCTGGAGCTGCTTCAGGGGCTGAAGGTGCCGCACGGAACCGCGCTTCCAAGCGGCGAGTTCGGCGGTCGGGTGCTGATCTGGGGCGAGCGGAAGGCTGAAGCGGTCCTTGCTGCAATTCTTCGGCAGGCGAAAGCGGCGGAGCAGGCCGCAGAGCGGTTGGCGGAACAAGAACAGCAGAGCGAGACTGCGGCTTTCCAGCCGGCAACGCCGATGAAGGTGACCGGACTTTGGTCGTCGGCAAAGGCTGTCAGGCCGGGAGGGGGCTCCCGCAGAGCGGGGAAAGCGGGTGCATCCGCTGTTGCCGAAGCGGGCAAGGAGAAAGCGGGGGGCGCAGCGGCGGCAGGCTCCGGGCCGGCGGACAATGCGGCTCAAGAGAAGAGCTTGAAGGAAGGGCAGTCAAGGAGAAGCGATCGTCGCGCGGACTTGGCGGTAAGAACCGAGGCATCCGCGGCGTCTGAAGCGTCTGCGGCGACTGCAGCGTCTGGGGCGTCCGCTGCGTCCTCGTCGGCACGTCCGTCGGGGGGGCAGACGGCGGTTTCCGTGGGGATGGGGGCATACGACGGCTTCCTGGCGCTGCCGCTCATGCCGAAGGAGCCCGTACGGCAGCTTCGTCAGCACGGCGTCGAGGCGGATGAACGGACGTTCGGGATTGGCAGCGAAGCGGAGCTAACGGAGAAGGAGGATGTGCTGCGCGACTATTCGTATGTCTATCGGGTGCCGGTGTTTCATTTGGAGGCACTGACGCTGTTCCGGCTGCAGCGGGAGGCGCTGCTGCTGCGGCGGATGCCCGGCCAGAAGCCGGGCGAGTTCGTGGAGGTCGGCCTCGCCGAGCCGACCTATCCGAGCCAGCGCGCCGTACGCGAAGCGATCAAGGCGCTGTACGCGCTCGGCCTCGACTACGGCGAGGCCGTCGTCGGCATCCGGCCGGGCGGGCGGCTCGCCGTGCTGGCCGCCTGGCCGCAGCCGGATGCCCGTCTCGGCGGGCTGTACGCCGAGGCGATCGTCCGCTACGCCGCGTCGTTCGCGCGCGAGCGGGAGCGGTCCGAGCCGGCGATGCTCGGCGCGGACCCGGAGTTCCTGCTCGTGAACGGAGCAGGCAAGGTTGTCGCCGCCTCGCGCTATCTGGAGCGGGACGGCGAAGCCGGGTGCGATGCCATCGTGCTTCGCGGGCATCGCGTCATTACGCCGCTGGCCGAGCTGCGGCCGCGGCCGAGCGTGCAGCCGCGCAGGCTCGCGGCGAACTTGCGGGGCGCGATGCATCTCGCGGCATCGCGCATCGAGGACGCCGGCCTGACGTGGCTGGCGGGCGGCATGCCGCTGCCGGGCTTCCCGCTCGGCGGACATATTCATTTCAGCCGCGTCTGGCTGAATTCCCATCTGCTGCGCGCGCTCGACAATTATCTGGCGCTGCCGCTCATGCTCGTCGAAGCCGACACGACCCGCCGCCGGCGGCCCCGCTACGGCTTCCTCGGCGATTTTCGCCGCCAGCCGCACGGCGGCTTCGAGTACCGCACGCTGCCGAGCTGGATGGTGACTCCGCAAATGGCGGTCGGCGTCCTGTCGCTCGCGAGCTTGATCGCGGACGGCTACCGGCAGCTGCCGGGGGCCGGATTCGGGCCGGCCCGCCTGCCGCTGGGCGACGTGGCCGTCCAGGAGGCGTACTACCGCGGCGACAAGAATGCCGTGCTCCCGGCGGTCGCGAAGCTGTGGGAGGAGCTCGAGCGGCTGCCCGGCTATGCCGAGTTCGCCGCCGATTTGGCGCCGCTGAAGAAGCGGGTGCTGCACATGGAGCCCTGGGACGAAACGGCCGATCTGCGCCGCAGCTGGAAAATTCCTCCCTTCGACAAGAGCCGCGCGAACGGCCCGGAAATCGTGCTATAATAGAGTCGATAGACAGTTTACGAGTTTCATAGATGTTCTGGGGGAACCGATGACTACGACCTATACGCCGATGATCCAGCAATATTTGTCCGTGAAGGAGCAGGCCAAGGATGCGATTTTGCTATTCCGGCTGGGCGACTTCTACGAGATGTTTTTCGACGATGCGCTCGAGGCCTCGCGCGAGCTTGAAATAACGTTAACCGGCCGCGACGGCGGCACGGACACCCGCATACCGATGTGCGGCGTGCCTCACCATTCCGCGGAAAATTACATCGCCCGGCTGGTGGAGAAGGGCTACAAGGTTGCCGTATGCGAGCAAGTGGAGGACCCGACCGAGGCGAAAGGAGTCGTTCGCCGCGAAATCGTACGAATCGTGACGCCCGGCACCGTCATGGACAGCAAGGCTCTCGGGGACGGAGCGAACAACTATATCGCCACGGTTACGTACGACGGGCTCGTGTACGGGCTTGCCGCTTGCGACATTACGACAGGCGAGCTATACGTCACCGAAGCGGGCGGGTCGCTTGAGCTGCTCGCGGATGAGCTGAATACATACCGTCCGTCGGAGATCGTCGCTTCGGAGGAGCTGCTCGGCCTGTTCCGGGGCAAGGCCGGCGACGGCGACAACGTCGAAGGAGGCGGCGCCGGAGCGCTCGCGGCGGCGAAGCCAGCCGTGCTGACGGCGCGGTCCGTCACGCCGGAGCATGAAGCGCTGCTGCAGGAGCATTTCGATGCGGCGAGCGTTGCCGCGTTACCGGCGGTCAGCCGCGAAGGCGTCGCTCTGCTGCTCGGCTACCTGCACGAAACGCAGAAGCGCTCGCTCGGGCACGTGAAGACGATTCGTCACTACGAACCGAATCATTACATGATTATGGACCCGTTTACGCGCCGCAATCTGGAGCTGACGGAGACGGTACGCGAGCGCAGCCGCAAGGGCTCGCTGCTGTGGCTGCTCGACCGCACTGTAACGGCGATGGGCGCGCGTGCCCTGCGGCGCTGGATCGAGAAGCCGCTGATGAATGTCGCGGCGATCGAGGAGCGGCTTGAGGCCGTCGACGCCCTGTACCGCGGCCTTATCGCCCGCGAAGACGTCCGGATGGCGCTGCGGGACGTGTACGATCTCGAGCGGCTCGTCGGCCGCATCGCCTACGGCAGCGCGAACGCTCGCGATTTGCTCGCGCTGCGCGTATCGCTCGCGCAAGTGCCGTCGCTCGTCGCCGCCTGCCGCGCTTCGGGCTCGGAGACGCTGCGGCGTCTGGCCGAGCGCCTCGACCCTTGCGCCGACGTTCATGATGCGATCGCCGCGGCGATCGGCGACGAGCCGCCGGTATCGGTGCGGGACGGGGGCATGATCCGCGAGGGCTACGACGCGTATCTCGATCAGCTGCGCGAGGCCGGCCGGAACGGCCGGCAGTGGATCGCCGAGCTGGAGCGCCAGGAGCGGGAGGCGACGGGCATCAAGTCGCTGAAGATCGGCTACAACAAAGTGTTCGGCTACTTTATCGAGATTACAAAAGCGAATGTGGCGTCGCTGCCGGAAGGCCGCTACGAACGCAAGCAGACGCTTGCGAACGCCGAGCGGTATGTGACGCCGGAGCTGAAAGAGAAGGAAGCGCTCATTCTCGAGGCGCAGGACAAGATGGTCGATCTCGAGTATGAGCTGTTTGCCGGCGTTCGCGACAGCGTAGCCGCGCATATTCCTCGCCTGCAGCGGCTCGCCGAAACGATTGCGGCGGTCGATGCGCTGCAGTCGCTTGCCGCGGTCAGCGCGGAGCGCCGCTTCCATCGTCCGCGGGTGACCGACGGGTACGATCTTCAGGTGAAGCTCGGCCGCCATCCGGTCGTCGAGGCCGTTATGGACGGCGGCACGTTTATCGCCAACGATACGGAGCTTTCGGAGCAGGGCGGCTCGATGCTGCTGATTACGGGTCCGAATATGGCGGGGAAGAGCACCTATATGCGTCAAGTGGCGGTTATCTGCCTGATGGCGCAAATCGGCTGCTTCGTTCCGGCGGAGGAAGCGGTGATTCCTATCGTCGACCGCATTTTTACGCGAATCGGGGCTGCGGATGATCTGATCGGCGGACAGAGCACGTTCATGGTCGAGATGATGGATATTCAAATTATGACCGAGAAGGCGACGCCGCGCTCGCTTGTCATTATTGACGAGCTTGGGCGCGGCACGTCGACGGGCGAAGGGATGGCGATCGCGCAGGCGGTGATCGAATTCCTGCATGACCGGGTCGGCTGCAAAACGCTCGTATCCACGCATTTTCACGAGCTTGCGCACCTCGAGGACAGTCTTCGCCAGCTTCGCAACGTCTGCATGGCGGTCAAGGAGAGCGGACGCGACGTTACGTTCCTGCGAAAGCTGATTCCCGGCGCGGCGAGTACGAGCTACGGCATTTACTGCGCGCAGATCGCCGGATTGCCGGAGACAATCATCAGCCGGTCGTACGAGCTGCTTCACGCGTTCGAGGCGAGAAGCCAGCTCGAAGGCTCTGCTGTGAAACAAGCCGGCGGGCGGCCTGCGGAAGTGAAGTCGGGGAGCGAGTCCCAGGCTTCCGGACCGCCGCTTGCCCAGCCGCAATGGCATGCGCAACAGCAATCGTCCGCTCAGGCGCAGTCATCCGAACCGGCGGAGCCTTCCGCTTTGGCGCCATTGCCCGCTCAGCAGGAGCCGTCGGTTCTGCCGGATACGTCCGCACAGCAGGAGCCGTCCGTCCTCCCGCAGCCGGCCGTGCAACAGCTCAGCCTGTTTCCCGACGCCGAATCGGACAAGCCGAAGAAAAAATCGGACGGGAAGAGCGACCAGGTGCTCGAGCAGCTCAAATCCGTAGATTTGATTAATATGACGCCGCTGCAGGCGATGAATATGATTTACGAATGGAAGCGGAAGCTTCAAGACCAACGATGACGAGGAGCGTGACTACTATGAAGCACTTATTCCCTTTATCCGCACCTGACAATCGATCAGCTTCCTCGCACCGGCGCCGCAGCCGGATTTGGCTGACCGCCGCACTTGCTATCGCGTTAACCGGATCGCTGGCTCCCGCTGCCGTTTCTGCCGAGGAGGAGTCGGCCGATCAGAAGCTTGACCGCAGTGCCGTACTGCAGCTTCTCAGCGAGCTGCATGTCAGCGGTACGCCCCGTTCGGCGCTGGAAGGCTTGTCCGTGCCGGATATGCTGGAGCTGCTGAAGGATCCGTATACGGATTATTTTACGAGCGAAGAGCTTAGCCAGTTTACGGATTCTCTCGAGCAAAACTATGTCGGCATCGGCGCTGTCGTCGGCGTCGATGACGTCGGCGTTTACATCGACCGGCTGATCCCGGGCTCGCCGGCCGAATCGGCGGGGCTGCAGCGGGACGATTACATCACCGCCGTCGACGGCAACCCGGTCGAAGGCGCCGATACGACTGGCGAAGTCGTGAAGCAAATCTTAGGTCCGGAAGGCACGAAGGTTTCCGTTACCGTCAAGCGCGGCGACGTGACGAAGGAATTTTCGCTAACCCGCCAAAAAATTCAGCTGCCGCCGGTCAACGCCGAATTGTTCCAACCGGAAGTCGGCTACATTCAAGTGACGGAGTTTTCCAGCGATGCGGGGACGAAATTCGCGGCAAAGCTCGATGAGCTGCTGAAGCAGGGCGCCAAGTCGTTCATTATCGACGTGCGCGACAATCCGGGCGGACTGCTGTCGAGCGCCAAGACGATCGTCGAGCAGTTCGTCGATTCCGGCGTGCTTATTCATACGAAGGACCGCAACGGCGTCGACGAGCCGGTAACGCTTCAAGGCCGCAAGCTGGCCGTCCCGGTCACGATTCTCGTCAACGAGCGCAGCGCCTCCGCGTCCGAAGTCATTACAGGCGCACTCCGCGATTACCAGATTGCCGCCGTAGTCGGGACGAAGACGTTCGGCAAGGGCAGCGTTCAGCAGATTTATAATTTGCCGAGCGGCGGTGCGCTGAAGGTGACGGTTCAGGAATATTTGACTCCGAAGATGACGAAAGTCAATCATATAGGCATTACCCCCGACATTGTGGTGGAGGGCGAGACGGCACAGCTCCTTGCGGCGCTCCGGAAGGCCGGATTGAGCGAGCTGTCCATTAAGGACGATAAACATAGAATGTTTGTGAACGGCGTCGACATTGGGGACGACATGCAGGTGATCCGGGAGCAAGGGCATGTGTATGCGCCGACGCGCACGGTTACGTCGCTGCTTGCCGGCACCGTCACGTGGAACGGCGAGACGCGCTCCGTCGATATAGCGGCCGGCGGCAAAACCGGTCAGTACAGCGAAAGCTCGCACCAGCTCGTTCTGCGCGACGGCTCAAGCTTCATCGATCTGGAATCGCTGCGCAGCACGTTCTCCGAGCTGTCTTATACGGATACGAACGGCACGCTGACGTTGTCGGCCAAAGCGAAGGCGCAATAACGACTTTCAGGAGGCACACCATGGGCAAAATCAAGCTGCTCGACGAGCACATCGCCAACCAGATCGCCGCAGGCGAAGTCGTGGAGCGTCCGTCGTCCGTCGTGAAGGAGCTGGTCGAGAATGCGGTCGATGCCGGCTCGACGCGAATCGACGTGACGATTGAAGAGGGCGGCCTGCAGCTGATCCGCGTGACGGACAACGGTTCCGGGATGGAGGCGGACGACAGCGAGACGGCGTTCCAGCGGCATGCCACGAGCAAAATCGCCACAAGCAAAGATTTGTTCTCGATCCGAACGCTCGGCTTCCGGGGCGAAGCGCTGCCGAGTATCGCCGCCGTATCCAAGCTGACCTGCACGACGTCGGCCCGCACCGACGGGCTGGGCCGGCGTATCGTCATTGAAGGCGGGACGATTCGCGAAGCGGCGGACGCCGCAGCCGAGCGGGGAACGGACATCGTTGTCAGAGAGCTGTTCTACAATACGCCGGCTCGGCTCAAATATATGAAATCGATCCAGACGGAGCTCGGGCACGTATCGGATTACTTGTACCGGATGTCGATCGCACACCCGGACATTGCCTTTACCTTAAAGCATAACGGACATACGCTGCTGCAGACATTGGGCTCGGGCGACGGGCTGCAGGTGCTGGCCGCGATTTACGGGACGGCGCTGGCAAAGCAAATGACCGAATTGACCGGCGAAAGTCTCGATTACAAGCTGCGGGGCTGGATCGCCAAGCCGGAAGTGACGCGCGCAAACCGCAGCGGTATTACCGTCGTCGTGAATGGGCGTTATATCCGCAATTATTCGCTCAACCAAGCGTTACTGCAGGGCTATCACACGCTGCTGCCGATCAACCGGTTTCCGGTGGCGGCGCTGCGGGTCGAGATGGATCCGGTGCTTGTCGACGTCAATGTGCATCCTTCCAAGCTTGAAGTACGTTTCAGCAAGGAGCAGGAGCTGATGGAGCTGATCGAACGCTCGGTGCGGGAGTCGCTCGGCAATCAGGTGCTGATCCCGCAAATCGCGAAGTCCGCCGCTCCGAAGCCGGCTGTCGTTCAAGAGCAGATGACCTTGTACCGCCCGATGCCGGAAGCTGATAAGGATCAGCCGCAGAGGCAGACGCAGCCGCAGACGCAGCAACAGGCGCAGACGCAGCAACAGGCGCAGACGCAGCAACAGGCGCAGACGCAGACGGACGCTTCATGGCGGCAGCCCGCAAATCCGTCTCCTGCGACCGGGGGCGCCTTCTCATACGGCACGTCCGCGTCCGGGTTGCAGGCGGCAAACGAAGAAGGTAAAATGGAAAAGGCTAACAGGCCGTATTCGTCCCGTCAAGAAGCTTATCGCGGCACAGGGAGCGGAGAATCGTTCAAGCAGGCTGTAAGCGCGCTGTCCGAAGTGATGCAGCCGGCCGAGCCTGCTGCCGACAACGCGTCTCCGGCTCTTCCGGCGTTTCCGCGTCTTCAGCCGATCGGACAGCTGCACGGGACGTATTTGGTGGCGCAGAACGAGGACGGATTGTTTCTTGTCGATCAGCATGCCGCCCATGAGCGTATCAACTATGAGCGGTTTTACGATAAGTTCGGCCGGCCGGCCGATGCAAGCCAAGAGCTGTTAATGCCATTAACATTCGAATTTACGTCGGCGGAAGCCGGGAAGCTGCAGGACAAGCTGCCGCTGCTGGCTGCTGTCGGTGTCGTTATGGAGCCGTTCGGAGGCAGCGCCTTTCTCGTCCGCTCGCTGCCGCATTGGTTCCCGTCCGGGGACGAGCAGACGATTGTCGAGGAAATGTGCGAATGGCTGCTGGAGGGGAAGGCTTCGATCGATATTGCCAAAGTCCGGGAAAAGGCGGCGATTTTGTGCTCCTGCAAGGCGTCCATTAAAGCGAATCAGCGGCAAAGCTTGGCGGAGCTGGAGGCATTGCTCGATCGATTGGGACAATGCCGCAACCCGTATACGTGTCCGCACGGCCGACCTATCGTCGTCAGCTTTTCAACCTACGAGCTTGAAAAAATGTTTAAGCGGGTCATGTAGCGATTACGTTCCATACGTTCCGGTAAGGAAGTGCCATGAATTGATTGTAACGACATCATACGAACCGTCCGGGGAACAGCTGGCCAAGGCCCAGGCTGCCGCGAAGGAGCTTGGCGCCGCCTTCGCTCCCCGGGGGCGCAGCTCTCTGGAGCGCCTGCTGGCGGAATATGGCGAGCAGGAGCTTCTGCTTGTTGCGAAGGACGGTCTGCAGCTCGTTCGTCCGGGCGAGCCGCCGTTATTTTTCCATCCGAGCATGGCGGCGATCCGGTTGAAGCGTCTTCGCGCCGGGGAGGACGATGCGATGCTGTCCGCCGCCCGGATCGAGCCCGGCGACGCTGTTCTGGACTGTACGGCCGGGCTCGCCTCCGACTCCATTGTGTTCTCGTACGGTGTCGGCGAGAAGGGCTCGGTTACCGCGCTGGAGAGCGAGCCGATCGTCGCGTGGCTCGTCGCCGACGGACTCGCCACCTACGACACCGGCGACGAACGGATGAATGAAGCGCTGCGCCGCATCCGGCTGAAGCGCAAGGAACATCTTGATTATTTAAGCGGCTTGCCCGACCGGTCCGTAGACGTCGTTTATTTCGATCCGATGTTTCGGCGGCCGATCGGCGCCTCGACGTCCATTTCGCCCCTCCGCGAGCAGGCGAATCATCGTGAGCTTGCTCGCGAAGCGGTTCTTGAGGCAAGGAGAGTGGCCCGCAAAGCCGTCGTCATGAAGGAACAGCGGCTGAGCGGCGAATTTGCGAGACTCGGTTTCGATCACGTCATTCCGACCGCACGCAAGCTGGGATACGGGGTGATGATACTATGACAAGCGATGGGCGGAAGCCCCCGCTGCTCGTGCTGCTCGGTCCTACCGCTGTCGGAAAGACAAAGCTAAGCTTGGAGCTGGCGATGCGCCACAAAGGTGAAATCATATCCGGCGACTCGATGCAGGTGTACAGAGGGATGGACATCGGCACGGCGAAAGCGTCGGAAGCGGAGCGTGCTCTCGTGCCGCACCATCTGATCGATATTTGCGATCCGGACGAGCCGTTCTCGGCGGCCGACTTTCAAAGAGCCGCCAGCGAACGGATCGCCGACATTGCCGGCAGAGGCAAGCTGCCGATGCTCGTCGGCGGCACGGGGCTGTATATCGAATCGCTGTGTTACGGGTTTCGGTTCGTTGATGCGGGTTCGGACGAGGCGCTGCGTCAAGCGCTGAACGATTATGCGGAGCAGAACGGCGACGAAGCCTTGCATGACATGCTGCGCCAGGTCGACCCCGCAGCGGCCGAACGGCTGCATCCGAACGACCGTAGACGCGTGATCCGGGCGATTGAAATCGAACGGCTGACAGGGAAACCGATGAGTGAGCACCAGGCCGGACAGAAGAAGCAATCTCCGTACGAATGCTATTTTATCGGTCTGACGATGGATCGGGCACTGCTGTATCAGCGTATCGAGCAGAGGATCGACGCCATGCTCGAGGAAGGCTTGGTGGAGGAAGTGCGGCGTCTGCTCCGCGCCGGCTACTCGACGACGCTAACTTCGATGCAAGGGCTCGGCTACAAGGAAATCGCCGCTTACTTGCAGGGCGGCATGTCCTATGACGAAGCGGTGTCGCTTCTCAAGATGAGCACCAGGCGATTTGCGAAGCGCCAGCTGTCGTGGTTCCGGCATATGCCGGACATCGACTGGTATGATGTGACTGACCCGGAAAAATTTATTCAACAAGTTCCAAACATTCATGGTATAATAGCAGGAAAGTTTGGCGGTCAGCGCGAATAGGAGTAGGGCAGCCGGCTGTTCCATCCATAACGATGTCAACGCCGGATGGCGTCTTAATAGAAAGGGGAACCACTAATGAACAAATCGATCAACATTCAGGACAATTTCCTTAACCAGCTCCGCAAAGAAAGTATCCCCGTTACGGTGTATTTGACGAACGGCTTCCAAATTCGCGGCCAAATCCGTGCATTTGACAATTTCACGATTGTCATTGACAGCGATGGACGGCAGCAAATGGTGTACAAGCATGCGATCTCCACGTTCACGCCGCAGCGTGCCGTGTCGCTGCAAGCGCCGGATACGTCCGCTGACGCCTAATCGGGGCATCTTCTGCAACTTTCAGTTCAACGTCAGCGTCTAATTGCATAGACATACGGAGGAGCAACCCGGTTTCGGGTTGTTCTTTTGTTGAGAGAGCATGAAGCGGAAGCGGAGGGACCTAGCTATGACTACAACGAGTAAAACGATCCCGAAAGCCGGGACAGCCTCGAATCGCAATTCTCCCAAACGGCCGAAGAAGAAAGGTGTTCGCTGGGGGCGGCTCGTTATCGGCGCGGTCGTGACGGCGATTGTCGCGATGATTTGTGCTCTGGGCATTTATATGTTGTTCATTGTTAACGGCAATAAGATTTTGCATTCGAACATGACGAAGCTGACAGATATTAATCAAGCGCCAACTCTATTTGATGTCAACAATAATGAAGTCATGACGCTGCAGCGCAGCGAAACCCGCGAGTACGTCAATATCCAAGACATTCCGAAGCGGGTAAGGGACGCCTTCATCGCCACTGAGGACCAGCGGTTTGACAAACACTTCGGCATCGATTTTTATTCCCTGGGCCGGGCGATCGTGAAAGATATTATGCATCGCAGCGCCGTCGAAGGCGGTTCGACGATTACGCAGCAGCTCGCCAAGAACGTGTTCACGAATTCGGAGAAGACGGTATTCCGAAAGGCGACGGAAATGTCGATTGCGATTGCGATCGAAAACAATTTTACAAAAGATCAAATTATGGAATATTATTTGAACCGGATTTATTTCGGCAACGGGGCTTGGGGGATTAAGGCTGCGGCGAAGCGCTATTTCGGCATATCCGATCTTCACCAGCTCAAGACGTGGCAGGTCGCGACCCTCGCGGCGATGCCGAAGGCGCCGAACGTGTACAATCCGATCCAGAATCCGCAAAAATCCCGCGAACGGCGCGCCGTCGTTCTGCGCCTGATGACCGATCAAGGCTACATCACGGAGGCGGAGCGCGCCGAAGCGGCGGCGGTCGAATATGTCTCGCAGCCGGCGCCGAACAATCAGCTGTATGCGGCGTTTATCGATACGATGATTGAGGAAGCGGAAGCGCAGTACAACATTTCGGAAGACGAATTGCTCACGAGCGGGTACAAAATCTATACGACGCTGGATCCAAAGGCGCAGCAAATCGCCGAGCAGACGTACGCTCAGGATAAATTTTTCCAAAAGGATGCGGCGGACGGAAAGAAAATCCAAAGCTCGATGGCGATTGTGAACAACAAGGACGGCGGCATCGTCGCGCTGGTCGGAGCGAGAGGGTACAAGTCCAAAGACCTCAATCTGGCGACAAGCAACCCGCGGCAGCCTGGGTCGTCGTTCAAACCGATCGTATCGTTCGGTCCGGCGCTGGAAACGGGCAAATATTCGCCTTACTCCATGCTGACGGACGAGAAACGGTCTTACGGGAATTATTCGCCGAGCAACTACGACGGCGTGTACCGGGGCAAAGTGAGCATGACGGAGGCTGTGGCCCAATCCATCAACCAGCCGGCCGTGTGGCTCTTGAATGAAATCGGTGTGAGTAAAGGACTGGCTTTTGCGGAGAAGCTGGGCATGAAGCTGCCGGCCGAGGATAACAACCTGGCGATCGCTCTCGGCGGCTTGAGCAGAGGGGTTACGCCGCTGCAGATGGCCGCTGCCTATTCGGCGTTCGCGAATGGCGGTTATTGGTATACGCCGCATACGATTGTGAAAATATTGAACGAGAACGGCACCGAAATTGCGTCGCATAAGCCGCAGAAAAACAATGCGATGTCGGCGAAAACCGCCTACTACATGACCTTGCTGCTGCAAGGCGTCGTGCAGGGAGGGACGGGTACCGCGGCGAGACTCGACAGGCCTGTTGCGGGGAAAACCGGCACGACGCAGCTGGCGCTCAAAGGGCTGGAGAAATACAACCGCGACGTCTGGATGGTCGGATATACGCCGGAATGGTCGGCGGCCGTATGGGAAGGCTTCCTCGTAACCGACGAGAAGCATTACGTCACTGTGGGCAGCGGCGGACCGGCCGTTATTTTCAAGGAAGTGATGTCGAAGGCGCTCGCCGGCAAGCCGGCGACGTCGTTTCAGAAGCCTGCCGGCGTGCCGGATCCGGAGCAGCCGCCGAAGGCGGTCGGCGATCTCGCGGCGGTATACGATAAAGACCATAGCGGCGTCAAGCTGACATGGACGAGTGCGGGCGAGAACATGATGTATCAGTTGTACCGCAAAGGCTTGAAGGATGAGGATTTCGTGAAGCTGCTGGATTCGGCGACGACGAGCGTGATGGACGTAGCCATCCAGAAGGGCGAGACTTATCAATACGTGCTCAGCGCTATGAATACGGAAACGAATGCAACCAGCGCGAGGTCGAACGTCGTATCGGTGACGGTGCCTGCCGATGAGAATACGGTACCGCCGAACGGCGGGGAGCCCGGTAAAGATAAAGAGACGGGTGACGGAGAGTCGAGGGATAAGCCGAACGGCAAACCGGGTAACGGTACAGGAACAGGGACGGGGAATACAAGCGGTACGGGATCGGGAACCGGAGCCGGCACCGGTACGGGCGCGGGAACTGGCGCAGGAAAGGGGTCGGGAACAGGCTCCGGAACAAACACGGGAACTGACGCTGGTTCCGGATCCGGTACCGGTAAAGGTTCCGGCTCCGGAACGGGCACTGGTACAGGTACAGGTACGGGTACAGGTGCTGCTTCGGGGTCGGGTACAGGAAGTGGTACCGGCACGGGCACAGGTGACACCGGGACGTCGACGTCCGGAACAGGTACTAAAGGAACATCCGGTCAACCTACAGGCGGCAGTACGGGAACGACGAATGGAAGCGCCACGTCGGGTAATAGCGTTACCGGCGGCGCGGCTGGCGGACTCTCGGACAATCGTGCGCAAACGGGCAGTCCGTCAACGGCAACGCCATAATGATATCATATCTTACATCAGGAGGAGAGTTATCGTATGCTACGTCCACTCCATCAATCCAATGATCGCACCAGCTCCATCCGCAAGAAAAGTGTAAAGCTGCTTGCCGCGGCATTAACCGTCAGCCTTATGTTGGCTGGCTGCGGTAACAAGCCGGCGGCGGATGGCACAACGGCCGGTACCGGATCGGCAAATACGGGTTCAGCCAACGCTGGCTCGAGTTCGGCGCCCGCTGCCGAGCCGGCCAAGAAGAAGAGCTGGGACGCGCCGCCGGAAATGCAAATTGACCAAAACAAAACGTACGAAGCGGAGCTGAAGACGACCAAGGGAGATTTTACGATTCAGCTGTTCGCCAAGGACGCCCCGAAGACGGTCAACAATTTCGTGTTTTTATCCAAGCAGGGATTCTATGACGGTGTGATATTTCACCGGATCATCAAACCGTTCATGATTCAAACCGGCGACCCGGAAGGCACCGGCCGGGGCGGACCAGGCTACAAGTTCGAAGACGAGAAAACGTCCTACCAATACGAACCCGGGATCGTCGCAATGGCGAATGCGGGGAAAAATACGAACGGCAGCCAATTTTTTATTTGTACGGGCGACTCTTGTAAAAATTTAAATGCTAAACCTGACTATACGATCTTCGGTAAGGTTGTCAAAGGGATGGAGAATGTGCTGAAGATCGCGGAAACCCCGGTTAAGGTAGGTCCAAGCGGTGAGCTCAGCGCGCCGACCGAAAAGGTGACGATTAACAGCGTTAAGATTACGGAGAAGTAAGGGTGAGAGCTTAACGATGGGAAAGCCGCCGTGTTTGCTGCTGCATGGATTCACCGGGGGGACGGATGAGCTGGAGCCGCTTGCCCGGGAGCTGGAACGGTGCGGCCGAAGCTGCGTGCTGCCGCTCCTCCCGTGGAACGGACGGAAGCTCGGCGAAGGCGGGCGCGTGCATTGGAAGGATTGGGTGGAGGCGGCGGAGGAAGAGGCCCGCAATCTCGAACGGCAGCAAACGAGCTTCGATGTGGTCGGTTTCTCGATGGGCGGACTGCTGGCAGCATACATGGCGACCAAATACCGGGTTCGCAGGCTCGTGCTGCTGAACGCCGCCGTCATCTACATCAGTCCGGCTCGATTCGCCCGCGAGCTGACCATGCGGCTCCGGCAGGGCGACCGCGGTCATCTGGAGAAGATGGGCGGCACGCCGCTGCAGGCGACGTGGCAATTCACCCGGCTAGTCAAGCACATGAGGCCGGAGCTGCGCAAGGTCAAGGTTCCGACGCTCATCGCCCAAAGCGAGCTGGACCAGGTCGTGCATCCGTTCAGCGCGCGCTATGTGCATAGCAAGCTTCAAGGTCCAAAGGAGCTGCATACGTTCCCGCGGTCCAACCATCTCATTTGCCAAGGTCCGGACGCTCCGGAGCTGTTCCGGGTTGTCGAACGGTTCCTGGCAGCCGATTAATGCTTTACCCGATAGTGAAAACGGTAAGCAGGGCTGAAGCCCAGTTTTCGGTACATCCGATAGGCCGGTTCGTTATTTGCGACCACTTGCAAATACAGCCGGTCTATTTGATTTGCTGCGGCTTCGCAGCCGAGCGCGTGCATCAGCACGGTACCCAGTCCCCGACCCCGCAGCGTTTCGTCAACGGCTACATTGATGATGCCGCCCCAGCCGTCCTCGCCGACCAGCGTAGCGATCGCCGCGGGCGCATCGTTGTGCAGCAAGGTGAAGAAGCGGCTGCCTTCCGGCATGCGTTCGCATAACCCTCGGTAAAACGGCAGCCGTTCCTCCGGAAATTGCTCAAGCCGGACAAAATTGTGAATCCAAGCTTCATCCGCCCGGCTTTGGACGATGACCCGGACACGACCGGAGCCGCCACGTTTGAAATGGGTGGATTCGGCTGCCTTCTGTACGTCAGTCGTCATTGCCGTCATCACTTCGCAGGGGAACTCCTTTTCATACCCTTGAGATGCCAGTAATTCATCTAGACTTGCCGGAGAACCATCCGTCACATGAAATGTCGGCGGCAGCGAACGCTCCCGATAGAAGGCTTCGATCTCCTCAAGCCAGCCGGCCTCGCCTAATGGTCCTTCCCCGGCCGTAAGCACGCTATTCGCCCGTTTGGTGACGCCGCCGGAAGCGCGCAGAAGCCAACCTTGCCATAAAGAGCTTTCTTCCGCAGGCCATGTCCGGGCTGCGCGAGCTTCCATTTGACGTATCGACTGCAGATTCATTGTCATGATCTCATCCGCCTTCCGCTTTACAGATGAACCGGGCAAGTCCCGGCCGATTTGTCATGGAATGATTATACCATTCATTGATTTCCGTCGGCTGTTTATTTCCCGGGCGAGCGCAGGAACCGACAGCGCGGCTCGTTCACAGTCGAACGCACGCGAAAGGTGGCCGAATCATAAAGTGCGGCATTCGAACGTAAGATGGTAAATAGGTCGGCAAGCAGCGCGCATCGGCGTGTCTGCTGCTTGAATCGATAATGCGAGGTGAACGTAATGAGCGGTCGAGTCCAGCCATCGAGACAAATCAACATTGTGCTGCGGCAGCCGGAGCCGATTCAACGGCCGCTGGCCGAGCCCGAGCCGCCGCAAGCGGGGAAGCACGTGCCTACGGACGGACCGCTGTCGGACATCTTCAAAGAGCTGAACGGGATGATCGGTTTGGACAATGTGAAGAGTCTCGTCCATGAAATTTACGCCTTGCTGCAAATATCTCGGTTTCGGGCGGAGGCGGGGCTGCTTCATAACTCGCATGTCTATCATATGATTTTTAAAGGGAGTCCCGGCACCGGAAAGACGACAGTGGCACGGCTGATGGGGCGGATGTTCCACGCGCTCGGCGTGCTGAGCAAGGGACATTTTATCGAAGTGGAAAGGGCGGATCTCGTCGGGGAATATATCGGTCATACGGCGCTGAAGACGCGCGAGCTGATGAAGAAGGCGATGGGCGGGATTTTGTTCATTGACGAGGCGTACAGCTTGGCGCGCGGCGGCGAGAAGGATTTCGGCAAAGAAGCGATCGATTGCCTGGTCAAAGGCATGGAGGACAAGAAAAACGAGTTCATTCTGATCCTGGCCGGCTATTCCGAAGAGATGGAGGCATTCTTGGCGACAAACCCGGGCCTCCCTTCGCGCTTCCCGATCCAAGTCGAGTTCGAGGATTACTCGATTGAGCAGCTGGTCCAAATTTGCGAGCTGCTCGCGAAGGAACGCGAATATATGCTGCTGCCGCAAGCCATTATAAAGCTGAAGCAGCATTTGGCCGAGGAGAAGGCGGCGCAGTGGCGGGCGTTCAGCAATGCGCGGTATGTTCGCAATGTGCTGGAGAAGGCGATACGCCATCAGGCGGTACGGCTGTTAGGGACGTATACGACGAGCCCGCCCAAGCAGGAGCTGATGTCGATTCGGCCGGAGGATTTAAAGTTTAAGTAAGTGGATGCCGCTGCCTGACGGGCTGCGGTTTTTCTTTTGCTCCGGTTCTATGATAAACTTACAACGGAAGTTAACGATCGATGTTAGCTTCGGCGAAGGGGACATGTCGATGACTGCATATGATACGAACAGCAGCGTAAAGGATAGGGCGATATTGGTCAGTCTTGTGTCGACCGTTCAGAAGCGGAGCGAGGCGATGGCGGAATATTCGCTCGCGGAGCTCGTCAGCTTGGCGGAAACCGCCGGCGTTCAGGTGCTCGAGACGATGCGGCAAAATAAGGACACGCCCGATGCCCGCTGGCTGATCGGCAAAGGGAAGGTCGAGGAGCTGAAGGCTCGGCTCGACGAGCTGGGTGCGAACACGGCGATTTTCGATCAGGAGCTGTCCGGGGCGCAGGTGCGCAATTTGGAGGAAGCGCTCGATGTGAAGATTATCGATCGGACGCAGCTCATTCTCGACATTTTTGCGCAGCGTGCCAAAACCCGCGAAGGGATTATCCAGGTTGAGCTGGCTCAGCTCAGCTATTTGCTGCCGCGGCTGTCGGGACACGGCAAAAACTTGTCGCGGCTCGGCGGCGGCATCGGGACGCGCGGTCCCGGCGAAACGAAGCTGGAGACGGACCGCCGGCATATCCGCGGGCGCATTACGGACCTGAAGGCCGCTCTCAGCGAAGTTGTACGGCATCGGGTGCTGCACAGGGAGCGTCGGAAGAAGACCGGCGTGTTCCAGGTCGCGCTGGTCGGCTACACAAATGCCGGCAAATCGACTTTGCTGAAGCGTCTCACGGACGCCGATGTCTACGTGGAAAATCAGCTGTTCGCCACGCTCGATCCGACGTCGCGGACGATGGAGTTGCCGAGCGGGAAAGAGATCGTGCTGACCGATACGGTTGGATTTATTCAAAATTTGCCGCACGATCTGATCGCCGCCTTCCGTGCGACCCTGGAGGAAGCGAACGAAGCGGATCTCATTTTGCATGTCGTCGACAGCTCGTCGGATATGCGTTCCGAGCAAATGCGCGTCGTGGACGAAGTGCTCGAGGAGCTTGGCGCAAGCGGCAAAGAACGGCTGACCGTGTTTAACAAAATCGATCTCATACCCGACAGCGAAAGGGTCGATCTGCTGACGACGGGCGGCGATTTCATACGAATTAACGCTTACTCGGATACGGATTTGGAGCGGCTGCGCAACGCCATTCAAGAGAAGCTGATGGGCGACAGCAAGACGTTCCGCGTACCGGCCGACAAAGGGGATGTCATTTCCCTCGTCTATCGCATCGGCGACGTCGTATCGAATGAAGTGGACGGCGACGAGATGCGGTTCGAGGTGCGTGTTAATAAAGACGATTATGCAAAATTAGGCTACTTGCTCGCTGCGTATGACGAAGCGAAGCAAGGGGATCAGCACCGGGGAGAGAGCTGAAACAGGATGGAGCTTGGGTTTGACGTAAGGATTACTTCGTGGGCCGAGGAGGCCGAACGGCGCATCGAGCCGATGCGAAGGAAGCTTGATGCGATCGTTGATTACAACCAATGGAAGGTTATTCGGGCCTTTCAGAAGCATCGGGTAAGCGATTATCATTTCGCTTCCTCGACGGGATACGGGTACAACGACAGCGGACGGGAAACGCTCGATCTCGTCTATGCCGACGTCTTCGGTGCGGAAGCGGCGCTCGTCAGGCCGCATTTCGTATCCGGCACGCATACGATCGGCACCGCGCTGTTCGGCGTACTGCGGCCGGGCGACCGGCTGCTTTACATAACGGGGCGGCCATACGACACGCTGCATAATATTATCGGCAAGCCCGGTGAAGGGAACACAGGCTCGCTGCGCGACTTCGGCATCGAATACGACGAAGTGCCGCTGCTCGAGAACGGCGGAGTCGATTGGGAAGGTATTCGCGCCGCTTGGACGCCGAATACGAAGATGGTCGGCATTCAGCGCTCGCGCGGCTACGACTGGCGTCCGTCGTTCTCGGTTGCGCAAATCGGCGAGATGGTGCGTTTTGTAAAAGGGCTCGCGTCTGAGACGGAGTCGGAAGTCGTTACTTTTGTAGATAACTGCTATGGCGAGTTTACGGAGCGGCTGGAGCCTCCCGAAGTCGGTGCGGATCTGATTGCCGGCTCGTTGATTAAAAATCCGGGCGGCGGCATTGCTCCGTCGGGCGGATATATTGCTGGGAGAAGAGAGCTTGTGGAGCTTGCCGCATACCGGCTGACGGCACCGGGCATCGGCGGCGAAGTCGGCGCCATGCTGGGAGCGACGCGCGCGATGTTTCAAGGCTTGTTTCTGGCGCCGCATCTGGTCGGACAAGCCGTCAAGGGCTCGGTGTTCGCCGCGGCGATGTTCGAGCAGCTCGGCTTTGAGTCGCATCCGCGCTGGGAGGAGGAGCGGACCGACCTCATCCAGGCGATCCGTTTCCGCAGCGCCGAGCACTTGATCGCTTTCGTCCAGGGAATTCAGAAGGCGGCGGCCGTTGACGCGCATGTTGTTCCGGAGCCGTGGGATATGCCGGGGTACGAGTCGCCGGTCATTATGGCGGCGGGAACGTTCATTCAGGGAGGCAGTCTGGAGATGTCCGCGGATGCTCCGATACGCGAACCGTACATTGCTTATGTGCAGGGCGGATTGACCTATTCTCATTGCAAGTTCGGGATTATGACGGCCATTCAATGTTTGGTTGATCGCAATTTATTGTGAACATACCTAACATAGATTGACACTTTTGTGTCTGGTGGGTTAAAATAACATCAGGCACAATGTGTACAGGAGTGGTGAGTATGAGCGATGAAATTCGCCGCAATATGGCGCTGTTTCCGATCGGCATCGTCATGAAGCTGACGGACTTGACGGCGCGCCAAATTCGATATTACGAGCAGCACGGATTGGTGATTCCCGCACGTACGTCCGGGAATCAGCGCTTGTACTCCTTTAACGACGTGGAGCGGCTGCTCGAGATTAAAGATTTGATCGAGAAGGGCGTCAACATCGCCGGCATTAAGCAAGTGCTTCTGCCGGTTTCCAAAGATTCCGAGGACGCAACCGTGCTGACAGAGCAATCGGAATCGAAGCGCAGAGAATTGACCGACTCTCAGCTGCATAAGATGCTCAAGCAGCAGCTGTTAGGCGGAGGCAAACGCCCGGGCCAAGTATCGTTGATTCAGGGCGAGCTGACCCGCTTTTCGCGAAATAATAATATTTTACGATGAAGAGAGGAGTTTGTTGAGTGGCGCACAAAAGCAATTATACCAAGGAAGACATTCTCAGTATTGCACGTGAGCAGAACGTACGCTTTATTCGTCTGCAATTCACCGACCTGCTCGGTTCGATCAAGAACGTGGAGATTCCGGTGAGCCAGCTGCCTAAGGCGCTGGATAACAAGATGATGTTCGACGGCTCTTCGATCGAAGGCTATGTCCGGATTGAAGAATCCGATATGTATTTGTATCCGGATTTGTCGACCTGGGTCGTATTCCCTTGGACCTCCGGCAACAATAAGGTAGCCCGCTTGATCTGCGATATTTATATGCCGGACGGCCGTCCGTTCCCGGGCGACCCGCGCGGCATTCTGAAGCGTGCCTTGACTGAAGCGGAGGAAATGGGCTTCACCTCGTTCAACGTCGGTCCGGAGCCGGAGTTTTTCCTGTTCAAGACGGATGAGAAGGGGAACCCGACCTCGGAGCTTAACGACCAAGGCGGTTATTTCGACCTGGCCCCGACGGACCTCGGCGAGAACTGCCGCCGCGACATCGTGCTGACGCTGGAGGAGATGGGCTTTGAGATTGAAGCTTCCCACCACGAGGTAGCCCCGGGCCAGCATGAAATCGACTTCAAATATGAGAGCGCGATTACCGCAGCCGACCAAATCCAGACGTTCAAGCTCGTCGTCAAGACGATCGCCCGGCAGCACGGCTTGCATGCGACGTTCATGCCGAAGCCGCTGTTCGGGATGAACGGTTCCGGCATGCACTGTCACCAGTCGCTGTTTACCGGCAACGAGAATGCGTTCTATGACGAGTCCGACAAGCTGGGGCTCAGCGCGACGGCCCGCCAATATATGGCCGGTATTTTACGCCATGCGCGTGCGCTTGCAGCCATTACGAACCCGACCGTGAACTCGTATAAGCGGCTTGTGCCGGGTTATGAGGCGCCTTGCTACGTCGCTTGGTCCGCAAGCAACCGCAGCCCGATGATCCGCATTCCGGCGTCCCGCGGCTTGTCGACCCGGATCGAAGTGCGCAACCCGGATCCGGCGGCGAACCCGTACCTGGCTCTCGCTGTTATGCTCGCGGCGGGCCTGGACGGTATCCGCAACAAGATGCAGCTTCCGCCGCCGACCGACCGGAACATTTACGTGATGACGGAGGAGGAGCGCGAGGAGCAAGGTATTCCGAGCCTGCCGCTCAACCTCAAGGGCGCTCTCGAGGAGCTGCTGCGCGACGATGTGCTCTGCGATTGCCTAGGCGAGCATGCGCTGTCGCACTTCTATGAGCTGAAGGAAATCGAATGGGATATGTACCGCACGCAAGTTCATCAGTGGGAACGCGATCAGTACATGACGCTGTATTAATCCCATGATGGCTTGACATCATTGGTTTTCGAGGGATTAGAATTGGGGGCATTCAAGGGGTTGCCGGAGAATTTCCGGTCTGCCCCCGAAATGCCCCCAATATTTTATTTTTGGTGTATTTTTCAAACAGTTCGATGCTTCGGTCAACTATGTATGAAGACAGCGGATGGATCGTAAAGGTGGAGACCATTGTAAATGGAAGACTACATAAGTTCTCGCTCCCGCATGGGTGTTTGAGACGACTCCGGCGAATAAGTGACGCACTCCGCTGCTTGAACGACTCCATGTATTGCAATAGGATGGCGAGACCTTCTTCCTCGGTCAGAACGGCCATGCCGCCAGACTGCTTCTTTCGAGCTCTGCCTTCATCGCTTCCAAGCTTTTCGAGATCGTCCGCTCAATATTCACGATTGTCACAGCGTTCGCAGGGGCTTCTTCTAAGTGTTTCGGCAGAAACCACCTACGACTTTGACGAGAATGAAATTTCAAACTAAGTGCCTATGCCAATACTCGTTTTGTACCCATAAATAACCAAATAAGAAAATATAAGGTTTAACTCTATGGATTATATGGTAATATATTACATGGGGTTGTTGGCCAACTTCTTCCATATAATCTCATTCGGAGGAATACCATATGAAAATTAATAAACTTGTTATTTCATTAACTACAACATTTGCATTGCTTGTGGGCTCACAATCGGCTTTCGCCGCAACCGTCTATGACAAAGAGCCTAATGATTACCACGATGCAGCTCAGTTTTTAGGATATGGCGACTTGGCTATGGGGAAGATTAGTTCAGAAAATGATCATGATTGGTTTTACTTTCAAGCCGGAGCGAATGATGGTGGAAGAACAATGACCCTTCATCTCCAGAGTCCAGCAAACACTAAATATCTCTTCGTTATTAATAAAAACTATGGAGAACCGGTACCAGTAACTGTTTTATCTCAAGGAAGCGGAAACCCTGAGTGGGTGTCGTTTACACTTGAAGCAAACGCAAGATATAATTTTGTAGTATTTAAATCAAGTTTCTCTGGTTATGATCCGAATAATTATTATTACCTTAGCCCTTGGTTGTACTAAACGGCGTTTTAGTTCTGAACCAAGCTTTTTTCAAAGGGGCTGCGGCACGCAGCTCCTTTGAAAATTTTACGCGCTCTCGTATAAGTCATTTTTGAGTTCCATTCGTGCTTGCCGATAGTTTCGCCGTATTCTGCTCAATTGATCAGCTCATATTCTTCGATATTCATTCCTGTGCCGTCAGTCAAATGCGGCCTACGTTCGTTCCCGAACACATGTGACGCTTCAGTTCTATATGAGTGTCGATAACTCCCTCGATTTAGCTTTCATATTTTCGTAAGATTGAAACTCATATTCCATACCTGATTACCCCAAGCTCTTCAATATTCAAACTTGTCCGTGAAACTTCATAAACCCCTTGTGCCCATTCGGTAAATTTCCTGCGCCATGTCCATCCGGATTTACCTTGATTTCCGTCTTTCTTCAAATTGCCCGGTTGACTAATTGCGTTCCGGCGCTCCGTATTCAATCACATGAACCCGACGTTTTTCCTGCCTACCCGATAGCAGGGGCTGCGCCCACCCACTTCAATTTGAATCAAGCTCACCTCCCATGTATTCGCTATTCATGACAATCACCCAAGCGTAAACCACTTTCCCGAATATCATAATTATCGGAGGTGGGAATTTATGGCTAAATATGCTCATGCCGGGTCGTTTAACTTCTCTACAGCTGGAACGAAAACACTTCTTACGGTGCCGAAAGGGATTAGTGGGACTCTAGCAATTTCCAACAACAGCAGCAAATCTTTTGTACTTCTCTTAAACAACACAGTGACCATCAGTGTTCGGCCGTACGGTATCGCTCGAATTGGTTCTTTAAGCGGAGGCTTTGCTACAGCAATCGCTATCAGAACTAAGGGCGCTACAAACGGTGCTTACATTTTCCAACAAAGTTAGGGATAACAGCCCATCGGCAAGCTCGTTCATCAACGTCAATTTAAACATAGCCTGGCGCAACGCGCTGCGAAGTCCGTAGAGAAAGCTGTTCTCTACGGATTTTTTGCTAGGCATTTTGGTTCTGGTTTATTTTTCCACCTTCATAAAAGTTTGATATAATTTGGTTGAATTATTTTCCAAGGGGTGCTGAATGGCTATTTCTTTACGACGTGTATTCGTTTCATTAATAGCAATGTTGACCTTTGCAATGATCGTCACTTACGCCATCACTTGCTTTGATAAGAGTGAACTAAAGGTATCTCAAAAAATCGATGTTCATGAACAAAACAGAATAGAGCAGGAATTGAAAAAACTGGAACGGAATAAGAAAAATAATCCAAATGAAGTATTTGCCGTTGACTTTAAAGAGTTAGTTCATTTCGAATGGGATAAAATGTACATTTTCGGTCCCTACGCAGACGGCAAAGATGTAAACAATAAGCTTGGATTCCATTGGACCTCGGAAACCTTTATTAATCCAAGTGACGAAGCTCATACGATAATCTTCCTTAAGAACAATAAAATAATCAACTACGTAGAGTATTGGTCATTTTTCAAACTGAATAAGGAGATATTCTTTCCGAATGATTCCAAGTTTGAAGCAGAAATAGATACAAATTGGGTTTATTGGAAGCCTGCCAAGTAATGTCCAAACCCGCGAATGTCCAACGGTCGATCGGCTCAAATGGTAAGATGTTTATTGGCGAATTGACCATATGTTCGATTCAACGCAACTAGTCAATCCAATGGAGTCCCGGAACGTTACATGAGCTTGGCGCTGTGCCGGTGGTTTCGTACATAAACCGCACGCAAGAGCATTAGTGAGAACGCGATCGGTATATGACGCTGTATGAAACGAGATATATGTTGGAGCCTTTCGCGCCGTTCAGTGTGGTTTTTTTGCTGTGATTCAAACTTGAAATCGGAGATGCAGCGGTGATTTCCGCTTGACAGGCTATACGTAGATTGATTGCGGAAGTGCTTACATGATAAAAAATCGAGCACCTTAGCCCGATCAGGTGCTCGATCTAAGGTTCTAGCTTACTGTATCCCCGTCACGATGAGGGTTTTTCTTTTTGTCATGTTTGCAGACGACAAGAGCCTTTTGGCCGGGTTTCAGAACGACGACGATGACTTTCTTTTTGTGATCTCGTTTCATGGGAAACACCTCCTTGTAAGGAGCTATTCCAAATTATGCAGCTGAAGGCAAACGCGATTGTACACTTGTCCGGCTGAATAGCGGAATCGGCGTAATGCCGTTATAGACGAATGCGGCGATGTGTGGCAACTTGCGGGGAGATGAGAGGCTTTGTTCGTTATAGACAAGACGTCAAAAACAAAACGGCCGTCTTCCTGCGACGACCGTTCCTTCAAGCTAGTAGTCTTAATAAATTTCCCGGTACAATCCGATGACCTTGCCGAGAATGGTGACGTGGTTGAGCCGGATCGGCTCCATAGATGAATTCTCCGGCTGCAGTCGGATGTGATCGCGTTCCTTGAAGAACCGCTTCACAGTGGCCTCGTCATCGTCCGTCATGGCGACGACGATATCGCCGTTGTTCGCTGTCTGCTGCTGGCGAACAATCACGTAGTCGCCGTCATGGATGCCCGCTTCGATCATGCTCTCGCCTACAATGGTAAGCATGAACACGTTATAATCGCCGACTGTATGACTAGGAAGCGGGAAATAGTCTTCGATGTTCTCCGTTGCCAAGATCGGCACCCCGGCCGTTACTTTACCGATCAGAGGGACGCGGGCGATACCGAAGGAGAAGTCGGCTGAGGGATTGTCATCATGACCTAAAATTTCGATCGCTCTCGGCTTCGTCGGGTCGCGGCGGATCAAGCCCTTCTTCTCCAGTCGCTCCAAATGTCCATGCACGGTGGAGCTGGAGGCGAGTCCGACCGCTTCGCCGATCTCCCGGACGGAAGGCGGATACCCCTTGTCCCTTACTTCGGTCTTAATGAATTCGAGTATGGCATGCTGCCGTTGGGAAATCTTGCTCAAGTCGAAACCCTCCACTTTGGTAATTATTATCTGAAGTATAACACAGAACTCGAGTTCGTACAAACATAAGTTCGAGAAAACCATTGACTCAAACATGTGTTCGTGTTATTCTAATGCCATCAGATACGAACAAGCGTTTGGAGGTTGTTATTTTATGCAATATGCAGTTTACCAGCCGGCAGTTTCCCGTTCCAACACTTCCGAGGGTCGACATACATCGAAGTTTATACGCCGCAAGTTTTTGTTCCGATTCACGATCATGTTCGCGATCATTCTTACCGTCGTAACAATCGGCGCCATTGTGCAAGCAAACGCAGGAACAGATGGGAAGGGAACATATGTTCCGGAGGGTTCGGCTTCGGCAGCAACGAATTTAATGCAATCGCAGGCACTGGTATCGACGACGGATCAAACGGTTATTGTTGAGCAAGGAGATACGCTATGGGATATCGCACAAGAACATGCACCGAAGGGAATGGATGTTCGCTCATATATTGAACGAATCAAACGCGTAAATCAATTAAACGGAAGCTCGCTTAAGGTCGGCCAGCAGCTGCTGTTACCGTAAGAGAGGCTCTATGATCTTATTCACTCTATATAGTGAAGGGAACGCTGGGAGACCGGCGTTCCTTTTCGTTTTTTAAAGCGGCCGTAAGCTTGACAATGCCATCGGAGGGTGGCAAAGTAAGAAGCATAACATCTGCAGGAGGGCTGACAACATGGATGCGGAGCAAACCGTACAGCGAATCAACGAGCTGGCGCGCAAAGCGAAAACAGTCGGATTGACGGATGAAGAAATTGACGAGCGCAACGAGCTCCGAAGCCGATATATTCAAGCATTCAAATCCAACTTGCGTCAGCAGCTGGAATCGATTAAATTCGTAGACGAAGAGGATAAGACGAAGAGGGAGAACTGAGATGAAGCTGCAAGCGGTTTTGTTTGACTTGGACGATACGCTGCTGTGGGATGATCGCAGCGTGAAGGAGGCTTTCGAAGCGACGTGCCAAACGGCATCGCAACGAACCGGCGTCGACCCGAAGCTTCTGGAAGAAGCGGTCAGAGCGGAGGCGCGCCACTTATATGAGGGCTTCGAGACATATCCGTTTACGAAGATGATCGGCATTAATCCGTTCGAAGGACTTTGGGCGAATTTTACCGGAGGCGATCATCCGATGTTCCGGAAGCTCCAGGAGCTGGCGCCGGGATACCGAACGGCAGCTTGGACCGGGGGGCTTGCACGTCTCGGAGTGGACAACCCGGCGCTTGGCCGCGAGCTTGGCGAACAGTTCCCGAAGGAGCGCCGCGCCCGGCCGTATGTCTATGATTCGACATTCCGTGTGCTGCAGCAATTACGCGCCGACTATAAGCTGCTGCTGCTGACGAACGGGGCACCCGATTTGCAGCAGGAGAAGCTGGACGGTGTACCGGAGCTCGCGGGCTATTTCGATCATATCGTCATTTCCGGCAGCTTCGGGGAAGGAAAGCCGTCCTCGGCATTGTTCCATCACGCCTTGGGACTGCTCGGCATCTCTCCGGAGGAAGGCGTGATGATCGGCGACAAGCTGACGACGGACATTCTCGGCTCCAATCAAATCGGCATGACCAACATCTGGATCGATCACCACGACGCCGGCTCGCCGAACGGCATCATCCCGGCGGCGGACGTTATCGTACCGAAGCACAGGGTACAGCGGCTGGAAGATATTTTACCGATTATTCATTCGCTTGGTTAACAGCACTACTACAAAATATTCCTAAGAAAGAAAGACCGAAGGCTGCGGCTTCCGGTCTTTCTTTTTTGCACGGCGCAGACGCGCCGGTTTCGCACAAAAAAAGCCGATATCGGCAATTCACCGACACCGGCTAGAAGTCTCCTATTGTCTCAGTAGCTTACGCTTTTACGTACTCCGGATCGTCCACATTGTAAGCGATCCAGCCGTCCTTCTCGATAAACAGGCGAACGGCTACGATTTGACGGTTATCCATCAACGTGAAGAAGTGGTTCGTGTTCTCAGGGACGGAGATGACATCGCCGGCTTCGAGCTCAACGTCGAAATAGCCGATTTCGTCGCTCTTAATAATGAAGATGCCTTTACCTGCCGTGATGGCGCGGATTTCGTCTTCAGTATGCGTGTGCACTTGCTCAAACTTCTTAAGAAGCTCTTCGATGTTCGGCGTTTGATCGGACAAGGAGATCAAGTCCCAAATCTGGTAGCCGCGTCGTGCGGCAAGGTCCTTGATTTCTTCGTCGAACGATGCCAGAACTTCGGCTTTCTCTTCGTCGGTCAGCACGAACTTCTCGCGCAGGTGCTCGGGAAGCTTGCTCATGTCCCATCTCTCGTGCAGTACGTTTTGCTTATCAAGGAACGCCTTCACATTCTCGAAGCCGCTAATGCGCTCGCCGGTATTGCGGATGCGAATCTCTGCCATGAGATCAACCTCTTTTCATTATCGTAGGATTCATCAGTCATTATTAGGTATTATAGAGAAAAATGTTCCGTTTGTCGATGCATTCGGGCAATATTATTCCGACATTTCGGATGTGAAATAAAGAAAATGGAATGCCTTCCTTTCAGAGAGCGATTCTGCTACACTAATAGACATATTTTACGGTTGCGGGGGAAGGACGTAGAAAGCGATGAGCAAACCGACATTACAAGAACGTCTGAAGCAAAAAATATTAATTCTCGACGGCGCCATGGGAACGATGATCCAGCAGGAGAACTTGACGGCCGCCGATTTCGGCGGGGAAGAGCTCGATGGCTGCAACGAAATGCTCGTTCTGACAAGGCCCGATGTCATATCGAAAATTCACCGAGCCTACTTCGAAGCAGGCTCGGATATTATCGAAACGAACACATTCGGCTCGACAAGCGTCGTCCTGGCCGAATACGACCTTCAGGACCGCGCGCGGGAGCTGAACCTTGTTGCGGCGAAGCTGGCAATTGAAGCGGCGAACGAATATTCGACGCCGGAATGGCCGCGTTACGTAGCCGGGGCGATCGGCCCGACGACGAAGACGCTTTCCGTTACGGGCGGCATCACTTTCGAGCAGCTGGAAGAAAGCTACTACGAGCAGGCGCTTGCTCTTGTGGAAGCGGGTGTCGACGCGCTTCTTGTCGAAACTTCGCAGGACACGCTGAACGTGAAGGCGGCTTCGATCGGCATTCGCCGCGCATTCGAGACGACCGGCATCACGCTGCCGATCATGATTTCCGGTACGATCGAGCCGATGGGCACGACGCTGGCCGGGCAAAACATCGAATCGTTCTTTATCTCGCTCGAGCATCTGAATCCGATCTCCATCGGCCTTAACTGCGCAACCGGACCGGAATTCATGCGCGACCATATTCGGACGCTGTCCGGCATCGCCGGAACGGCGATCAGCTGCTATCCGAACGCAGGCTTGCCGGATGAGAACGGCCATTACCACGAATCGCCGGAGTCGCTCGCGGCGAAGATGGCTGCATTCGCCGAGCAGGGCTGGATCAACATTGCCGGCGGCTGCTGCGGTACGACGCCTGCGCACATTCGCGCCTTGGCGGAAACGATGGCGAAGTACAAGCCGCGTGCTCAGGAAGGCAGCCACCCGCCTGCGGTATCCGGAATCGAAACGGTCTATATCGAAGACGACAACCGGCCGATCATGGTAGGAGAACGGACAAACATATCCGGATCGCGGAAATTCAAGCGCCTCATTAAAGAAGGAAAGTTCGAGGAAGCGTCGGAAATCGCCCGCAACCAGGTGAAGAACGGCGCTCACGTCGTCGACATCAACTTGCAGGATACGGACATCGACGAAGCGTATGCGATGGAAAACTTCCTGCAGCAGGTCGTCAAGAAGGTGAAAGTGCCGCTCATGATCGACTCGACTTACGATCACATCATCGAGCTCGGTCTGAAATATTCACAGGGCAAGGCCATCATTAACTCCATCAACCTGGAGGATGGCGAGACGAAGTTCCAGAACATCGTTCCGCTCATTCACAAATACGGAGCCGCCGTCGTGTGCATTCTGATCGACGAGCGCGGCCAAGCGGTATCGCGCCAGGCGAAGATGGAGGTCGCCGACCGCGCATACGACCTGCTGACGAACAAATACGGGATGAATCCGGAAGATATTATCTTCGACCCGAACATGTTTCCGGTCGGCTCCGGCGATCCGCAGTATATCGGCTCCGCTGTCGAAACGATCGAAGGCATCCGCATGATCAAGGAGAAGTACCCGAAGGCGAAGACGATTCTGGGCCTGTCGAACATCTCGTTCGGCTTGCCGGATGCCGGCCGCGAGGTGCTGAACTCGGTTTACTTGTATCATTGTACGAAAGCGGGACTCGATTACGCGATCGTCAACACCGAGAAGCTGGAGCGCTACGCTTCGATTTCGGAAGAGGACCGCAAGCTGGCCGAGGACCTGATTTATAATACGAATGACGAAACGTTGGCCAAATTCGTGGCGCATTTCCGCGAGAAGAAGGTCGAGAAGAAGGAAAAGCTGTCCAACCTGACGCTGGAGGAGCGGCTGAGCTCGTACGTCGTCGAAGGCACCAAGGAAGGACTGTTCCCGGACCTCGACGAGGCGCTGACGAAATACGCGCCGCTTGAGATCATCAACGGTCCGCTGATGAAAGGGATGGAAGAGGTCGGCCGCCTGTTCAACAACAACGAGCTGATCGTTGCGGAGGTGCTGCAGAGCGCCGAAGTGATGAAGGCGTCGGTGGCGCATTTGGAGCCGCATATGGAGAAGACCGAGAGCGCCGTGAAAGGAAAAATCGTGCTGGCTACCGTCAAGGGCGACGTCCACGACATCGGCAAAAACTTGGTCGAGATCATCCTGTCGAACAACGGCTATCAGATCATCAACCTCGGCATCAAGGTGCCGCCGGAGCAGCTGATTGAGGCGTACCGCCGCGAGAAGCCTGATGCGATCGGCTTGTCCGGCCTGCTCGTCAAATCGGCGCAGCAGATGGTTGTGACGGCGCAGGACTTGCGGGGCGCGGGCATCGACGTACCGATTCTCGTCGGCGGTGCGGCGCTAACCCGCAAATTTACGAAGACACGAATCGCGCCGGAATATGAAGGACTAGTCTTGTACGCGAAGGATGCGATGGACGGGCTCGACATCGCCAACAAGCTAAGCAATCCGGAGCAGCGCATGCGGCTCATTCAAGAGCTGCGCGAGAGCAAGGAGTCGGACGTCAAGGAGGCGGGTAAGGCGGAGAGCGAAATGCCGAAGCTGACGCGCGTCTACACATCATCCGTATCCCGCGATGTGCCGGTCCGCATTCCGCCGGATCTCGAGCGGCACGTGCTGCGCGACTATCCGATCGGACATATTTTGCCGTATGTCAATATGCAAATGCTGCTCGGCCATCACTTGGGGCTTAAAGGCAAGGTCGAGAAGCTGCTGGAGGACAAGGATCCGAAGGCGCTGCAGCTAAAAGAGACCGTAGACGGGATATTCCAGGAGGCGCAATCGAACGGCATCATTAAGGCGCAGGCGATGTACCGCTTCTTCCCGGCGCAATCGAAGGGCAACGATGTGATCGTTTACGATCCGGCCGACAGCAAGACCGTGCTGCAGACGTTCTCGTTCCCGCGGCAGGAGACGGAGCCGTATTTGTGCCTGGCCGACTATTTGCGCTCCGTCGACAGCGGCGAAATGGATTATGTCGGCTTCCTTGTCGTCACGGCGGGCGCGGGTATTTCCGAGCTTGCCCGTGAGTGGCGGGAAAAGGGCGACTACCTGCGCTCGCATGCGCTGCAAGCGGCCGCGCTGGAGACGGCGGAAGGGTTCGCCGAGCGCATTCACCATATCATGCGCGATGTATGGGGCATTCCGGATCGGGCCGATATGACGATGCAGGAGCGGTTCGGGGCCAAATATGTCGGACAGCGGTTCTCGTTCGGCTATCCGGCGTGTCCGGACCTCGACGATCAGCAGAAGCTGTTCGCGCTTATGCAGCCGGCCGATATCGGCGTAGACTTGACGGAAGGCTCGATGATGGAGCCTGAGGCGTCGGTGTCCGCGATCGTCTTCGCGCATCCGGAGGCGAGATATTTCAACGTGGAGAAAGTATAAATCCGCGTAACATCGGCCTGAGCGGCGCGACGCTGCTCAGGCTTTATTTTTTGAATAAGGAATATTTCTCCGATAAGCGGGGGACTTGTTTTACGGGTTAAGAATGACCTTGATGCAGTCTTCCTGCTTATGGTCGAATAGGTTGTAGGCATGCTTCGCCTGATCGAGCGGCAGCCTGTGCGTGATGATCGCAGATGGGTCGATACGCCCGGATTCGATCAATTCGAACAAGTAAGGCATGTAATGGATAACGGGAGCTTGCCCCATCTTCAGGGTAATATTGCGGGAAAACAGATCGCCGAGGGGGAAGGCGTTGTAACGCAAGCCGTACACGCCTGTCAAGTGAATCGTGCCGGACTTTCGGACGCATTGGGAAGCGATTTGAATCGCGCCCATGGAGCCGCCCTGCAGCATGAGTGCGGTCTCTACCCATTCGAGTACAGTGCGCTTGCCGTCCAAGCCGACGCAGTCGATGACGACATCCGCGCCGCCGCCCGTAATTTCCTTTAAATGGTCGCCGATGCCCTCGAAGTCTTCGATATTGAACGTTTCGACCAGATTCATGGCTTTCGCCTGCTGTAGCCGATATGGCAAGTAGTCGACTGCAATGACGCGCTTCGCGCCTTTCAGCCAGGCGAACTTTTGGGTCATGAGGCCGATGGGGCCGCAGCCGAGCACGATGACGGTATCGCCATCCTTCACCCCCGCGTTGTCGACGCTCCAATAGGCTGTAGGCAGCACATCGGATAACATTACGGCCTGCTCATCCGTCACTTCGCTGTGCTCCGGGATGACGAACGGCATGAAATTGGCGTATGGAACCCTCAGCAGCTCGGCTTGACCGCCCGGATAGCCGCCGTACGTATCGGAATAACCGAGGTAGGCTCCTGATTCACCGTGCGGGTTGGAATTGTCGCATTGGGATTCCTGGCCGGCGCTGCAATACCGGCACACACCGCAAGAGACGTTGAACGGGATGACGACGCGGTCGCCTTTGCGCACCTTAGTAACATCCTTGCCGACCTCTTCGACGATGCCCACCGGCTCATGGCCGATAACGTAGTCCTTGTATAAGCCGGGTACGAGTCCGTGCACAAGATGAAGGTCCGAGCCGCAAATCGCGGTTGTCGTCACCCGAACGATGATATCGTCCGCTCGCTCCAGCTTCGGGTCGGGCATCTGCTTGACTTCAATTTCTTTCGGGTGCTGATAAGTGACGGCTTTCATCGATCATCCTCCAAGGGAAAATTCATGCTCATCATAGCGTTCGCAATTTCACCCTTTCCATGCGCGCGGGTGCTTCGCGGTGTTTGACTTTGGCGGCATTTTCCACTAGGATGAATGGGACATCACGGAGAAACGGGGTGCCGAGGTTGGAGCTTTATTTTCTAGGAACCGGTGCGGGGATGCCCTCCAAACGGCGCAATGTAACGTCGATCGTGCTCAATCTGCTGGCGGAGCGCGGAACCTGCTGGATGTTCGATTGCGGGGAAGGGACACAGCACCAGGCGCTGAAATCGCCGGTGAAGATCGGCAAGCTGGAGAAGCTCTTCATTACGCATCTTCACGGAGATCATATATACGGCCTTCCCGGCGCATTGACGAGCCGGTCATACCAAGGCGGAGATACGCCGCTTTCGATGTACGGACCGAAGGGGCTGCGCGCTTTTGTCGAAACGTCGCTGCTGGTCAGCGATGCGCATCTGGCTTATCCGCTCGAGATTGTCGAACTGGAAGAGGAGGGACTCGTCTGGGAAGACGACGCCTTCCGGGTGACCGCGATGCGGCTGGAGCATCGGGTTGAATGCTGGGGCTACCGGATTGAGGAGAAGGACATGCCGGGCAAGCTGCTCACGGACAAGCTGCGGGAGCTCGGCTTGCCGAGCGGACCGCTGTACGGCAGGCTGAAGAGCGGACAGGATGTCACGCTCCCGGACGGAACCGTCGTTCGCAGCGCCGACGTCATCGGACCGCCGATCGCCGGGCGCACGGTCGTCATTCTCGGCGACACCCGCTATTGCGACGGCGCCAGGGAGCTGGCCCGCGGCGCCGACGTGCTTGTGCACGAAGCGACGTTCGCGCAGAACCGCCAGGAGCTGGCGCTTGCTTACGACCATTCCACTTCGGTGGATGCCGCGCGCGTGGCCGGGGAGGCCGGGGCAGGCACGCTCATTCTGACGCATATTTCCTCGCGCTACCAGGAGGAGGAAGCGGACGTGCTCCTTCACGAGGCGCAAGAACTGCATGCAGACACACATCTCGCACACGATCATTTCAGCTACACGATTGCCCGTAAACCGGCGGGAGCGTTATGACAAAAAAAGCATCCGTACCGCGATCTCGATCGCGGACGGATGCTTTTTCGTTTGCGCCCGATTAGCTGTTCGCTTCGTCCTTGATTTCTCTGCGGAAGCCTTCGATGCTCTCGCGGCGGCGCTCGTTCTTCGATGCGATCTGCTCGTATTCGGTCGCACTGATTTCGTCGGCATGCTCGTCGAGGTAATCTTCCGCTTCTTCCAGATTTTCAATCGTGTTCTGGATGCTCTCCTGCAGGTGCTCGACATTGTCGGCGCGGTTATCCGGTTTGGCCATTGGAATGTCCCTCCTTACGCATGATCAATTTGGGTATTACGAATATAAAATGCTGCTCCGCGCCGCCAAATATACGTACAGCGGGGAGGGCGCTTCCGCCTTCAAACTACACAAAACCTTAACGGCAAGTAAACGTCATCTTAATAATCCGGTGGTACGCTCTTGTTATTACAAACCGAAGGGCGTGACCATCGATGAACGGTGCTTTAATGGAAGCACTACGTCCCCAGCCTTCACAGCTGATCATGAAGCTGGCCGACAGCACTGAAGAAGTGGAGCAGGCTCTGCGTCTCCGTTACGAAGTGTTTGTAGAAGAAGAGAAGAACATGAGGATGCGGTCGGAAACCGGGCTCGAGCAAGATGAGTACGACGCCTATTGCGATCATCTGATTGTGAAGGATGCCGTCCTGGATCGTGTCGTCGGTACCTATCGGCTGCTCCCCGGGGACGTTGCCCAGCGTAATATCGGTTTTTATTCGGAGACGGAATTCGACTTGTCCGCCTTCACGCCCAGCAAGGAACATACATTGGAGCTCGGAAGAAGCTGCATAGCGCCAGCGTACAGAGGCGGCAAAGCGATTCAGATGCTGTGGGAAGGCATTGCAACGTACATAACGGAACGCGGCTACGATCATCTGATCGGCTGCGCCAGTATCCATATGTCCTCGCTGGAGGACTTGAAATTGATCTACACGATGCTTCGCCGTAAGCAAGTCATTACGGACCGGTTCGGCGTTCAACCGCTTCCGACGCACCGTATCGACGGACTTCAGCTGATCGAGCAGGAGCTCGACGAGAAGGAAGTGTTCCGCAAGCTGCCGCCGCTGATGAAAGGTTATCAATGGCTTGGTGCGGAGATAGGCGGGGATCCGGCTTACGACGATATTTTTCAAACGGTCGATTTCTTCATCGTGCTGCAGAAGGACCGGGTTACCCGCCGTTACCGCAAGCATTTCTTGAACAGCTAGGGGGGAGCTTGCAGTGTACGACTGGATAGGCCTGTTAACGCGCAGCGAGCGTGTGCACCGGGCGCTGTTCCGGCTCGCAGGCTGGCTGCCGCCGCGGCTGTTGGAGGCCGTTCTGGCATCTGCGGGGCGTCTTGTGTATCGCATGCTCGGTGCGAAGACGAGATCGGCAATCGAAACCAACATGCGGAATATGCTCGGAGCGGAAGCTTCCGGATACGTTCCCGGCTTCGCGCGCACCTATATGGCCAATGTTGCGGTCACCATGTATGAACTGCTGATCGGGGTGTACGGGCTGCCGCGTCTGCGGGAGCGAGGCAGGCTGGCCGGCAAGTTCGGCGTTGAGGGTGAGCACCGGCTCGAAGAAGCGCTGCAAGCCGGGAAAGGCGCGATCGTATATACGCCGCATACCGGCAATTTCTTCTACGCGTACTGGTACTTGTCGCAGCGTTACGACTGCTTGACCGTTGCGACCGCGCAAAGTCCGGAGCTGCATCCCATTTATATGAAGTTTAAAGAGCTTGGCTGCCGCGGCTTCGACTACGACATAACGCCGCCGATCGAGCTGATCCGTTCGCTGCGGAGGCACGTCGCCGGGGGCGGTGTCGTCTTCCTGCTCGGCGACTTTTATCGCCCGGCGTTTCCGAAGACGGAATGGTTCGGTCGGCCGACACGTGCGCCGGAAGGCGCGGCGCTGCTCGGCATCGAGCAGAAGGTACCGATCGTGCCTCTGCACGCCAGCCGCATGAAAGGTCTCCGGCACCGGCTTCGCTTCGGCGTGCCGCTGATGCTTCACGAACGGTTCGGCCGGCACGAACGGGCGGCGGCCACAATCGCCTTGAACGCAGAGCTGGAAAGGATCATAAGAGCCGATCCGACGCAGTGGTTTTACTGGTTCAATGCGAATGAACGATGGGAAGAGGCGGAGGGGCCGCATGACGAGCATGCCGGCGAGCAGGCAGCCGAATTCGCGGGCTGAGTCATTTTTTTGACGGGAGGAATCGAGATGGATACGGGAAGTCATCTTCTGTTTGGAGCGTCACTGGCCGGCCTTGCGATGCTGCAGCCGGAAGTCGCGAATAGTCCGCTGCTGGCCGGCGCCGTGCTGACGGCGACGCTGGTCGGCTCGCATGCGCCGGACTTCGATACGGTCGTGCGGCTCAAGAGCTACGCTTCGTACATTCGCCATCATCGCGGCGTTACGCATTCGTTACCGGCGCTGTTATTGTGGCCGCTGGCGATCGGCGGAGCGGCCGCCGGGCTGTTCGGCGTATGGGAGCATGTGCTGACTTTAAGCTTATGGACGATGGCGGCCGTCATTTTCCATGTGTTTCTCGATTGGCTGAACGTATATGGGGTGCAATGCTTCCGTCCGTTTTCGAAGCAGTGGCATCATTTGGACATTTTACCGTTATTCGATCCGTTCTTGTTTGCGGTTCACAGCATCGGCGTCATTGCCTGGATGACCGGCGCTGCCGAGCCCGGCCGCTTGTTTCTGGCGGTTTACCTGCTCACGTTTGCTTACATCGGTGTGCGGGCATGGCATCATGCGCATACGGTCCGGCTTGTGAAGAAGGAGCTGGAAATCGAGCAGGGCGTATGCCATATCGTGCCTTCCTTGTGGTGGTTTCACTGGCAATTTGTACTGGAAACCGCAGATACGTTCTACAACGGAACGATCCGCTTCCGGGACATTCGGGTCAAGGATGTGTACACGAAGGATCAGACACATCCCGCGATCCAGGCGACGATGGGAACGGACGGGGTGCGCGCGTTTCTGCATTTCGCCCAGAGAGTTCACGTGCGGCTGACGGAAGGTCAGGACGGATATGTCGTTCATTGGCGCGACCTCCGCTTTTGGCACAATCATAAGCTTCCGTTCGGAGTCGATGTACAGCTGGATTCCGACTTGAACGTGGTCAGCGATCGTCTCGGCTGGACGAAGAAGGCATGGGACCCGCCTTATGTATAAGGCGCCCTGTGCTTTTTGTTTTGAACGCGGCGCTCGGACCGTATCGAACGACGCGGCGATGGCTACACTAACGGTTATGGAAGTCCATATTTGTAAGGAACAGGAAGGGGACGCTCTGATGAACTTTACAAGCCAGGATGTCGTATTGATCGAGATGGCGCTGCATTCGGCCATTCAGCATGAAACGAATGAATCGAAGCGGCGCGAGCTGCGCGAGGTGCTGCAGAAGCTGAAATCCAGCTCGTATGATGCGCTGCATTCGGAATCGTCCGCCGCTGCGCCGCCGATGGACGGCTTCCGGTACGACTACGACGATTCGGTCGACCTGGACTAATTCGCCGGCCATAGAAGGAACCTTATGTTGATATCGCGGGCAGGCCATTGCAGCGCATAGCGTGCCGCTGATTGTAACTGTTGGTGTACCGCCGCCGGAATGAGTGGATAGGTTTGTCAAATCGTACCTTCACCCTCCGTTGCGTCACCGGGGGTCTGAAATAGGTATGTCTCCAGCCGTGGAAGGCCGCTCCGTATAGAGCGCCGTTCACGGCCTTGCTCATTTGCGCGGTATCGACCGCGTCCGAACGTATGTATCCGAACATTTGTTGCCCGGCGAACATGTATTCTGTATAATGAAAAGAACAGAACTTCACGGTCACCGTCATAAGGTGAGCGAAAGAGGAGAGCGGGCAACTATGAACAGACTGACGGGTAAAGTGGGCTCCATGAACGAGATGATCGAGCTGGTGCGGAACACGCCGGAAATCATGTCGCAGGTGACTCACTGGCATACGATTGCGCCGCGGGAGCCGCGCTATGCCGAGTTTCCGGAAGGCTTGCATGCCGGGCTGCAGGAGGCGCTTAGGGAGCGAGGAGTGCGCAGCTTGTACACGCATCAGGCGGCGGCCTTCCGGGAAGCGGCGCTGGGGCGGCACGTCGTAACGGTGACGCCGACCGCGTCCGGAAAGACGCTTTGCTACAATCTTCCGGTGCTGCAGCGCATCCTGGACGACGACAGCGCAAGGGCGTTATATTTGTTTCCTACGAAAGCGCTGGCTCAGGATCAAGTAGCGGAAATGCAGGAGCTGGTCGATAAGATGGGCGTAGACATCAAGACGTCAACGTACGACGGCGACACCCCGCCGGCGGTGCGTCAGGCGATCCGCAATGCCGGGCATGTCGTCGTGACGAATCCGGATATGCTTCACTCCGCGATATTGCCGCATCACACGAAGTGGGTGAAGCTGTTCGAGAACTTGCGATACATCGTCATCGACGAGGTGCATGCGTACCGCGGCGTATTCGGATCGCACGTTGCCAACGTCATCCGGAGGCTGAAGCGGATTTGCCGGTTTTACGGCTCTTCGCCGCAATTCATTTGCGCGTCGGCGACGATCGACAACCCCCGCGAGCATACGGAGCGGTTGATCGGCGAGACGGTATCGCTCGTCGACGATAACGGCGCTCCAGCCGGGGAGAAGCATTTCGTGTTCTATAACCCTCCGGTCGTCAATCAGCAGCTGGGCATCCGCAAAAGCTCAGTGCTGGAAACGCGCAAGCTCGCGGGTTTGCTGCTAAAGCAAGGCATTCAGACGATCGTGTTTGCCCGCAGCCGGGTTCGCGTCGAGATTCTGCTGACGTATTTGCAGGAGCTTGTCCGGCACGAGCTCGGCACGAAGTCGATCCGCGGCTACCGCGGCGGCTACTTGCCGAAGCTGCGCCGCGAGATCGAGCGGGGTCTGCGCAGCGGGGACATTCGCGGCGTCGTGTCGACGAATGCGCTCGAGCTGGGCATCGATATCGGCCAGCTGCAGGCGTGCGTATTGAACGGCTATCCGGGGACGATCGCCTCGACGTGGCAGCAGTCCGGCCGGGCCGGCCGCAGGCAGGAGACGTCGATAACGTTCATGGTGGCCAGCTCTAACCCGCTCGATCAATATATCGTGCAGAATCCGCGTTACTTCTTCGAAAGGCCTCCGGAGCGGGCGCTCATTCATCCCGATAATCTGATCATATTGCTCGATCATGTCAAGTGCGCCGCGTATGAGCTTCCGTTCGAGCCGGGCGAGACGTTCGGCGGGGAGCCGCTGGAGGATTTGCTGGAGTACCTGGTCGAGGAGCGGGTGCTGCACAAGGCCGAGGGCCGGTGGTACTGGATGGAGCAGTCGTTTCCCGCGCAAAATATTTCGCTGCGCTCGGCAGCGCAGGAGAACTTTATCATCATCGATATGACCGCGGGGGCCAAGGTGCTCGGCGAGGTCGACCGGTTCAGCGCGCCTACGCTGCTGCACGAGGAAGCGATCTACATTCACGAAGGCGTCCAATTTCAAGTCGAGAAGCTTGATTACGACGAGAAGAAGGCGTATGTGCGGGAAGTGGACGTCGACTACTACACGGACGCCAACCTGGCGGTCGAGCTGAAGGTGCTGCACGTAAACCGGGAGGATCAATATGCCGGTCTGCTGCGGCAGTTCGGCGACGTGACGGTTAATGCGAAGCCGACGATCTTTAAGAAAATCAAGCTCCGCACCCACGAAAATATCGGTTCCGGACCGATTCATCTGCCCGAAGAGGAGCTGCACACAAGCTCATATTGGTTCACGTTCGACGACGAGGTGACGGCGAAGCGGTCGGCGAACGACATGCAATTTGCGCTGCTCGGCATTGCGAACGTGCTGGTCCATATTGCGCCGCTGTATTTGATGTGCGATCCGCTCGATATCCGGGTCGTACCGCAGGTGAAGGCGCTGCACAATAAGAAGCCGACGATTTTTTTCTACGACCGGTATCCCGGCGGGATTGGTCTGAGCGAGCGGCTGTACGAGGTGCACCGCCGGCTGCTGGACGAGGCCAAACGGCACATCTCGGGCTGCAAATGCTTAAGCGGCTGTCCGGCTTGCGTTGGACCGATCGAGGAGGTCGGGCTGACAGGCAAGCAGCTGGCGCTGAGTCTGCTTAGCGAAGTGGGGGCGTAACATGAGCGGATTAAAGGAGCGGCTGCAAAGACTGAAGGGAACGCCGCAGAACGGCGCCTCCGCCGGCGCCGGCGGTTCATCGGAGCGAGCTGGGGCGGCCGGCGCCGGCCATCCGCAAGCTGTCGTCGAATCAGGCTGGGAGCGGCTCGGCGGCGTGCGGACGGAGAGCAACGCGGTGGGCAGTTTCCTGCTTCGCGAGTGCATCTACGATGCGGAATACCGTCACGGCGATTGCACGCTTGGCGACTTGGAGGACTTAGCCGGAGCGTTATCGCCATTGTCGGCCGGCGCTGCTCCGGCAGGACGGCAAGCTTCCGGCCGGAGACGGAAACGGACGGCAAAGAAGGGAGCGGCCGATGCGGACGGAATGCTGTCGGGGGCAGAGTCGGGGGCGGAATCCGAAATCGGCGTTGAACTGGAAAAGCTGCTGTTTTTCGACACGGAAACGACCGGTTTGGGCATAGGAGCAGGTAATGTGCCGTTCATGATCGGGTTGGGCTTCTTTAGAGAGGGGCGTTTCACCGTCAGGCAGCTCTTTATCCGCAACCCGGCAGAGGAAGCGGCGATGCTCGCTTACTTTGAGGAGCTGCTGCTGGGCTTTGATCACATCGTATCGTACAACGGGCGTTCGTTCGACTGGCCCATCTTGCAGAGCCGGTTCGTGCTGGCGCGGCGCAAGGCCGATACCGGCCGCTGCCGCCATATCGACCTGCTGTACCCGGCGCGAAGCTTGTGGAAGACAAGCTTGCCTTCATGCCGTCTTGCCGTCGTAGAGGAAGGCAAGCTGGGCTTCCGGCGGAAGGACGATGTGCCCGGCTCTATGGCCCCAATCCTGTATGTGCAATATTTGGCTGAGCGCGACCCGAGTGTCATGCACGGCGTCTTCGTACATAACGAGCACGATATCGTCTCTCTTGCCGCTTTGTCGGTCGTTGTCGCCAAGCTGCTCAGCGGACCGGAACCGGCGGACGGACTCGGCGACGAGGAGCTGCTGCGGGCGAGCTTATGGCTCGACAAGCTCGGCAGGCCTGAGCTGGCCGACAAGGCCCGAGCGGGGCTTGCCGGCAGACTGCTGGAGGGAGGTGTCCGTCCTGGACGCGACCGGCTGCTGCTGGAGCTGGCTGCCGCGTACAAAAAGTCGGGAGCCTACGATGCCGCCGCCGAGCTGTGGCGCACCTATGTCGCCGAACGGGGCGGGAGCTTTGCCTGCGCCGTCGAGCCTTACATCGAGCTGGCTATGCACTGCGAACACCGGGAGCGCAAGCATGACGACGCACTCCGCTATGCCGAGGAAGCGCTCAACCGGGTATGGAAACGGATGTCGTTAAGCCGTGTCGACGACCGGCAGCGCGAGCTCGTGGAGTCGCTGCAGCAGCGTATCCGCCGGCTGCAGGGCAAGCTGCGGCGCGGAGCCGAGCGGGAAGGACATGGGGCGTGCAGGCCGACCGGCAGCGCGGACGTTAAAGCATTCATTTTGCATAGCGAGGCGCAGCCCCTTGCATCGTCCCGCCGTCCCGGCGCTCCGCGGACGAAAAGAATGCCGCCGCAATACGTATGGGAAAGTCTTGTCTAGTCATGTATAAATAAACCTGGCTCCGGCGCACACTGAGGGAAAACCTGCCAAGGCGAGGTGTGCGTGATGCCCGAGCTGCCGGAGATGGAGCATTACCGGCGTGCATTATTTCCGCTGGTTGCTGGAAAGCCGATCACGACTGTTCGTGTCGAGCGGGAGAAGACGGTGAACGTTCCGCCGGATGCGTTCTGCCGTCTCGTATTGGGCGGTGTGATGTCTACCGTCGAAAGACGCGCCAAGCATTTGCTGTTCCCGTTGTCAAGCGGGCTTACGCTGCATTTGCATTTGATGCTGGGCGGCTCGATGTTTTACGGGACGGAGGAGCAGAAGCCGGACCGAAGCGCCCAAGTGACGCTTGGCTTTGCGGACGGCAAGCAGCTGTATTTTCACGGGCTGCGGCTGGGCTACTTGCATATTCACGATCCGGCCGCGCTTCAGGAGGCTCTCGGCAAGCTCGGTCCCGACCCGTTCGATCCTTCGCTGACGCCGCAGCGGTTCGCCGAGCTGCTGAGGCGCAAGCGGGGGACGCTCAAGTCGGTGCTCGTCGATCAAGCGGCTGTCGTTTCCGGTATCGGTAATTGCTATTCCGATGAAATTTGTTTTGCCGCCGGCCTTCTGCCGACGAGGCGGACAGGGGAACTGGACGCCGGTGAGACGAGAAGCTTATACGATGCAATGAGGCATGTATTGCGGACGGCGACGGAGCGGGGCGGTTATATGGACGTTCCGCTGTTCGCGGGCGATACTTTGACCGGCGGTTTTGATCCGTTATGCGCCGTGTACGACCGGAAAGGCGAACCGTGCATCCGTTGCGGCAGTCCTATCGCATTCGCCGAAGTGAATTCCCGCAAATGCTTCTTCTGCACGCAATGCCAACACTAGGAGACTCCTATCTATGATTACGACTAACCGCTTGCCGCGCATCGGCAGCCATGTCAGCATCCGGCGCGGGTACGCCGATGCTGCCAGGACAGCGCACCTGATCGGCGGGAATGCCTTTCAATACTTTCCGAAAAACCCTCGCAGTCTCGCTCTGAAGCCGAATTTCGACCGCAGCGATGCGAACGCTTGCGCAGCTTACAGCATGGAGCACGGCCTGCTGTCGATCGGACATTCCCCGTATCCGGTCAATCTGGCTGCCGAGGATCCGCAGGTGCAGGCGGCGACGCGCGACGCGCTGCTGAATGCGCTCGACATTACCGACGCGTGCGGTTCTGTCGGGCTAGTCGTGCATTTTGGCAAATTTTCCGGGCCTGACCCGTTACAAGGGTACAAAAATATAATACAATTAATCAATAGCGTGCTCGCCGACTATCGGGGCCAAGCGCTGTTCCTGCTGGAGAATATGGCGGGTGAAGGCGGCCAGCTCGGAACGACGTTCGAGGAGCTGGTTAACATTCGCCGGCTGTGCGCTTATCCGGATAAGGTCGGATTTTGCCTCGATACGTGCCATTTGTTCGCGAGCGGCTACTGGGACGGACGAAATTGGCCGGAGCTGGAGCGGCGCGGAATAGAGCTGGATTTGTTCGCCCAGGTCAAGGCCGTCCATCTAAACGATTCGGTGTACGCGTCCGGTCAGCGTAAAGATCGTCATGCACAGATCGGACGAGGACAAATCGGGCTGGCCGGGCTCCAGGCATTGCTGCAGTCACCGCATTTGGCGCATTGTCCGTTTGTGCTTGAGACGGATACGGGAGGCGACGGAACGCATCGCACCGAAATCGCTTTCGTTAGAGAGCTGGCCGCAGGTAAACGGTAAGCAAGGCAAAGGAGGAGCGGCGCGGATGATCCATGTCTATTTGGACGATTTACGGCCTTGCCCGGCAGGGTTTACGCTGGCGCGTTCGGCGGAGGAGTGCATCCTGCTGCTGAAGGAGTGCGAGGTCGATATTTTATCGCTGGATTACGATCTCGGCTGGCATGCTCCGAACGCATCGGACATCGTGCAGTGGATGATCGCCGAAGCACGGTATCCCCGCAGGTTGTATTTTCACACCTCCAGTTCCGCCGGGCGTGACCGCATGATCGCGCTGCTGCTGCCGGTTTTGCCGGCGGACGTCGAGCTCAATTACGGACCGATGCCTGACGAGGTGCTTGCGGAGGCAAGGAGGCGGGCGACGTAGAGCGTAAGTCCGAGTAAGGTTCAGTAAGACAGAGTATTACGGGGTAAGGGAGAGGGACATATTGATCAAGCTGTCGAACATCAATTTTATACGGGAACAACGTCATATATTGCATGACGTGAATTTACATATCCGCGAAGGCGAAAATTGGGTGGTCCTCGGACGGAACGGCTCGGGCAAGACGACAATTTTGGAAATGGTGAACGGGTATCATTTTCCGAGCTCGGGTACGGTAGAGGTGCTTGGCCACCGGTACGGCACGGTCGATTTGCGGGAGCTGCGCAGAAGCATCGGCTATATCAGCCAATCGCTGTTCGAGAAGCTAAACCGGGCGGACCCCGTTTGGGAAGTCATGGCGACGGGGGCATACGCATATTTGCGGTTTTATCAGGAGATTCCGGAGGAAGCGCGCCTGAAAGCCCTGGAACTGCTCGAGCGGGTCGGGCTGTCGCATTTGAAGGATCAGCCGCTCGGAACGCTATCGCAAGGGGAGCGCAAAAAGGTGATGCTGGCCCGTTCGTTGATGGCTGACCCTAAAGTGCTAATTATGGACGAGCCTTGCTCCGGATTGGATCTGTATGAGCGGGAACGCATGCTGAAAAGCGTGCAGGAGCTGTGCGGCCACGGTATTACCGTGCTGTATGTTACCCATCACATTGAAGAGATCATGCCGCTGTTTACGCATGTTGCACTAATTGAGCAGGGCCGAATCATCGCCGCAGGACCAAAGCATGAGGTGTTGAAGCCGGAGCTGCTGCTCCGCGTTTTCGACGTGCCGCTGGAGCTCGAGTGGTTCCAAGGCCGGCCATGGGCGAAAGTAATCCAAAATGGAGTTGAAGAGCACGCGTGAATGAATCGATACAACGTTCCGCAGGAGCCGCGCTGTCCCGGTTCATCGGAACGTCTAATCACGGCTACGCTCAGCAGGCGCAGGAGGAAGTGCGGCGGTTGTTCCCTGGCGCGGCGATGCGTTATCTCGCCCCTGCGGAGATATTCCTGATGGAGCTGCCGGTGCCCGCCTCGGAGGCCGCCCGGCTGCTGCGCGAGCGGGAGCCGATCTTTCTGCGGCATATCCAGCCGGTTGACGCCGATCTTGCCGGGCATGGGGACGGGAGCGATTTGGAGTCGCTAGCTGACTGGGCCAAAACGGCTGCGGGAATAGAACGGGGCATTCGCGTTGCCGTGCAGGTGCGGAAGCAGGAAGGAGCAGGGCTGCCTTACAGCGCCGCGGATGCGAGAGCCGTCGTTCAAGAGGCGCTGGAGCAGGCATTCGGCTGCGAAACCGTCGTACGCGGAGCGGACCGGATCGTCTCGGTGTATGCCACCGCTTCGGTGTTGTATGCAGGGGTGTCACGTCCGGATGATAATTTATCGGACTGGTCGGGCGGCGCCGTCCGTTTTCAGCGCGAAGAGGAGCAAATTTCACGGGCGAAATTTAAGCTGCTGGAAGCCGAGCAGCGGTTCGGACTCGATTTGACGCAGTACCGGAACGCGCTCGATATCGGCGCGGCGCCGGGCGGCTGGAGCTCGCTGCTCTTGGAGCGCGGATTGCGGGTCACGGCGGTCGATCCGGCGGCGATGCATCCGTCGCTATTAGCCGACAAGCGGCTGACCCACCTGCGCAAAAATGCGGGCGACATTACGCTGCAGCCGAATTCGTTTGATTTGCTCGTATGCGACATGAGCTGGAGTCCGAAAATGATGGGCAAGCTCGTCGGCGATCTCCTCTATGCGCTTCGCGCCGGCGGGACCGCAATCATAACCGTAAAGCTGATGCACGGAAAGGCGTTTCAGACTGTGAAGGAGCTGACGGCGATGTTCACCGGGGGGCTGGAGCTGCTCCGTGCCAAGCAGCTGTTTCACAACCGCGACGAGCTGACGCTGCTGTTCAGGCGTGTATGAGGTGCTGGAATGAGCGGCCGGAAGGATGAGCAGTATTGGAACGACGTGTACACGGACTTGGAGGTATCGGCACCGTCCTACGACGGTTGGCTCGATAAATATATTCCGCTGATTGAAGCTGCGGGCGACGTGCCGATCATTGATTTAGGCTGCGGCATCGGCGGCGACACGCAGTACTTGACCGAACACGGCCGAAGCGTGATTGCATGCGACTTTTCGCAAGAGGCGTTGGACAGAATTGCCCGGCTGCTTCCCGGCTGCGAAACGCGGCGGTTTGACATGACGCAGGGGCTGCCGTTTGAGGATGGTGCGGCAAAGCTCATAGTGGCGGATTTGTCGCTGCATTATTTTCGCTGGGATGTAACGGTTCAAATTGTGCGCGACATCGCCAGAGTGATCGGTCCCGGCGGCGCTTTGCTAGCCCGGCTCAATTCAGTGCGCGACGTTCATTATGGGGCTGGGGCCGGCACGGAAGTGGAGCCGCATTATTATGAGCATAAAGGAAGGCGCAAGCGCTTTTTTGACGAAGCCGATATATCCCGCTTGTTCGCCGAGTGGAATGTGATGTCGCTGCAGGAAACGGAGATGGGGCGATACGGCAAACCTAAAAGGTGCTGGGAGCTTGCCGCAATGCCTCCCTTACGTGCCTCTCTTCACCCATAACGGGAACTAGAACGGTTCACTTTGCAGCGAATAAGCCTGCACCGGCATGATGCTGTGCCCTCCGAAATGGTGCTGCCGCTGTCCAATATTGGAGAATGGTGACGGAGCTTGCTGCCGTCGAATGCATCGCTGCCTTTAGAAGTTTGTGGAAAATTCGACAGCATTCACTTATACTGAAAGGGAATATTTACCTATCGGGAGGGGATGCTGTGCGTCACATTTCGACTCGTCAAACAGGCGATTTGGTGAATGGCCGGTATCGGATTGTGCGTCTCATTGGCGAAGGTGGGATGGGCCGCGTCTTTGAGGCTGAAGATTTGCGGCTGCCCGGCAAAAGATGGGCGATCAAGGAGACGACGCCGATGCTCGGCGATTCGGCTGACTTCCTTCGGGAGGCGCAATTGCTTGCCGGTCTGCAGCATCCTTTGCTGCCGCAAATTGTCGATTACGAAGCTCCTAGCGTTCCCGGCGGCAGTTACATCGTCGTGATGGAGTTCGTGCCTGGAATGACCCTTGAATCGGTCATGCAGCAGAGCCGCCGGGCGCTGCGCGAGGAAAGCGTCGTCTCCATCGGCATGCAGCTGTGCAGTGTGCTTACTTATTTGCACAATCAACCGGAGCCGATCGTGTTCCGCGATATCAAGCCGGGCAACATTATGATCGACGAGCACGGCCGCATCAAGCTGATTGATTTCGGTATCGCCAGACGCTTTAAGCCGGATCGAACAGCGGATACAGTTCCTCTCGGAACGGTCGGATTCGCATCTCCGGAGCAGCTGCGCGGCGAACAGACCGACCCTCGCTCGGATTTGTATTCGTTGGGAGCTGTCCTATATTATTTGCTTAGCGGAGGGCAGTATGCGGCGATGACCGGGAAGCCGCTCGCCGTGCTTCGTTCGGACTTGAATCCGTCCTTGCTCGGTACCGTCGATCGGCTGTTGGCCGCGGAGCCCGCGGATCGGCCGCAGCATGCGGCGCAGGTCATGGACATGCTTCGGCAGGCAGGCCGAAGGAAGCCGCTGGAAACCGTCGCATTGTACGGGGGCGCAGATCGGCCGGAACGTCGTCCTCTAACGAAGGTTATCGTCGTCGGCGGCTTGTACGCCGGGGCGGGCGCAACCTTTGCGTCGTTTGCATTATCCCATGCGCTTGAAGATGCTCATGTCCGGCACGCTGTCGCCGAATTTCCGCCTTTCGGTTCGGACCATTACGCCTTGCTGGACGGGGAACGGAAAGCGCCCCGCGGATACCGCTTTCTCAGCGAGCTTCTGCTCGCCGGCGACCGGCGGCAAGCTGCAGAGTGGAGGAGCGGCTATACAACCTATTTGCCGTCTCATCCAACGCTATCCTGCGAGTCCTGGAATGAAGAGCTGACCGGAGAATGGATGAGCCTCTTTCAAAACTCCGTTGTTATTGTTGATATCGGCCATCATTGGCGGCAACGATCTTTGGCACCGCTGCTGGCGAGGGCGGATGAGCGAATCGTCGTTGTCGATCCGTCACCGGGAAAGCTGCAGCGTTCCGAGGTGCGCGCCGTGCTGCAGCAGTTAGACGAGCAGGGAAAATCTGGCGCCGCAATAACATGGCTTGCAAACCGCGATGCGAGGTCGGCCCGCCGCAGCGAGTGGCTGGATATGCTGCCGGGTAAGGCGTCGGTGTCGCTTCCATCCTTCGATACGCGATGCATGCTTGAGGCGCAATGGGGCGGAAGCGCGATTCCATTGGAACGAAAAGATCGGAAGCTGATCGCTTCGGCATTTACAGGCTGGATCGAAAAAAAATCACTTGTCAAAACCGGATAATCTGGTATAATTACCCTTACATACCAATTCGAATGCGGAAGCACCGCTGACCGGAGAGTATTTACTCCGAGTCAGTGCGTGCTTTTTTGTCGTTCGGTAAGGAGGATGCATGTCGAAGAGATTGATGCTGCGCATGGTGATCATACTGGCAGCAGCCGGTATATGGTGTTCGATTGCAGGATTTGCCGGTTTACGGCGGAACGGGGGGCTGTATGAATAAGCTGGAGTTGATTTTGCTAGATGATGACGCCGATTATGTGCAGGGAGTCCGCGACTACGTACGAGCGCGGGATGACGGCGGGATGATTGAGATTAAAGTATTTTCAAAGCCTGATGCGGCACTGGCGGCATTGCGGCAAGCTCATGATTGCGGAGTGCTGCTTGCTGCCGAACGTTTGTGGCCGCATGGCGACAAGGGGGAAGGACCGGTAGTTCTGCTGCTGGAATCGCTCACCGACACTGGGCGTTTGCCTACCGGCGTTCATTATGCGTTTCGATACTTGCCGCTAGACCAGCTGATGCAAACTGTCCGCAGGGCGCTAACAGCCTCCGGCAATAATTCCCGTCATGCTTTCGCAGGGAAGGCGAGCGACGGGAGAAGCCGGGTCATTACTTGGTTTTCTGCCGGCGGAGGGAGCGGCAAGTCGACAGCTGCTTATAACCTTGCGATGCGGCTTGCCCAGCAAGGCGAGGACGTATGCCTGGTCAGTCTCGAGTCTCTGCCGTCTGCTCTGTGGATGAAGCGGGAGATTTCGCCGCGTATGGCGGAGTGGTTGTATTACGCCAAAGCAAAGCCGCACACTGCGATCGAACGGATCGGCGAGCTGATTCGTCCAGGCTTATACCGGCATTTGTATTATACCGATGCCTTCGCCCATCCGGATGATGCTGCGGACATGAGCGCCGAGGACGCCGAGCTGTTGTTGAATGCATTGAAGAAGTCGAATCGATTCGCCTGGATTATTGTGGATTTGGAGGCCGGCTGGAGCGGCCGAAACCGCGGGGCGCTTCAGGGCAGCGACCGCATCATGTGGATCGTCACGGACGATGCGGGCGCTTTACATAAGACGGAAGCGATGCTCGAGCTGTGGCGGGCGGACGGCGTGATCGACAAATTCGCCGGGCGCTTGTCGTTCATCGCCGGCAAATATGTCGGTCTTACACCTACAGGATACGACCGGATCGGCATCGATCCTTCCGGCGTGCTGCCATATGTCCCCCAATGGAAAATGGTCAAGCATCCGGAGGAGCTGCTGAAGGCGGCGTTCTATACCCAGACGCTATGGGAGGCATTTCAAGGGATCGCTCAAGTTCCGGAAAGGAGCGCGGCGACGTGGAACGATCCGTCTTGAGCGAGCTGAGGCAGCGCATTCACGAAAGACTCGATTATACCGGCACGTTGTCGGATGACCAGCTGCGGGATTTAATCGAAGCTTCGGTCATGCAGGAAGCACGCGACGGCGGTTGGACGATGCGTCAGCGTAAAGAAGCCGTTTATACGCTGTTTCATTCCTTTCGCGGTCTAGACGCGCTCCAGCCGCTGCTTGACGATCCTTCAGTCACGGAAATCATGGTCAACGATCATGAAACGATATTTATCGAACGGGAAGGATTGACGAGGCGGGCGGACGCTCGGTTTGAGAGCCGGGAAAAGCTGGAGGATGTCATTCAGGCGATCGTCGCCCAAATCAACCGTGTCGTCAATGATGCATCACCGCTTGTCGACGCCCGGCTGCCGGACGGTTCCCGTGTGCATGTAGCGCTGCCGCCTGTTGCGCTGAAGGGGCCGACATTGACCATTCGTAAATTTCCGGATAAGCCGTTTACGATGTCCGACCTGATCATGAAGGGGTCGCTTGGAGCCGAAGCTGCGGATGCGCTGAAAGCTCTTGTGAAAGCGAAGTACAACATCTTTGTCAGCGGCGGTACCGGCTCCGGCAAGACGACGATGCTTGGCGCGTTGTCGGGATTCATTCCGGCCGAGGAGCGAATCGTCACGATTGAGGATTCCGCGGAGCTGCAGTTACCGTCTATTCCGAACTGGGTAGCATTGGAGACGCGGAACGCCAACGCGGAAGGCAAAGGCGAGATTACGATCCGCGATTTGATCCGCGCTTCGCTCCGCATGCGGCCCAACCGAATTATTGTCGGAGAAGTGCGGGGCGGAGAAGCGCTTGAGATGCTGCAGGCGATGAATACAGGACATGAGGGGAGCTTGTCCACCGGCCACGCTAATACGTCCCGCGACATGCTGAGCCGGCTGGAGACGATGGTGCTGAGCGCAGCGCCGCTGCCGACGGAAGTGATCCGAAGACAAATCGCCTCGGCTCTGGACATTCTCGTCCATGTCTCCCGATTGCGGGACGGTTCGCGGAAAATTACCGAAATCCATGAGGTAATCGGTTTGCGGCACGGCGAGATCGAGCTAAATCCGTTGTTTGTTTTCAGGGAACACGGCGACGGCGGCGGACGGGTTGAAGGACATCTGACTCCGACAGGCCAGCGGCTCCGGTCAACGGAAAAGCTGGTTGCAGCGGGGCTGAACATTCCTGATGCATTGCTGGGCGCGGAGGAAGGATTACACGAATGATGACGGTCATCGCCGCTTTGGTCATAGGGATCATGCTTTGGGTGCTGCTTCGTTGGAAGGAGCGATCGCGCAGTATTGCGGCGGAAGAAAGGGGGAACGCTGCCTCTTCACCGCAACCTTCTCTTCCCGATTATCGGGAATATACGCTGACTGCCAAGGAACGGATGATAACCGTGCTGGTTGGGGGCTTGATGTGCGGCGCTATTAGTTATGTATTTTTCGGAAGCTGGGTCATTGTACTGCTCGGTTTGCCATGCGGGTTCGGGCTGGTGCGCTATCGAGCCGCTCTGCTTCGTGACCGCAGGGTGCATACGCTTCGGGTCCAATTCAAGCAAGCTTTGTACTCGGTCTCCTCTTCGCTAGGGGCAGGAAAATCTGTGGAACAAGCGTTTGCCGACGCATTGCAGGATATGCGGCTGTTGTACCCGCAAGGGACCAGCTTGATGATTGAAGAATTGGAGGTCATGCTGCGGAAGCTGAAGCTAGGCGGAACAATTGAAGCTGCAATAGCTGATTTCAGCCGCCGCAGCGGGTTGGAGGATGCGAGGCAATTTGCCGACGTATTCTCGATTTGTAAGCGGACGGGCGGCAATTTGGTCGAAATCGTCAGACGGACCTCGACAATTATCGGCGAGAAGCTGGAGATTGAACAGGATATCGCCGTCCTGCTCGCACAGAAGAAATTCGAGTCGAAAGTGCTGCTGGCAGCGCCGCTCGTCATCGTCACCGTGCTGCGGGTGACTGCAGCCGAATATATGGCTCCGTTGTATGAAGGAGGCGGAAGAATCACGATGTCGGCTGCGCTGCTCGCGCTCATCGGCTGCTTTGCGCTGACAAGACGCATCATGCGTATTGGCGTGTAACGAAAGGAGGTTCTAGGTACGATGCTGTTGATTTTGACGTTAGAGATCGCGGTGTTTATTACTGCTCATCTTCTAACGCATCGTGCTTATGCCGCGGTTATCCGGGAATCGCCGTGTCCCCAGCGTTGGAACAGTCTCACACCCGCATTCCTATATGCTCTGGACAAGCTGGATGTATGGCGGCGAGCAACCGGATGGTCGATCCGGCTGCATCACCTGCATACGGCTCTGATCGGAACCCGGCATGCGCTTGCGGAGACGAAGCTGTCCATGGCGAGAATGGCGCTTACGGCATACGGTTCACTCGTCGGCTTTACGCTTTTGGGCTTTATATCGGATTCGTCGCACGAGGTACTGTTGTTTGGAGCGATTTCCGCTGCAGTTACTCCGTTTATTCATTTGCGACTGCTTGACGAGCGGCTGCGGAGAAGGAAACGAGCGATGCTGCTGGAGCTGCCGGAGTTAGTGACGCAAATTTTGCTGTTGACCAATGCGGGAGAGACAGTGCAGCAAGCGTTGGCGCTAGTCGTAGAACGTCACGGCAGGGCCGATCGGGCGCTTTTGAAGGAGCTGTCGCAAGCTATACATGAGCTGCGAATGAACGTATCGCTTGCCAAGGCTTTGGACGATTTTCAGAAGAGGTGCGGCGTTCAGGAGGTGACCGTGTTCGTCTCCACACTCATGCTTCACTATAAGCGAGGCGGAGACGATCTTTCCGTAGCGCTGCGTACGCTGTCCAAAGAGCTGTGGGACAAGCGCAAATCGCTTTCGCGGACGCTTGGAGAAGAGGCGTCCTCCAAGCTCGTATTTCCGATGGTGATTGTATTTGTTGTGATCTTAATCGTGATCGCATCGCCTGCAGTTATGCTGATGAACGCGAATTCTTAAGGAGGCAAGTAGAAAATGGCAGAAATTCAAAATAGGTTACAGCGCTTGTGGAACGATGAGGACGGGCTTGGAACTTTGGAAGTGCTCCTGATTGTGGCGGTTCTCGTTGCGATTGCGATCGTATTCCGGAAGTGGATTGTGGGCTGGTTCCAGGACATTCTCGGGAAAGCGAACGGCAATTTGAAGGATAGCACGGTGAGCCCATGCGTACCAGGCCCGACCACCGATTGTACGGCGCCTTGATACGGGCTCGCCGGTTACGGCGATTTACGAAGGGCGAGCAGGGAAGCTTTACGCTGGAAGCATCGTTAGCCGCTCCGCTGCTTATTTTTGCAACTATGACGCTTGTTGTCTTTGCGCTGTATGTGTTCGGTCTCGTACAGCTGAATCAAGCTGCGGCGGAAAGGTCGGAGAGAGCGGCGTTTACCTGGGCGGATGCGGGAGGTAAAAGCGGTAGAGGGCTGTATTGGCGGGTTGGAGAAGGGATGATGTCTTGGTTCGGTTCGCTGACTGGATCGGGAGACCGACGGATTGACCTTCCGGCGGCCGGTACCGGTGACGGAAGCGGCAGCGGTGTTACGGCGAAGCTCTATGCGGCAGCTGAACGCTTGCCGGCAGATATTACAGGTTATATCGGTTTAGCCGACCGTGTACTGTTTCGTAAAGTGGAGGCGCATTTCGAGCGTGCATTCCGCTTGCGGGCGATTGACCGGTTTGGGACGCTGCCTGCCGCTGATCAGGCACACAAGGAAGCCGTCATCGTCGAACCCGCCGAGTTGATCCGGTTAGTCGATTTGACCCGCACGTATACGAGCGTCATTCGCGGTCGCATTACTCCCCGGCAAGCAAAGGCTGTTCTGCAGGAGCCGCAGCGCGAAGACGGCGGGGCGGTATCGATCCGCTCCGAGCGTCAAGCATCCGCCTATTTGCGGAAGGTTACCGGCGGCACTCAGCGCACTTATCCGATGGAGCAAGGGAAGAGCCGTGTCGTCGATGCTTTAGATGCCGGCGGTATTGCTCATCAGGCTTTTTATACGTATACGGAGACGCAGCTTTTGCAAGATCAAGCGCCCAAAGATCTGTTGCTTTTGCAGACTGGCCAAGTGAAAGGGGTCATATGGCACTTCTTTGCGCCCCCGGGAAAAAGCGGGCCTAGCGCCAATCTTCGCAACCAGCTGGAACGAAAGGGGATCGTCGTCGTTGTCCATACTTAACCGCAGCGGAGAGCGGGGCTCGGTCTCCGTTTATCTCATTATCGTCATTGTGCCTATTTTCCTGTTCGTTACCGTACTGATCGATTTTGTCCGCATCGGAGCCGCCGATCGGGAGACCGAGCTGGCGGTTAAGGCGGGGGTCCGTTCGGCGATGTCGGCATTCGATTCCAAGCTGCAGCCGTACGGGCTCTACGGTTTAACGGTTCCGGAGGAAGATGCCCAGCAGCTGTTTGCAACGGCTGCTTCCGGCAGTGTATCCGCTGCGGAACGCCCCGGAGGCTATATCGATACGATGATCCGTCCCGGTAGCGTGAAGCTTCAGCCAATGGCTACCTTGGCTTATCCCGACGTATTCAAGCAGCAGGTGCTGGAGGAGATGAAATATCGGGCGCCGATTGAGTTTACGCTGGAAATTGCGGATAAGCTCAAGAACACCGGGATGGCCTCCAGCTTGACGCAAGGCAAAACGTTCAGCGAAGACGCAACTCGGCTGGAAGCGTTGATCGTTCGCCGAGAAGACGCACTGGATGAAGCCTGGGACGTGTTCGAACGGCTTCATCATGTTCTTCTTGCGGAACACGCAACGAATGGCAGACGACTCCGCGAGCTGAACAATCTTGCGAACCGCGTCGGTCTCAATACGGTTGATCAAGTAAGAAGCTCCATTACACAGCTGCAAGCGCAAGCCGAATCGCTGCGGCAATCGATGAGCGGACTGGATAGCTCCATTGCCGCTGCTGCGGCGGCCGGACAAGCGGGTGAAGCGCTTCGTTCGCTGTTCGAGGCGCGTGCAGCGCTTGCCCGGCAGCTGCAAGACATTTTGACTCAGAAGGGGGAACTCGAGCAGCTGCTGCAGCTGCTGCTTCAATACGCTGCGCTGATCGTCACGATCCGTACGGAAGCGGCGGCCGCAGCCGCTCAAATCCATCCGCTGCAAACGGCGTTCAATCAATCGCTCTCCGAGGCAAAGCAAGCGAACGATAGCTTGCGGACGGAATGGAACCGGATCAATGGCGAAACTTCCGGTACGTCGGCAAGCGGCAGCGGAAACGGAAACGCCGAAACGTCATTCGGCGCTGTACGTGTGCTGCCTGACGAATTTTTTACAGAGTTTCAAACGGATACAGCATCTTTGGTGGCACTGTTTCATGCTTACGCAAGCGATATTGAAGCGGCTGTGAGCTATGCGGACAGCCAAACGGCCGTTTACGAGTCTAAGAATGACGCTTATGCAGCAAAGAGCAATGCCGTGTATCAAGCCCGGCTTCCCATGGAACAGCAGCGAAAAGAACGAAACGACAAGGTGAAAGCAAGAAAACAGAAGCTTTGGGATGAAATTGACGATGTCCTGCAGCGAGCCAGACAGGCGATCGGAGGCTGTCCTGTCGTGCCCGGCGCCGATAACGGGGCGTACGACAAGCTTCAGGCCAGCGTAGTGAAATACGAGCATGCAGGCGAGACGCCGTCAGCCGGAGAAGCCGTCGTTGAGCTGAACAATTCCAAACGAATCGGAGCCGATGCGCTTAATCTGGGAGGCTTGATTGCCGAAGCGCTGGAAGGAGCGCGGGATTCGACTTACATCAACGAATACGCACTGACCAAGTTTAACTACCGGACCTTTGGGCTAGAGAAGCTTCCGAACGGTCAGCCGAAGCCGACAGCTGCCTTAACGGAGCCGCAAAGCCATGTCTTGGGAGCTCAGGAGGCGGAGTACGTTTTGTATGGTTTTCCCACGTGCACGGCAAACATTAGCGCTGCGTACGGAGAAATTTTCGCCATTCGCCTAGCAATCCGTACGTTGGAGCGGTTGACCGACCCGAAGACGGAGCTGCTGCAGCTCGGTTCGCCGCTGCTCATGCTGCTCGCTGCAGCGGCGCAAGGCGCGGTAGAGGCGCTACAGGACATGAGCCGACTTGTCATGGGTCAAGAAGTACAGCTTTCTACCAAATTCGCCGCTGCCGTCAGTATGAATTATAAAGACTATTTAAGACTTCTTCTTTTTGTTCATGGCGGTACAGAACGCAAGCTTCAACGCATACAGGCTTTGATCGAATTGAATACCGGCGTCGATCTTACGAAAGCTTCGACACAAGTTAACGGAAGGGCCGAAACGACGGTGAAGCTTTGGTTTTTGCCGGGGAGCGTCAGGCTTCTGGGGTTGACGGGGATGTCGCCTTGCCGGGTAGAGGGGAGCCGTTGTGTGCTTCAGCGCAATGCAACTTGGACATATTGAGCCGGAGGGATGGAAAATGAGCAGAAGCAGCATAAGACAAGATAGAGGCAGCATCGTTATTGAAGCTTCGATTACGCTGCCGTTGTTCGTTTTTCTGCTGCTGGGCGTAATCGCTTTGATGCAAATCGCTGCGGCGGATCTTGCTCTTCGCAGCGCGCTTTCCGAGACTGTGAAGACTGCAGCGGCGAACATGTATCCCATAAAGCTGCTTTATGCGGAAGCCAAAACTGCCGTCGGCAATGGCCGCCCCGGAGTCATATGGGATACCGTAACGGGACGTGTGGAGCAGGCGCAGGGGACGGTGCAGGGAGCGGAGCAGTTCGTTGAAGATTTCGCGGCCTATCTCCCCGAGCCTTTGGTCCGGCTCGTTCAGGCGGAGAAACGATATCGGACGGCAATGGAAGAAGGCGCGAATGATCGTCTTGAGGAGGCAAAGCAAGCCATTGCGGCGCGCATCGCCCAAGAGGCGGTTACGCCTGTGCTTGTCGGCTTTGCGGACACGAAGGTCCTGAAGAAAGACAGGCTGAAAGTAACGGCCGTCGACTGGCCAAACCTCGAAAACGGAGATCAAGCATGGCTAGGAATTGAAGCGCAATACGAAATGAAGCTGGCACTGCCGTTCGTTTCAACTGCCGTTGTGATCAAGAAAAAAGCGGTTGAACGGTGTTGGATCGGAGCTTTGTGAGAGGAGGCGAAACCTAGTGACCGAAATCGTGCTTGCCGTGCTTATCGCGGCCGCTTTTGCATCCGACGTTCGTACGATGCGCATACCGAATTGGTTGACGGTTGGGGGAGCGGGCTGCGGACTGGCGCTGCAATCATTTTTATTCGGGTGGCAGGGAGCTTGGGGGTCCGTGCTTGGCCTGCTGACGGGCTTCGGAATTGTTCTTTTGCTGCATGCGGTCGGGGCTGTAGGAGCGGGTGACGTGAAGCTGTTCGGGGCCATCGGGGCGCTCAGCAGTGTGCCGTTCGTGCTGTCGGCCTTGACGTATTCCATCTTGTATGCAGCCTGTATCGGCATTATCGTCCTGGTCGTAAAAAGAAAACTGCTGACAACGGTTAGATTTGCCGCAGTGAGCGTTTCGATGCTCGTTGCTTTCAAGGATTCTCAAGTAATCAGCCGATGGAAGCGAGGAACAGCGATGCATTTTCCATTCATGCTGGCTGTGGCGCCCGGAAGCGTAACGGCATATTTTCTAGGTTTGTAATGAAGGAGCAAATAAAATGAGCCATTTGTACGGAATGCACTACCGGTATGAGCAGAGGTCGGGTATGTACTTGATTTTTGACAAAGAGGCCGGTATTCAAGAGGAGGAGTTGTCCCGCATCCAGACGAAAATGCTGAGTACCGGGCAAGTATCCCGAATTTTGCCGTTTCGTGCGGAACAGACGGACGGAATGTATACGCTGGAGTATGAGGTAGGATCGAGAACGATGCTCCGGCAAGCGCTCCGTAAAGAAGGGATCAAGCTTTCACAGGCTCTTCAGCTCCTCGTATGCGTGGCGGCGACACTGGAGGAGTGCAGGAGCTATATGCTCCGGGAGAGGGGATTTGTGCTCACGGACAATCTGATGTTCGTGAATCGCGACGTAACGGACCTGGCGTTTGTCTATTTGCCGCTGCAATGTTTAAACGAGGCGCCGGCCGTCGAAACGGAGCTTAAACAGCTTATATTGTGTTTAGCCGCACAGCTTTCAAGCGACGATGCGAAAATGCTGGAACCGTTTGCTTCCTATTGCGAAAGCGGCGCATTCCGGGTGAAAGAGTTGAAGAGGCGTTTGATCGAATCGTTGACAAGCCCGCTTTTGAAACGGGAATCAAGAAGTGCGGATAAAGTCGGTCCTGAGGCTGAGCGTCCGCTCTCTTTTATTCATATGCACATGCCCACCGATAGTTTCGAGCCTGAGCCTGCAGTTCCGGCTTCGCCGGCAAAGGCTCAAGCTCCGTCTCCGATTCCAGGCGTGCTGCCGGTCTCGCCGTTCCATGAGAAAACGGTTCGTAACGATCTTCATACATGGAGGATCCGGATGACCGTATTGACGGGGATTGCCGGGGGATTGATCTCTTGCTGGCTGTGGAGCCGGTGGACAGAGGAGCCGCAGCCGCTCTCGATGGAGGTTGCCATAGGGGCGACGCTGCTTACGATTATCAGCTGCCTGTTTGTCCGCTTCGCGGCAAGCAATAACCGATGGTTTTGCATGCTTTCCGGCAGGTTCCGGCAAAATCCGATTATGGAACAAGCCGATCGAGATCCGGAAGATGAATGGCATAACAAGAATGAGAATGACCTGTATCCTTCTACCATATTGGACGACACCTTGCTTGAACCCGACGAAGCGCTGGCTTCTGCCGTCGTCATACCGTTTCCGCGTCAGGCGGCTACGACTTCGTCTGCCGATGCTAACACTGGGACTATGTCGGCGGATCGTTACTATGCGTCGCTTGGCAAGCATACGACACTGCTGAGGCCCGGCGCAGATGCGACCGTTATGCTTCGTCCTCCATCAGCCGGCGGCAGCGCATTTAGCTATGCCTATCTGGAAATAGATGAAGCTCAGCAGGGCAAACGGATTCAGTTGAACAAGGATCATTTTATGCTCGGCCGCTGCGAGGAGCATACGGACTATCGGCTGGAAGACAGCGAGATTTCCCGTCAGCATCTGGAGATTATCCGCACGGAGCGAGGCTATGAAGCCAAAGACGTCGGGTCGACGAACGGAACGCTTTGGAACGGAGAGCGGATGGTCCCTTACGAATCGTATCCGCTGCAGGAAGGAGACTGTTTGACACTGGCTAATGTGAACCTGCGGTTCCGCTTCGTTGCGAACGCACGCAAAACGGTGTAGTATCCATTAGAGAGACTTTCGTCGTGGCGGGCGTAAACGCAGGAGGCATTTCTATGAAAGCTTACATAGATTCGGAATATATGATCGAGCAGCTGAAAATGCTGCTGAACACACCAAGTCCCAGCGGCTATTGCGGATTGATTATGAGCAAGCTGCAGGAAGAAGTCCGTCGTCTCGGATACACGATGACGATCACGAATAAAGGCAACGGGCTGATCTCGATTCCCGGAGCGGACGGCTCCCGTACAACCGCCTTATCGGCGCATGTCGATACGCTAGGCGCGATGGTCCGGTCCATCAAAGAAAAGGGCACGCTGCGAATGACCTACGTCGGCGGCTATATGATGGGCAGCATCGAAAATGAATATTGCGTCGTGCATACCCGGGACGGACGAACATACGATGGAACTATTTTAACGACGAAGCCTTCCGTGCATGTGTTTCCCGACGCTCGCGAGCTGAAGCGCGAAGATGCTCACATGGAAGTTCGTTTGGATGAACTGGTAGGCTCGAAAAATGACGTGGAAGCCCTCGGTATACGGGTCGGCGATTTTATTTCATTCGATCCCCGGCTGCAAGTGAAACAGAACGGCTTTATTAAATCCCGTCATTTGGACGATAAGGCAAGCGTTGCAGCGATATTGGGACTGTTAAAGCTGCTGTGCGACCAACAGCTCGTACCTGCAGTGAATGTCGTTATCCTTATTTCCACTTACGAAGAGGTCGGTCACGGAGCGGCTTCATTGCCAGAAGGCATCGATGAACTGATTGCCGTCGATATGGGCGCGATGGGCGATGATTTAACCGCAACGGAACGGCAAGTATCGATATGCGCCAAAGACTCGTCAGGTCCTTACGATTATCGGATGACATCGAAGCTGATCGCCCTGGCGGAGAGCCAAGAGATTGACTACGCTGTTGACATATATCCGCAATACGGCTCCGATGCTTCGGCAGCGCTTAAAGGCGGGGCCGACATTCGCGCCGCACTCATCGGCCCGGCCGTTCACGCTTCGCACAGCATGGAGCGGACACATGTGGATGCGATCGTCGGTACGACGGCGCTGCTCACGGCCTACTTGCTCGATCCGGCAGAGCGCTGAAGAAGGAGGCTGCGGTCAAATGAACATCATCACATTGGAGAAAATAACCAAGAGCTACGGGGACAAAGTGCTGTTTGACGACATCACGCTCGCCATTAACGAGGGACAGCGGATCGGCTTGATCGGCGTGAACGGTACAGGCAAATCAACGCTGCTGAAGCTGATTGCAGGCCTCGAGAAGCCGGACGACGGCAAGCTTGTTCACGCCAATCGCTTCACGGTGGAATATTTGCCGCAAGATCCGCAGTTCGATTCTCAAGCTACCGTGCTGGAGCAAGTGTTCGCCGGCGATTCGCCTGTCATGCAGGCACTTCTTGCTTACGAGGAAGCGCTTCAAGCGCTGGAGAAAGCGCCCGAGGACGAACGTCAGCAGCAGCGGCTCTTCGCCGCACAGCAGCGCGTGGAGGCGCTTGGCGCATGGGAAGCGAATGCGGCGGCCAAAACCGTATTAGGCAAGCTAGGCATCACGGAAACGGACAAAGCCGTCGGCCTGCTGTCCGGCGGTCAGCGCAAGCGCGTAGCAATGGCGAGAGCTCTGCTGCAGCCGGCCGATCTGCTTATTCTTGATGAGCCGACGAACCATATCGATAATGAAACGGCGGCCTGGCTGGAGCAGTACTTAACGAAATGGAAGGGCGCTTTGCTGATGGTCACTCACGACCGGTATTTCCTCGACCGGGTGACGAATCGCATTATCGAGCTCGACCGCGGTAAGCTGTACAGCTACGACGGCAATTATGCCGATTACTTGGAAAAAAAGGCGGACCGCCTGGAGCGCGAGGCAGCCGAAGAGAGCAAACGGCAAAATTTGCTCCGCCGCGAGCTCGCGTGGCTGCGCCGCGGCGCCAAAGCCCGGTCGACGAAGCAAAAAGCGCGCGTGGAGCGGGTCGAGGAGCTGCGCGACCGGCAAACGGCCAAGCAGGCAGAGGCGCTTGACATTGCAATCGGCGGCTCGCGGCTCGGCAAGAAGGTGCTGGAGCTCGAGCACGTCGGCAAAAGCTTTGAAGGCAAAACGCTTATAGCCGATTTCAGCTGCATTATTCAACCCGGAGACCGTATCGGCATTATCGGCCCCAACGGCAGCGGCAAGTCTACGCTGATGAATATGCTCGCGGGGAAGCTGCAGCCCGACCAAGGTACGATCGATGTCGGCCAAACCGTGAAAATTGCATATTACACACAGGAAAACACGGAGATGGACGAGAAGCAGCGCGTCATCGACTATATTAAAGAAGCTGCGGAAATCGTGACGACGTCGGACGGCGATAAGGTCAGCGCGGCGCAAATGCTGGAACGGTTCTTATTCTCGCCGAACCTGCAGTGGGCCCCGATCGGTCGCTTATCCGGGGGAGAGCGCCGCAGGCTGTATCTGCTCCGCACGTTGATGGGGGAACCGAACGTGCTCTTGCTCGACGAGCCTACTAACGATTTGGACATTCAGACGCTTACCGTTCTTGAGCAGTATCTTGATGTTTTTCCGGGAGCCGTAATCTCGGTATCCCACGACCGGTATTTCCTCGACCGGACAGCGGAAAAGCTGTTCGCGTTCGAAGGCGGCGGTACGGTCCGCAAATATGAAGGCAGCTATTCCGATTATTTGGAGCAGGTAGAGGCCGATAAAGCGCAGGAATCGCTGCACAACGCAGCGGCAGTAAAGCAAGCCGCACCGCAGCAGCCGGCTCCGGCAGCATCGAGTCTAGACAAGCCGCGCAAGCTTTCGTACAAAGAACAGCGGGAATGGGAAGGGATCGAGCCGCTGATCGCCGATCTGGAGGCGAAGCAAGAAGCTGTGCGCAGTCTTATCGCTAACGCAGGCTCCGACTATATGGAGCTGCAGCGGCTTACGGCGGAAGACAAGCAGCTCAGCGATCAAATCGACGCTGCCATGACCCGCTGGGCCGAGCTGTCGGAGCTTGTCGAGCAGATTGAAAAGCGAAAATAAACGAGCTTGAAGCCTTTGACAATCCCGGTGATGCCGTGTATCATGAACGCGATAAGGCGTAATCGGATTCATACCGTTATTGGACTTCAAAGTCGATAATAGGGATAAGTAAACGGCTCATAAGAACAACAAATGAGCGAAGAAGGCAGGGACACTATGATTACAGTATCGAACGTAACGCTGCGTTACGGCAAACGTGCGCTATTTGAAGACGTCAACATCAAATTCACGCCGGGCAACTGCTACGGTTTGATCGGGGCGAACGGCGCCGGCAAGTCGACGTTTCTGAAAATTTTATCCGGCGAGATCGAGCCATCGAAAGGCGAAGTGTTCATCACGCCGGGCGAACGGCTGGCGGTATTGAAGCAGAACCATTACGAATTCGATGAATTTGAAGTGCTGAAAACCGTCATTAAAGGGCATGCAAGACTGTATGACATTATGACGGAGAAGGATGCGCTGTATGCAAAAGCGGATTTCTCGGAAGAGGACGGCATGCGTGCGGCCGAGCTCGAAGGCGAGTTCCAGGACCTCGACGGCTGGCAGGCAGAGTCCGATGCGGCGGAGCTGCTGATCGGTCTCGGCATTCCGACGTCGCTGCACGACATGAAGATGAAAGATCTCGGCGGCAACGAGAAGGTTCGCGTCCTGCTCGCTCAAGCGCTGTTCGGTAACCCGAACATCCTGCTGCTCGACGAGCCGACGAACCATTTGGATATCGAGTCCATTCAATGGCTGGAGAACTTCCTCTCCAAGTTTGAAGGCACCGTTATCGTCGTATCTCACGACCGTCACTTCCTGAACCAGGTATGTACGCACATCGCCGATATCGACTTCGGTAAAATTCAGCTGTACGTCGGTAACTACGACTTCTGGTACGAATCCAGCCAGCTCGCCCTGAAGCTGACCCGCGACGCCAACAAGCGGATCGAAGAGAAGCGCAAGGAACTGGAGACGTTCATTGCCCGCTTCAGCGCGAACGCTTCGAAATCCAAGCAGGCGACTTCGCGGAAGAAGCTGCTGGAGAAGCTGACGCTGGAAGATATTCGTCCGTCCAACCGCAAGTATCCGTTCATCAAATTCCAGCCGGAACGCGAGGCAGGCAAGCAGCTGCTGCAGGTGGAAGGGCTGTCGAAGACGATTGACGGCGAGCTTGTGCTGAACAACTTGTCGTTTACAATCAATAAGGGTGACAAGGTTGCTTTCGTCGGGCCGAACGGGCTGGCGAAGACGACGCTGTTCCGTATTCTGATGGGCGAGCTTGAAGCCGATTCCGGCACGTACTCTTGGGGCATTACAACGTCGCAGGCCTATTTCCCGAAGGATAACTCGGACTATTTCAATAACGATCTGACGCTCGTAGACTGGCTGCGTCAATATTCCAAGGATCAGGATGAGTCGTTCATCCGCGGCTTCCTGGGCCGCATGCTGTTCTCCGGCGAGGAAGCGATGAAGAAGTCGAGCGTTCTATCCGGAGGCGAGAAGGTTCGCTGTATGCTCGCCAAAATGATGCTGAGCGCACCAAACGTACTCATACTCGACGAGCCGACGAACCACCTTGACCTCGAGTCGATTACGGCGCTCAACAACGGCCTGATTGAATTCGACGGCACGATGCTGTTCGTCTCCCATGACCACCAGTTCATTCAAACGATCGCCAACCGGATTATGGAAATTACGCCGGCGGGTCTGATCGATAAAATGACGACGTACGACGAGTACCTCGAAAGCGAAGACATCAAGCGCCAGCGCGAGGCGCAGTACGCTTAAATAGATGGCCGACAAGTTAAGGCGTCGGCTGCCGCAAGGCAGCCAGGCGTCTTTCGTCGCATCTGCCGTCAGCCTTCGATGAGCCCCCGACCTGCAAGGAGGAGCAGCTTATGTTCGACCCGACCATCTATGACAATTTGAAGGTAGTGCTGGAGGGGTGCGTGTACGACCTCGATCTTGACGGGAAAATACTTGTCACGAATCGTTCGGACCGCGTTGAACTCGCTTCCATGGCCCGCAGCTGCTCGATCCGGTTCCGTGAAATCGACGGTGGGGCGGCTGCAGCGGAGCTCGGACTGCATACGGAGCTTGCCGATCTGGCCGCCGAGCTGCTCGAACAGGAACATATCGTGCCCGGATGCGTGCTCACCGTGAGGTTTGAGACGTTCACTACCGATCCGCAGCACGATTGTCCGACCGTAGAGAAGGCGCTTCTGGATATTTGGGAGGATCGGCCGGACGTTGTGCAAACGGTCTCTTACCAATGGCCGCGCAGTACGGCAGCATCCCAGCTTCACATTTCGCTCGATTTCCGGCGCAAAGTCGATGAGAGCCATGCCGCCGACTTCCCGAAGCTGGTGCAGGCTGCCGCTCATAGCCTGCGATGGCTGAATGATTATGCATCATCCCGGGGAGGAACAGGCTTGTGACGGATTCGCTGACGCCTGGAACCAGCTCATTCGTTATGCTGTACACGCCTTTATGCGGTACATGCAAGGTAGCGCTCCGCATGCTGGATGTCGTGGAAGCGGCGGATCCGGCGCTGCATGCCGATCGGATTAATCTGAACGTACGGCCGGAGCTTGCCGAGCGGTGGCGTGTAGGCAGCGTTCCTTGCTTGGTCCGCGTACGTAAAGGCGAAGTAAGCGGCATGCTGTACCGCATCTCTTCCGTCGATACGATTCTGACCTGGATGAGGCAAAGACTAGCCGAAGAAACCGACGAACCGATCAAGGGGATGAGCTAATCATGAATTTTCCGCGAGAACAAGAACAGCAGCTTCAGGTCGGCGATACGGTGATCGCCGAATACAAGAGCGGCCGGTATATCGGCACGATCGTCGAGCTGACGAACTCACGCAAGGCCGCGGTTCAAATCGCAGCGGTCGTGAAGCATCCGGAGCAAGGAGATCTGCATCACCCGATGCAAGCCGATGTTCCGCTGTTTCATCAGCGCAAGGCGCTCGCACATCGCGAAATTGCTCTGATGCCTCTTAACACCGTTGAACGATACGACGGTCCAGTACCGGAATACGACGAATCTCTGCGCGAATCGGTCGACCTGCACAAGCAGGAGCTCGACCAATTGAAGCGCTGGGCTGAACGGGCTTTAGCCGAAATGGAAGCCCTCGAACAGGAGTACAAAAAGATCAAATAATTTTTCCCGAAAATTAGGAGGTTTAATGATCATGACGACGACTCAGCAAGCAAAGATTCGGCTCGGCATTATCGGTGCAGGCAATATCGGCAACGTACATATGGAAGTATTCAGCAAAATCGCGGACAGCGTTCAGCTAGCCGGAGTAACGGATGTGTTCGCCCCGCTCGCGGAAAGCCGCGCCAAGCAGCACAATATCGATAAGGTTTATGCAACCGCCGACGAAATGCTCGCCGATCCGGGCATCGATGCCGTCGTCATTGCCGTCTCGAACGAATGGCACGCTCCGATCGCCGTGAAGGCGCTGCAGGCCGGGAAGCATGTCATGCTGGAAAAGCCGATGGCGATTAATTTGGAAGCGGCCAAGACGATCGTGAAGGCCCAGCGCGAGTCCGGCAAAGTGCTGATGATACCGCATCAGCTCCGCTGGGAATCCGTAGCCATGCAAGTGAAGGAGCAGGCGGACAAAGGCTCGCTCGGCCGTATTTACCACGCGAAAGCCGGCTGGGTGCGACGGAAGGGAATCCCGGGTTGGGGCACCTGGTTTACCCAAATGAGCAAATCGGGCGGCGGTCCCCTCATCGATCTCGGTGTGCATATGCTCGACCTGTCCCTCTATTTGATGGGCAATCCGAAGCCGGTATCGGTATTTGGGGCTGCCTATGCCGAGTTCGGTCCACGCAAGCGCGGAATTGGAACTTGGGGCAAGCCGGATTGGAATGGCGTGTACGATGTGGAGGATTTCGCGACGGCGCTGATTCGCTTGGACAATGGAGCTACCTTGACGCTTGATGTCAGTTGGGCGGCGCTCACGGATACCGATAACCAGCCGTATGTGCACCTGCTTGGCTCCGAGGGAGGCGCATCGCTGAGAGGAAGCAGCGGCAAGCTGATGAGCGAGCAGTTCGACCGCGAAGCGACGATCGAGCTGAGCGTACCGGGACAGGACGAAGGATCGCGCGTACGGATGAGCCGCCATTTTGTCGAGTGCATCCGGAACAACAGCGAGCCGATTACGTCGGTCATGTCGGGCTATACGAACAATTTGATTCTTGACGCCATCCGCCGTTCCTCGGAGACCGGACGGGAAGTCATGCTGGATTGGGAGCTGTAAGTGATGCACGAAACATCGCTGCAGGACATCGGCAAAGTGCCGGCCGAGCTGCTGGCCGAACGGCTTGAGCCGGTGCGGGAGCTGACGAAGACGGAGCTGGAACTGTACGAAATCGTAAAGGATCGGGCGACGGGCGAGCATTACTTGCATTATGCGTATGTGCATCGGAACGTGGCCGATATGTCGGCGGAAGAAAGCTTCCACCACCTGCTTCCGTTATCAAGCGACAGTGTGCTGGGACTGCTTTTCAATGACGACCCGTATGCGTATCCCGAATACTGGCGCAGCCCGTTTCTCCGCAACGGTCCGGAAGGGTACTACGTCTGGTTCGATCCGGGACAGCCGAGCGAAGAAGCTTTAGCGGAGCTGGAGGGACAGCGGATTCGCGAAAAAATGGAGCAGTTCAAGCGAAACGGCGCTTTCGATGAAGCATCTGTCAGAAAGCTGCTGGAAGAGCTGGATCCGCGTGAATGAAACGAAGCCGGTTTCGGCATCCTGAGTCTATAGTTGCTGCCGACAAGGAGGTTGAAGCCGATATGGAAACAGGTGCTTACCGATTTGCCGATTTGGAAAACAACGACCAGCTAGTGGCCGAAATTGCCGAGCTCGAAGCAAGATTACAAAGGGAGCTAGGCAAAGATATAACGTTGATCGCTTATACCAAAGGCGAGCCGGCCGGCGTACAAACCGAATAGCAGCACGGGGTTTTCAATCAGGAGCTGTACCGCATGCCGCGGTGCGGCTCTTTTTTTGCCTCGTCATGCATAGTTTCCCGTTATTCCCACATCCTAACGGATAGATTGGGCTAACGAATAGGGGGACACCACCATGACCGAATCGCGCAGCTCGGCTGTGAAAGTTGGCGCGGCGCTGCTCATTGCCCTCGGGCTTGCGGCCTGCACGAGCGGCAATGAGAACAAGAACGCATCCCCGATCGCCTACGGCGATATGGACAGCCGTAACAACGAGAACGACACGCTCGGCGCCAAAAGCTTGCCTGGACAAACCGACGCCCTGCCCTATCACGATAGCGTCGACAAAACGGAGTTCCATTACAACTCCCGGCTTTCCATGAATCGGGTGCTCGGCGAACAGCTGGTGGCACGCCTGCCTGAGCTGGCCGAGGCGCATGTGGCGCTGACGGAGAGCAACATTTATGCGGCCGTCAAGCTGAAAGGCTTACAGGCGCAAAGCCTGTCGGGAACGAAGGCCGATATGCAGGGACCGATGCCGGACGGGAAAAGCCAGGCGGGCATTTTCGGAACCGGGCAAGGCCCGACCCTGGATTGGCGGGCGCAGGACGGGCTGACCACCGCTCAGCAAGGCCGAATTACCGCCGTGCTGCATGAGCTCGCTCCGAGCAAGGCGAATATTTTCGTATCCTCCAATCCGAATTTTGTGCGCCGCATGAGCTATTATGCCGAACAAGCGCGGAGCGGCACGTCGATGAATATGTTTATCAACGAATTCAACACGATGACCAATTATGCGTTCCCAAGCAACTCCAGTGCCTCCAACCGTTAAATGTCAAACGGAAAATTTGACACAGAGCGAGTAGTAATGAATGCGATAGGCATAATAAATGTCGGCTCCAAGAGCTCATACACCCACTATTTTTGAGGAGGCAACAACCACAATGATCCAGAACGTACAAGCGCAAGCGCAGCAGGCAAGACAAATCGTCAATCAGCTGATCCAGCAGACGCAGCAAGCAAGCCGCACGTATGAGATGATGATCCAGCAAGAGTCGCAGAACGCCAACATGCTGCAGCAGCTGGCGCAGCGTGAGCGTCAAGCTACACAAATCATCGAACAAGCGCTGCGAGGCCATGATGTGGCGATTCAAAACATGCAGCAATGTCTGCAAATCGTCAATCAGCTGGAGCAAGCCGTCAATCAAATCGCTGCATTCAATGCAAACCAGGCGTTGCAAAATCAATCCTACAATACAAGCGCATACCGTCAATAAGTTCGATACGTTCGTATCGCGCCACGCTTTGGCTCCCGCCGAAGCGTGGCTTGTCATACATATTTGAATGAACAATAAAGGGAGGCTGCGCTATGATTAAGCAATATTTTGCCGACATTCGACTGGAACCGAACGACTCCCTAAGCGAGTCGCTTCAGGATTTGGTGAACGATGCCGAGGCCGAGTTTGAAACGCCCTTTGTGGAAGTAGCCCAAGTCATTCCGCACACGTCAACGAATTATACCGTCATTCTGAATTTGGATTTCGACGAAGATCCGGAAGAGGGCAAGTCCGAGGAAGAAGATTGAGCAGTGCGCAATGCCGCTCGCTTGTGGTAAACTATGGGGGATACATAGTGACAAGGGAGCGGTAAACCGATGAACGCACATGAAATCGATTATCAAATAATCGGCGACGAAATGCAATATGTTGAGATTGAGCTGGATCCGCAGGAGAGCGCTATCGCCGAGGCAGGCGCATTCATGATGATGGACGAGGGCATCTCCATGGAGACGATCTTCGGAGACGGAAGCTCTTCCAATCAAGGCTTGATGGGCAAGCTGTTCGGGGCAGGCAAGCGCCTGCTGACGGGGGAAAGCTTGTTCATGACGGTATACACGAACCGCGGTTACGGCAAGCAGCGAGTCGCATTCGCGTCCCCATACCCGGGTAAAATTTTGCCGATGGACTTGTCCCAGCTGGGCGGCAAACTCATTTGCCAGAAAGATTCGTTCCTTTGCGCGGCGAAGGGCGTGTCGGTCGGCATCGAATTTCAGCGCAAGCTGGGTGCGGGCTTCTTCGGCGGCGAAGGCTTTATCATGCAGAAAATCGAAGGCGACGGCTTGGCGTTCGTCCATGCCGGAGGCGTGATCGCGAAGCGTCATCTGCGTCCGGGCGAGCTGATCCGCGTCGATACCGGTTGTCTTGTAGCTATGACACCGGATGTCGATTACGATATCGAATTCGTGAAGGGCGTGAAGACGGCGCTGTTCGGCGGGGAAGGGCTGTTCTTCGCCACCTTGCGCGGACCGGGTACGGTGTGGATTCAGTCGCTTCCGTTCAGCCGTCTCGCCGATCGCGTACTTTCGGCAGCAGGCCCTGGCGGACGCAAGGAAGAGGGCGGCATTCTCGGCGGTTTAGGCAATTTGCTGGACGGGGATTGATCTCCTCGCACATAACGGATTTTCGAAGACCGGCAGCTACTCGAACGAAGAGAGCTGCCGTTTTTTTATGCGCCGACATTAAATCCGACTAACCCCATACTTTTTGTCAAAATGAAATCATTCAAACCGATTGACACCTTTTGGGCGCAATGCTAATATACTCATAACGAAATCACAGTAAAACTATAGGAATTATTTATAATCGTTGACCGGACGACCGGAAACAGTCATTCATACACAAAATTACGCTTGTATCAATGGAGAGGGTGGATCAAGATGAAAGCAATTCGTCACATATGGAATCATGCAGGTTGGAAACAAGTCGGTGCCGCCGTCGTGTCGGCAGCGCTCATCGCCACACTGGCCGCATGCGGCAGCGGAGATGCAGCTGCCCCGGCAGCGGGCGGTTCTGCGGGCTCGTCGGCCCCCGCCAAAAAGCCTATAGAACTGCTGAACGTATCTTACGACCCGACACGCGAGCTTTACGAAGCTTACAACCAAGCGTTCGCGAAATATTGGAAAGAAAAGAACAACCAAGAGGTTACGTTCCAGCAGTCGCACGGCGGCTCCGGCAAGCAGGCGCGCTCCGTCGCCGACGGCCTTGAAGCCGATGTCGTCACGCTGGCGCTGGCTTATGACATCGATTCCTTAGTTCCGTCCGGCCTCATTCCTCAAGACTGGCAGAAGCGTCTGGAAACCAACAGCACGCCGTATACGTCGACGATTGTGTTCCTCGTTCGCAAAGGCAATCCGAAGGGAATCAAAGATTGGGACGATCTGGTGAAGCCGGGCGTTTCGGTCATTACCCCGAATCCGAAGTCTTCCGGCGGAGCCCGCTGGAATTTCGCCGCCGCCTGGGCGTTCGCCTTGTCGAAGAATAACAAAGACGAAGCGAAGGCGAAGGAGTTCGTCAGCCAATTGTATAAAAATGTAGCTGTACTCGACTCCGGCGCCCGCGATTCGACGAACACGTTCGCCCAGCGCGGCATCGGCGATGTGCTGATCGCATGGGAGAACGAAGCGCACCTGTCCCTGAAGGAATCGCCGGGCAAATTCGAGATTGTCGTTCCGTCGCTGTCGATTCTCGCCGAGCCGCCGGTATCCGTCGTCGACAAGGTTGTCGATAAGAAAGGTACGCGCGAAGTGGCTGAAGCGTATTTGAAATACTTGTATTCGGATGAAGGCCAGGAGCTCGCCGCCAAAAACTTCTACCGTCCGCGTAACGAATCGATTGCCAAGAAATACGAAAGCCAGTTCCCTAAATTGAATCTCGTCAAAATCGACGACCCGGACTTCGGCGGCTGGACGAAGGTTCAGGACAAATTTTTCAAAGACGGCGCGATCTTCGATCAAATCTATACCCCTGCCAAAAAATAACGACGTGAAAAGAAAACCGTTCGGTTACCTTTCGAAAGGAGACCTCCATGCTTAAACTGCCAAAGTCCCGCAGCGTCATCCCCGGCTTCGGACTGTCGATGGGGTTCACGCTGCTGTATCTCGGACTCATCGTGCTGATTCCGCTCGTCGCCCTGTTCCTTCGGGCGGCGGGTCTAACTTGGCCGGTGTTCTGGGAAACCGTCACGAACGACCGGGTCATCGCTTCGTACCAACTCAGCTTCGGCGCCTCGCTGGTCGCCGCACTCGTGAACGGCGTGTTCGGCTTTATCGTCGCTTGGGTGCTTGTACGCTACTCGTTTCCCGGCAAGAAGATCGTCGACGCGCTCGTCGACCTGCCGTTCGCCCTGCCGACGGCCGTTGCCGGCATCGCGCTGACCACGCTGTATGCAGAGAACGGCTGGATCGGCAAGCTGCTCGTGCCGCTCGGCATCAAGACGGCGTACTCGCCGCTGGGCATCATGATCGCCCTGACGTTTATCGGCATTCCGTTCGTCGTACGGACGGTGCAGCCGGTCCTGGAGGAGCTTGACAAAGAGACGGAAGAGGCGGCTGTCAGTCTCGGCGCCTACCGGGGACGGACATTTTTCAAGGTTCTGTTTCCGCAAGTGCTTCCGGCGCTCATAACCGGCATGACGATGGCGTTCGCCCGCGCCGTCGGCGAATACGGCTCCGTCGTGTTCATCTCCGGCAACATGCCATACAAGACGGAAATTACACCGCTATTGATCATGACAAAGCTGGAGCAGTTCGACTATGCGGGAGCGACGGCGATTGCCGCAGTGATGCTGATCATCTCGTTCATTCTGCTGCTGGTGACGAACGTATTGCAAGCAAGATCCCAGCGCAAGCTGATTTCGGGTTAGGAGGGAATACCGATGGCAGGAGCAGTTCCTACCGCTGCAGCCGGCCGGTCCTTCGCCCCGAAAGCAAGGCCTGCCCGGCATTTGACGGAAAGCGGCTGGGTGCGATGGTCATTGATCGCCGTCGCGCTCGGTTTTCTCGGACTCATTCTCGTATTGCCGTTAGTTCTAGTATTTGTTGAGGCATTTGGTAAAGGCATTGCGCTGTATTTTGCGGCGTTCAAGGATAAAGCGGCCTTATCGGCAATCCAGCTGACGCTGTACACCGCGGCGATTGCCGTACCGCTTAACATGCTGTTCGGACTCGCCGCCGCGTGGGCGATCGCCAAATTCCGCTTCCGCGGCAGACAGCTGCTGCTGACGCTGATCGATTTGCCGTTCGCGGTATCGCCGGTTATTGCCGGTCTCGTCTTCGTGCTGCTGTTCGGCGCCCGCGGCTGGTTCGGGCCGTGGCTTGCCGAGCACGATATCAAAATTATTTTCGCTTTACCGGGCATTGTGCTCGCTACGATTTTCGTAACCTTCCCGTTCGTCGCCCGCGAATTGATCCCGCTGATGGAGGCGCAGGGCGTTCAGGAAGAGGAAGCGGCGGCCACCCTGGGAGCTTCCGGCTGGCGCATCTTCTGGAAGGTGACGCTGCCCAACATCAAGTGGGGCCTCCTGTACGGCGTCATTTTATGTAATGCCCGTGCAATGGGAGAATTCGGCGCCGTATCCGTCGTGTCCGGACACGTTCGCGGCAAGACGAATACGATACCGCTCCACGTACAGATTTTGTACAACGAGTATCAGTTCAATGCTGCTTTCGCGGTTGCGTCTTTGCTGGTCTTGTTGGGTATCGTAACACTGATAATCAAATCCGTCGTCGAATGGAAGCATCATCAGACCGTCCGGGCAGGCACGGGGGAAAGCGGGGATCGGCCATGAGCCATATTGCGGTAAGCGGACTTACGAAGAGCTTCGGAGCGCACCTGGCTTCGAACGACGTAAGCTTTACGATCGAGAAGGGGCAGCTGATCGGTCTGCTCGGGCCAAGCGGCGGCGGCAAGACGACGATACTGAGAATGCTTGCGGGACTGGAGCAGCCGGACGCCGGCGATATTCGGTTCCATGGCGAACGGGTCAACGATGTTGTGCCGCAGAAGCGCGGAATCGGGCTCGTATTCCAAAATTATGCATTATTCCGGCATATGAACGTTTACGATAATATCGCTTTCGGGCTTGCCGTGCAGAAGAAGCCGAAAGCGGACATCCAGCGCCGGGTGAACGAGCTGCTGGAGCTGACCGGACTCGGGGGCCTGGCGAAGCGTCTGCCGAGCCAGCTGTCCGGCGGGCAGCGGCAGCGTGTCGCCTTCGCCCGGGCGCTTGCCCCGCAGCCGCAGCTGCTGCTGCTCGACGAGCCGTTTGCAGCCATCGACGCAAAGGTGCGCAAGGAGCTGCGCTCCTGGCTGCGCGACATGATCGATCGGGTCGGCATTACGACCGTGTTCGTGACGCACGATCAGGAAGAGGCGGTGGAGGTTGCCGACGAAATCATGATTATTCATCAAGGCCGCCTGGAGCAGAAGGGGACGCCGAAGGACATTTATACGACGCCGCGCACCCCGTTCGTCGCCGGGTTCATCGGCGAATCCAGCACGGTCAGCGAGATTTCCGCGCTGCGCGGCTTCGAAGACAGCGCCCCCGGCGTGCAGGCGATCATTCGTCCCGAATTTATCGAGATCGGCTTTCCCAAAGAGCTTCGCTATCCGTCGGCCGCACAGGAAGGTGTCGTGAAAGCGACGTATTTCCGGGGGACGCACTGGCAGGTGGAGGTTGAGGTCGGCCCGAACCGATTGTTCGGCTACCGAGATTTGGAGCAGCCGGCGCTGCATCAAGGAGATCGGACGCATGTTCTGGTTCATCGCGCCTACTTGTTTGCGGATCAGGAAGTATCGGTTGTCGAAAATCGCCTCAAGAACGATCCGCTGCCGGTTCACATTTAACTACACATAAGGAGGACGCCGCCATGGAGCATACGATTACGATACGAGCAGGAAACCGGGATTTGGCGGCGACGCTGCATTACCCGAAGTCGGATCCGGAGAGCGGGAAGACCGCCACGCGTTGGCCGCTGCTGATCGTTTGCCACGGCTTCATCGGCAGCAAGACCGGCGTCAATCGCTTGTTCGTCAAGGCGGCGAGACGGTTATGCGAGCAGGGCTATATGGTGCTGCGCTTCGATTACGGCGGCTGCGGCGAGAGCACCGGCGACTATGGAGCAGGCGGTCTCGACACGCTGATCGACGAAACGCGGGCGGTCCTGGATTACGCCGCAAGCATCGACTGCGTCGACGTAAGCCGTATTACGGTGATCGGCCACAGCTTGGGCGGAGCGGTAGCAGTGCTGACGGCGGCCAAAGATTCCCGCGTTAAATCGTTGATTCTGTGGTCCGCCGTAGCCCATCCTCATTACGATATTGTGCGGATTGTCGGCAAAGAATCGTATTTGAAGGCAAAGCCGGGCCGTCCGGTCGATCATCAAGGCTATCTTCTAAGCGCCGAGTTTTTCGATTCGCTGGCGAGACATCATCCGCTCGAGCAGCTCCGCAAATTCAGCGGAGACGTGTTGATCGTTCACGGTAAGGCCGATGAGGTGATACCGGTTGATTATGCGCCCATGTACCGGCAAATGTTCTGGCTCCGCAGCGAGGGACAATGCGATGTGGAGCTGGTGGACGAAGCGGATCATACGTTCTCAAGCAGTGCCGCATGCGGAGCTCTGCTGGATGTGACGTCGAAGTGGCTGATCCGTGCGGACCAGCGGAAACGGGATTGGCACGATTGGACGATATAGGAATAGGTACAAGGAGAAATTACTGATCATAAATCGATGGAGGGATACGATATGGCGAAACCGCTGATCGTGGATGAAGCTTGGTTGGAACGCATTGCAGTCAGTCTGAACGGCTTGGAGTACGGTACGGTGCAGATCGTCGTACACGACGGGAACATCATGCAGATCGACCGCACGGAACGCAGGCGTTTCGATGCAGAGACGTCACGAGCCGCGATCTCTGCGGTGCCGGAATCCCGCCGCAAGTCGAAATCTCATTCATAATCCAAAAATAAACATCCTTCTGGGAATAGAGTCCTATTCCGGAAGGGTGTTTTTTGTTGTCGGCTTCGACAAAAAACGATACAATGACAGTATTACATAAAAATGGGTGAGCTAACATGACACAACGAATTTTGATCATCGACGACTCCCCCGTTATGCGCAGAAACTTACGCTCGATCCTAACGGCGGCGGGTTATGAGATTGCCGCCGAGGCCTCGAATGGGGATGAGGGCTGTAGAGCCTACAAGCTGCATCGTCCCGACCTGGTCACCATGGACGTGACGATGCCGGTTATGAACGGAATCGATGCCGTTCGCGAAATCGTCGCCTACGATCCTAGGGCCGTCATCCTCGTCATCAGCGCCTTCGACCAGCGCAGCATGCTGTTCGAAGCGCTGGAGAAAGGGGCGAAGAAGTACATCGTGAAGCCGATTACGGCGGAAAAGCTGCTGAGAGCGGTCGAGGAGCTGCTGCTGGCGCCGGCTTCCGCCAATTCCGGCGATGTGTCCGCTGCGCCGCACACGCCGGAACTGCATTCGGCACAAGCAGGCCAATCGAATGCGCTGGCACAGCAGCCGCCCGTCTCTATTGAAAACAGAGAGGGGACGTTCTTCATCGCTTTGACGGCGGAAACGTCGGAAGCGGCGCTGGGAGCGATTCGTCCTGCTCTGCAAGGGCTGCTCTTCATCCGTCCGCTTCGCATTTGCGTCGATTTCGGGGACATGGCCGAGATGTCCGAGCCGCTCCTGCGATTGCTTGACGATCTGCTGAAGCCGGTACGTGCGGCAGGAGGAAGCACCGTCTACGTTGCCGGCCATGAAGCGCTCCGCCGGCGCCTGCAAAGCCTATACCCCGCTATTCCGGTCGAGACGCATGAGTAAAGGAATCCGCCTAATTGTTCTATGTGCTGCCGCCGTCTATACGGTTTCCGCTGTCGTGCTCATCTGGGCGAGCCCGGACTCGGCATCGGCTGTGGCGGCAATGGCGGCGAGCGGCGCGTTCGCAATCGCCGTGGGTGCCGTTGCCTTGGTCCGAGAATACCGGCGCCGCTTCGCCCGGCCGCTCCAAGAGTTTCATACGGCGCTCGAGGATCTCGCCGAAGGCTTCCTGACGGACGCCGTGCCGTACGAGCGCCTGCGGGATGCGGACCCGCGCATCGTCCGCGCCTTCGAGCAGGTGCTCGACATCAACCGGATGATGTCCCGCACCGTCGATAACCTCGAGCAGGGCTACGAGGAGGAACGGCTCGCCAAGCTGCACCAGGAGGCGCTGACGCGCGCGTACGAACGGTTCGTGCCGCACGAATTCATTTCGTTCCTCAGCAAGAAATCGATCATTGACGTGCGTCTTGGCGATCATGTGGAAGCTGAGCTTACGGTGTTATTTTCCGATATCCGCTCGTTTACAACGATGTCTGAGCAATTGACGACACAGGAAACGTTCAAGCTTCTTAACGCTTACCTGCGGCGGATGGATCCGGTCGTGAAGCGGCACGGGGGCTTTATCGACAAGTACATCGGCGACGGCGTCATGGCCTTGTTTCAGGCTGAGGCCGATCGCGCCGTTCAGGCGGCGGTCGATATGATGCGGGAGCTGGAAACCTACAACCTGAGCCGCGCAGCGTCGGGATATGCGCCGATCCGTGCGGGCATCGGTCTGAACACCGGTCCGCTTATGCTCGGTATTGTAGGTGGAGAGAGCCGGATGGAGGGAACCGTCATTTCCGATAGCGTCAACGTCGCATCCCGGGTCGAAGAGCTGAACAAGCGGTATGCCGGGACTTCGATTCTCATCGCAGAAGGGACGTACCGCAGACTGAAACGGCCGGAGCGGTTCGCCATTCGGCGCATCGATGAAGTGTCCGTAAAGGGGCGCAAACAGCAGCTGGCGATATATGAGGTGTTCGATGCGGATCCGGCGCCTCTATGCAAGATCAAGCTGCGGACCCGAAGCGAGTTCGAGCGTGCCGTCGAGCTGTTTCATAGCGATGATGCGGAAGGTGCGCTGCGCCTCTTCGAAGCGTGTGCCGCAGCCGCGAGGGACGATGCAGTGGCCGGATTTTACATCGAGAAATGCCAGCAAAAGCTGCGAGGTGAACGATGAGCGCACAGTCGAATATTCACAAAAGGCCGAATCGCCGGACGCTCCGCAGCCGGGTGAGGCGAACGATTTATTTAACGTCTTTCATTAACATTTTGCTGTTTACCGTTCTTATTTTAGGAGCTCTTTCCTTCTCGCTGAAGCCGGTGTCCGGTTTTGCCTCCAGCTTGATCTCCCGCACGATCGCGGATGAACTGAACAGCAGCATGTTCCTTGCGCAGCACGGCATCGCCGATCTGCGCCAGTTCGACCCGCAAGGGGAGAAGGGTACGGAATGGGTGAACAAGCTGGATCACATGGCCAAGCTGGAGACGTATTTGCCGAAGAACGTCCAGGCGAAAACCGCCGAAGCGTTTGTGGAGGCTCAAGATGCGGCGGCGACGTTCAGCTTCAACCCCGGATTCGAATTCGTATCGATCCACGTCGAAGCCGGCGGCAAGCTGCTGTACAGCAACGTTATGCGGCAGATGAAGATCGAAGAGATGGGGCCGCTGCATGCGATCACCCGTTATTTTATCGTTCGGACGAAGTCCGATCTGACGGACGCGAGCGGTACCGTGATCGGCGAAGTCGAGGCGTTCATTACGCCTGAGATCGTGCTCGCCATGTACTTGTCGATCGCTTTCATGCTGCTCATTCTCGTTCTCGTCGCGCTGACCATGACGAAATTCATCTCGATGCTTATCTCCAGACCCGTCCTCCAGCCGCTGGACCAGGCGATTGCGAGGATGAACGAGCTGTCGCAGGAGTCGGCCGCATGGGACAAGCCGCTTACGATCCCGAAGGCGGTGCGGGAAATCGAACAGCTGGCCGATGCGACGAATTTGATTATGAGCAAAATGCAGCTGTACTCCAATCAGCTCCAACAGCAGAAGGCGGCGCTCGAAGAGCAGAAGCAGGTGCTGGAGGAGCAGAACGAAGAGCTGGAGGCGCAGAACGAGGAGCTGACGCTGTCGAAGTCGAGGCTGCAGGAGGCGCAGGACAAGCTGCTGCGCAGCGACCGGTCGATCCGGAGTCTGCTCGACAACGCCGGCCAAGGCTTCCTGACGTTCGGGCCGGAGCTGCGAATCGGCGAAGAATACAGCCGCGAATGCCGCGTGCTGTTCGGTCGGGATATCGCGGGGGTTCCGTTCCCGGCGCTGCTGGCGCTCGGCGACGACGAGCAGCGCAAATTTCTCGACAGCTTGCTGCAGAAGCTGTTTCAAGAGCGGGACGCAGGCCGGCGCGCGATGTACTTGCCGCTGCTCGTCGACGAGCTGCAGGTTAACGGCCTCACCATCAAGCTGGACTACAAGTTCATCGAAACGGCTCCAGGCGCGGAAGCGATCATGGTCATTTTGACCGATATCACCGAGAAGCGCGAGCTGGAAAGCCAGGTCGAAATCGAACGCAACATTTTGAAGATGGTCGTTAAGGTCATCGTCGGCTACGGCGATTTTACGGAATGCGTCCGCGACTTCAAGCTGTTCGCCGAATCGGAGCTGCCGGAGACGCTGCTCAGCGAGCAGTCGGTCAAGTCGAAGCTTCTCTCCGTCTATCGGGACATCCATACGTATAAAGGCAATTTCTCGCAATTCGGACTGCCGCATATAACCCGCAAGCTGCATGAGGCTGAAACTCAGCTGTCGGCCTGGCTGAAGCAGGCGGATGAGCTGAGCGCGGACGAGCTGCTGGCCCGCGTCGGCGGTTTGCATATTGAAACATGGCTCAACGACGATCTGGCCGTGCTCCAATCGGTGATCGGGGATACGTTCTTCAATCAGGATGACCTGCTCATGATCGACAAAATGCGAATTATCGAGATCGAGAAGAAGATGCTCGCCCTGCTGTCGCCCAATGAGTGCAAGCTGCTGCTGCCCGAGCTGCGGAAGCTGCGCTACAAGCCGTTCAAGGAGCTGCTCAAAGGCTATCCCGATTACGTGGCCGGGCTCGCCGAGCGGATGGAGAAGCTTGTGCTGCCGATTGCGGTCGAAGGCGAAGAGTTTGCTGCCGACACGGAAAAATATTACGATTTCAGCCGCTCGCTCGTGAACGTGTTCCGCAACATTCTCGATCACGCAGTAGAGCCGCCTGAGGAACGAACCGCCCTGGGCAAAGAGGAAATGGCCTCCATCGCCTGCCGGGTTCAGCTCGAGCAGCGGCACATTGTCGTGGAAATTTCCGACGACGGCCGTGGCATCGATCCGGAGGCCGTGCGGGCCAAAGCGGTGCAGCGCGGACTGCTTACTGCAGGGGAGGCGGCGTCGCTCCGAGACGAAGATGCCGTCGGGCTGATTTTCCGCGACGAGTTTTCGACGAAGGATGAAGTCAGCGATATCTCGGGGCGGGGCATCGGGCTCGCATCCGTGAAAGCGGAAGCCGAGAAGCTTGGCGGCACCGTCGATGTCATTACAGCGCCCGGACGGGGGACGACGTTCCGGTTCACGCTTCCGTACGAGGAGCTCGACGCGGCGCCGCAGGTCGAATATCCGGATTTGCTGCTGCCGTCGATCGGCACGGTGCAGCATTATTTTGCCCGGTTCATGGGAGTAAGCTTGACGGCGGACGAGACGTTCCTGCCGCATCCCGGAGACAAGCTGGCGCTGCGGAAGGTGACCGCGTTCATTACGCTCAAGGGGGCGGTCGAAGGCATGTTTATTATGAGTGTCGACGAGACGCTGTCGCGAGCGATCGTTCGCGGCACGGTGCTCGATCCGATAAGCGAGCAGGAGCTCGGCGAGCTGCTTGAAGATAGCTTGGCCGAAACGGCGAATACGGTTCTAGGCAACTCCTTCTCGATGTTCCAGCAATACGCCGACTTCATTCTGATGGAACCGCCGATCACGATGCAAACCGAAGGGGCGTCGATCAAATATGCGGATGCGGATATTTGGACGTGCGCTTTTCATTCCGAGCACGGAGCGATGCAGATCAGCTTCGCGCTTACGAAAAGGGGATAACAATGGCAACGATACTAATCGTCGATGATTCGATCTTGATGCGCCGCAATTTGCGGATGCTGCTGACGGAAGCGGGGCATACCGTCGTCGCGGAAGCGTCCAACGGCATGGAGGCGTACAAGGAATATGCGAAGCACGAGCCGGACCTGGTCACGATGGACATCACGATGCCGGTAATGGACGGACTGGAGTCGCTCAAAAAAATTATCGTGACATACCCGCACGCGAAAATCATCATGATCTCCGCTCTCGACCAAAAAAACATGGTGTTCGAGGCGATCCAGAACGGCGCCAAGCATTACATCCTGAAGCCGATTACGCTGGAAAAAATTTTGGAGACGATCTCGCTTGTCCTCGATCAGCCGGCCGCCGGCAAAGCCGTTTCCGACTCGGCAGCGCTGCAGCCTTCGCCCAAGCCGCGCGACGCGCAAGCCGCACCGTTTGCGATCGACAACAAGAACGGCGTGTTCATCGTGTCGCTGTACGCTGCGCCGGACGAGTCCAGTCTGACCTCGATTCATATGGCGCTGCAGGGCTTCCTGTTCGTAAAGCCGCTCAAAGTCATATTTAATTTCGATGAGCTGGAGGAGCTTGATCCTGGCGTCGTCGAACGGGTGAAGTCCTACATGCTGCAAATTCAAGAGGCTGAGGGCACGGTACGGGTCGTCTGCCATAATCCGAAGCTCGTTCAACAGCTGAAGTCGGCGGACGAAGCGCTGTTCGCCAAGATCCACACGGATATGGGGCAAGTGATTTTATAGGTCGAAGCCAATACGGCCGTATTCCCGGGTTAAACGGGATACGGCCGTATTTGATGCAGGTTCGCAACGGCTGTTTGGCAAAAACGCTTGACTTTACATTGAAATATGGTGTATTTATTAATCAATAAATTAAATGCTGGGAGACTAACACGAAGTGCCTAAAGACGATCGCAAACAGCAAATTCTCGAAGCGGCGGTTGCCGTATTCGCCAAGCAAGGCTATTACAAGACGACAACGGCCCACATCGCGAAAGAAGTAGGGGTTACACAGCCGTATGTGTTTCATTTTTTCAAATCGAAGGAAGAGCTGTTCATTGCCGTTCTTCAACAATCGATAATCCGGATTGCCGACGTATTCGGACGGGTGGAAGCGCCGCCGGAGCAGCTGATTGACACGATGGGGAAGGCTTTCTTCAATTTGCTGGCCACACACCGGGACGAAACGCTGCTCTCGATGCAGTCGTTCACGACGGCGGAGCCGGTCATTCGGGAGGCCGTGCAGGAAGGCTTCGCTCATATATACCGTGTGGTGAAGGGCAAATTCATCCAGTCCGGACTGCCCGATCCCGGATTTCAAGCCAAGAGCTTCATCGGTCTCGGTCTGGCTTCGGTCATGGCGGAGGTGCTGGAGCTGCAGGAGCTGTCGCCATATTGCGAGAAGGATTAATCCCGGGAGAGCGAGGCGATTCGAATGAAGGAGAGGGAGCGTTCGGTGACGGACCCATCCGGCCGTGAGCTAGGCGTCTATATCTGGGAACCGGAACAGGGGACGGTGCGCGGCATCGTCCAAATCGCCCATGGCATGTCCGAGCATGCCGGCAGGTATAGGCGCGTGGCACAGCGGCTGACGGAAGCCGGCTATGCGGTATATGCGGCGGATCACCTCGGACATGGGCGGAGCAAGGGGCGCTATTGGGGCGATCTGGGGAATGGCGGCTTCCGCCGGCTGGCGGACAACGCGAAGCAGATTGCGGACGAAGCGGATCGGGAGCAAAGCGAGCGGGGAGCGGGCGACCGGCTGCCGATTTTCCTCATCGGTCACAGCATGGGTTCATTCGTCTCCCAGCTCGCGACGCTGCTGTACCCCGACCGTTATCAAGGGCTGCTGCTTAGTGCCGCCGGCTATAAGAAGGGGCCTCTGCTCGCATTGGGCGAACGAGTCGCCCGCATCGAGCTGGCGCTGCGGCGGGAAGAAGGGGCGCCGAGCCGGCTGCTCGATCGAATGACGTTCGGCGCCTACAACCGGAGCTTTAAGCCGGCGCGTACGCCGTACGATTGGCTGTCCTCCGACGCTGAGCAGGTCGATCTGTATATCGCCGATGAGATGTGCGGCAGCGTCATGCCTGCCATATTTTACAGGGAATTTTTGCGAGGGCTTCGCTTGCTGTATTCGCCCCGGCTGTGGTCGCAGCTCAACCGCTCACTGCCGGTTATGATCATGGCGGGTGCGGAAGATCCGATGAGCTCGGGAGGGAAAGAGATCGCCGCACTGGAACGGGAGTACCGGATGGCGGGCGCCGCAGATGTCAAGGTGAAGCTGTACCCGGGCATGCGCCACGAGATTTTTAACGAGCGGGGGCGCGATGGCGTGCTGGAAGATGTTGTTCGCACCTTCGAAGGGTGGTATGATAGCTAGAAGGCCGATTACTAGAGTTGGAAAGGAAGTTTATCTCGAGTGAAGAACAATGTCAAAATTGCCGCTATGATTCTCGCTGCTTCAATCATGCTGCCTGCTGCAGCATTTGCCGACACGGCTGCAACGAACAGCTTTACGGATATTGATGGCCATTGGGGTAAGAAGTACATCGAATATTTGGGGAAAAACGGGCTTGCGAACGGCAAGTCGGACGGCCGTTACGAGCCGGATGCGCAGCTGACTCGCGCCGAGCTGTCCGCGATGATCGCGGCCTCCATGAAGCTGGATACAAGCGTGACGAGCGCGGTGTACTTCAGCGATGTGAAGAAGGACGACTGGTATACCGGATCGGTTAATGCTTCGGCGTCGGCCGGCATCGTGAACGGTTACGAAGACGGAACGTTCCAGCCGAACCGGTCGGTCAGCCGGGAGGAGCTGGCGGCGATCGTCGTTCGCGCGCTGGAAGCGTCGCATATTGCGGTGAAGCCGGATGAAGCGGGGCAAGCGGAGCTGATGTCGGACCTGAAGGATGCGGGCAAGCTGAGCTGGTCCAAGGAATCCGTCGCGGCGATGCTGAACGGGAACTTGATGTCCACGAACGACGCCGGCTTATTCGAGCCGGACAGTCCGACCACGCGCGCGCAAGCGGCGGCGGTCATCAGCCGGTTCTACAGCCTCATCGTTCAATAATGCGAACATCCCCCGTCAGCTGTTGGCGGGGGATGTTGTCGTGCCGGCGGCCGGCTCGATCAGATCAAGCTGGCGCAGCAGCTCCGTCGTGTGCTGCAGATTGAGTCGGGCCATGCGGAGCGCATTATAGATGCTGATCTGAGCGCCTTTGGCAATTTCGGCGGCATTGTTCGTTTGTTTAATGCTGAAGAAGCTTTTGGCGGAACGAATTTGATCCATCGTCTTCGTCTGGCTGTCCATGATCGAACGAAGATCTTCATACGCGGTTACCTTAGAAGTTAGGTCGAACGCCATTTGCATCGATGCGTTGTAATCGTTTTGCAGCTTCTTGAAGTCTTCCTCCATCAGCGCGAAGAATGAATCATCCGCCTCGAGAGTGGTCAGCAGTTGAAGCTGCTGAACGAAGGTCAGCATAGCCATATCGGTATCCTTGAGCCAGCTGTATGCTTTGCGAAGCTTGATCTTCTCCTGTGCTGCGGCATTCGGCTTGTCCGTCACCTGCTCCGGGGCACTCGGCTTGTCGGAGCGGGTTGTCGGCATCGTAACATTAACGGTATACGCGTCCGCATTCCACGTTACTTCAGCGCCCAACTGCTTCAGCATATAGATCGGCACGACGGTACGCCCCAGATAAATGGTCGCCGGCACATCCTCCACCTGCAGCTCTTTCCCGCCCGACTGAACCTTCACAACCGGATTCCCTTCGAATTCCCCGTTCACGCTCGATGCCCCGGCTACGCCGAACGTCATGGCGAACAGCACAATGGCAGCTGCGGCTTTTTTCATTTCGTCACCTCATTTTCTATCGTTACTATCATTTTATCACGCCCCTAGCAAAAATGAAGCCCCGCACCGAAAATGCCGATGCAGGGCGAGAACTACGATGATTCCGTACGTTATACGATTTTGCGGAACTCTTGGGTAAGAAGCGGGACAACCTCGAATAGATCGCCGACGATGCCGTAGTCCGCAGCCTGAAAGATCGGCGCTTCGGGATCTTTGTTGATCGCGACGATAATGCGCGACTGGCTCATGCCGGCCAAGTGCTGAATCGCGCCGGATATGCCGCAGGCGATATAGATTTCCGGTGTGACCACTTTGCCGGTTTGGCCGATCTGCAGCGCATAGTCGCAGTAGCCGGCGTCGCAAGCGCCGCGGGAGGCGCCGATCGCGCCGCCGAGCACGTTCGCCAGCTCTTCCAGCGGGGCGAAGCCTTCGGCGCTCTTGACACCGCGGCCGCCGGAGACGATAATGCGCGCTTCGGTCAAATCGAGCTTGCCGGACATCTTCTTCACAACGTCCTTCACTACAGAGCGGAGGGAGGGGGCGGGATACTCGACCGCGACGAGCTCGGCTTGATCGTCCGCACCCGATCCGTCAGTTCCCACAGTCTTAATATTGTTGGGCCTGATCGTCACGATCCAGGGAGCCCGTTCGAACGATTCCGACTCGAACGCTTTGCCCGCATAGATCGGACGCGTAAAGACGATGCGGTCGCCTTGGCGATGAATCGCCGTCACATCAGAGATTTGCCCGGCTTGCAGCTCGGCGGCAACGGCCGGCGCCAAATCGCGCCCGATTGCCGTATGACCGAAGAAGAGTGCGGCGGGCTTTGCGGCATCGATCACGGCGCGGAGTGCGGCCAAGTACGCTTCCGGGTGATACGTCTCCAGCGCCGCGTGATCGACGACATATACGTACTGTGCTCCTGCCGCCGCCAGCTCCGAGGCGAGCCCGGCCGTGCCGCTGCCAAGCAGTGCGGCGGCGATGCGATCGCCGGGCTGCGCGGACAGCTTGGCGGCTTGAAGCGCTTCCAGCGAGACCTGCCGCAGCTTGCCGGCCCGCACTTCCGCTACAACGAGAACCATGTGGCTCATATCGGTAACCTCCCTGAAATGGCTTAGATAACCTTCGCTTCGTCGCGCAGCAAGCGAACAAGCTCGGCAGCCTGCGCCGCCATATCCCCCTTCAGCACTTTGCCGGCTTGGCGCTCGGGAGGAAGCGACAGCTCGAGGCGGGTTACCGCAGGCTGCAGCTCCGCAGCGGAGAGGCCGATCTCGTCAAGCGTCAAGCGGGCAAACGGCTTCTTCTTCGCTTTCATAATGCCCTGCAGCGACGGATAGCGCGGCTCGTTCAAGCCTTGCTGGGCGGTGAACAGGGCGGGGAGAGGCACTTCGACGATTTCTACGTCACCCTCGGCGTCGCGATGGGCAACGGCGGCGGAGCCGCCGAGCTCCAGCTTCGTTACCGAGGAAACGTGCGGAATGCCGAGCAGGCGTGCAAGGCGGACCGCGACTTGGCCGGCTCCGTTATCTACGGAGAAGTTGCCGCCGAGAATCAGATCGAAGGCCGGCTGCCCTTTGGCATAAGCGGCGAGGATGCGCGAAATCGCCTCTTCATCGGCAGCGGCGGCATCGCACTCGATCAGCGCCGCTTCGTCCGCTCCCATAGCGAGCGCTGTGCGCAGCGCTTCGGCAGCACGCTCCGGTCCGACGGAGACGACGGTCACTTTGCCGCCGAGCTCGTCGCGGATTTGGAGCGCTTGCTCGACGGCGTATTCGTCGTACGGATTGATGACGAATTTGACGCCGTCCTCGGATACGGCACCGCCGTCCAGCGTAATTTTCTCCTCGGTATCGAACGTTTGCTTCACCAATACAAGAAGATTCATCGCACCCAGCTCCTTTACCCGAAGTTCGTTACTTTCCAATCCCCTGCAGGAAAAACGTCACCGTACCTTCGACTTGCGAGACGAGCGAATATTTGCGGCCGGAGATGAGCCAGGAGGTGACGACTTCGTCCATAGCCCCAAACAGCAGGAGCCTCGTCAGCTTCACGTCAAGGTCGGGACGAAAGACGCCTTGCTCGATCCCCTTCACCAGCAATTGCTCGATTAACTTAATATATGGCTTGAACGCTTCGCCTATTTCTTTTCTCAGCTCGAGATCGCTTTGACGAAGCTCGATCTGTGTGACATAGGCAAAGTTGACATCGTTCTCAAGCTCACTGTAGTGGATATAACACACTTGGCGCAGCGCTTCCCGGATGTCGGCAATCGGCTCGATGCCGGCGGTGAACTTGTCGATCAGCTCGCCCAGCCGTTCCCGGAATAAGCAGATCAGAATGTCTTCCTTGCGTTTGAAGTACAAATAAATGGTGCCGTCCGCCACGCCGGCGGCGCGGGCGATTTTCGACACCTGGGAGCGGTGGAAGCCGTGCTCGGCGAATACTTCGAGGGCTCCGCGTAGAATGGCGTCATACTTTTCATTTTTCCTACTTGTCATCGGCTTCACCCCGGTGGTAGTATATGGATATCGGGTGAATGAATACTCATTCATTTCTGTAACTCCATCTTAGGACACTGCTGGAAGCGTGTCAACGGCAAATTTGGAAACTTTCTCCTTCATTCATGAATACGCCGGGGCAGGCATAGGAGAAAGAGGAGGAGGAATCGCTGGGGGTTATGTAAGCGTTTCACAATTTGAAAGCGGTTGCAAGCTTGTCCCACATTGCGAAAGGATGGTGGAAACGATGGCGTGGCAGGCATTACAGCTTCTATTATTCCTTGCGGCGGTTGGGCTAGGCGCCTATTGGTGTTACAAAGCCGTGTACCATCGGTACTTGTACATCAAGCTCGGGCGGCCCGTCCATGTAGAGCGTCAAGCGAAAGAGCGGCTGCACACGTTCATCGTGCAGACCTTCGGTCAGACCAAGCTGCTCAAGGATCGCAAAAGCGGGATCATGCATATCGTCATCTTTTACGGCTTCCTCATTCTGCAGCTCGGTGCGATCGATTTGATTCTGAAAGGGCTGATCGGGCGCGGTCTGCCGATGCCGGGCTACGACGCCTTCGGGCTCGTGCAGGAGGTGACGGTGGCGCTCGTGCTGCTGGCGATGGCGTACGCCGCCTATCGCCGCTACGGCGAGAAGCTGAAACGGCTGAAGCGCGGCTGGAAGCCGAGTCTGGTCATCTTTTTCATATGGGGACTGATGCTGTCGGTCTTGTTGACGTTAGCGTTCGAGCGGGTCATGCACGGGCTGCCAGGTTCTGCGCATGCGCCGGTCTCTTCGCTCTTGGCCGCCGGTTTCGGCGGAATGGGAGCGGGGGCTGCGGCAGTGGGGTTTTATATAACGTGGTGGCTGCATCTGTTGATTTTGCTGGCGTTTGCCGTCTATGTGCCGCAGTCGAAGCATTTTCATATTGTGACGGCTCCGGTCAACATTTGGCTGCGCCGCACGGATCCGCCCGGTAAGCTGAGCAAGCTGGATCTCGAGGATGAAGAGGCGGAGAGCTTCGGCGTCGGCCGGATCGAGGATTTTACCAGGAAGCAGCTGCTCGACCTGTACGCTTGCGTGGAATGCGGGCGCTGTACGAACGTGTGTCCCGCATCGAATACCGGTAAAATGCTGTCGCCGATGCATCTCATCGTCAAGCTGCGCGACCATCTCACGGAGAAGGGCGCAGCCGTCACGTCGAAATCGCCGTGGGTGCCCCGGTTCGCTTTCGGCGGGGGCGCTCAGCGGGTGCATACCGTTACCCGGCTGAGCGAGCCGCTTGGCGCTTGGCGTGGAACGGGGATTACCGACATCGGTCCTACGCTGCAAGCCCAAAAGCTGGCCTGGACGGCCGGAGGCCGGCCGATCTCCGAGGTGGAGCTGATCGGCGGCGTTATGACCGAAGAGGAGCTGTGGTCGTGCACGACGTGCCGCAACTGCGAGGATCAATGTCCGGTCGGCAACGAGCATGTCGACAAAATCGTCGATATGCGCCGTTACCTCGTGCTTACACAGGGCAGCATGCCTCACGACGGGCAGCGGGCGCTGCAAAACATCGAACGGCAGGGCAATCCGTGGGGGATCTCCCGCAACGACCGGATCAAATGGGTGAAGGACATCGATCCGTGCGGCGAGCTGCGTGTACCGACGGTGAAGGAAAATCCGGACTTCGACTATTTGTTCTTCGTCGGCTCGATGGGCTCGTACGACAACCGTTCCCGAAAAGTAACGAAGGCGTTCGTCCGGCTGCTGAATAAAGCCGGCGTTTCCTTCGCGATTCTGGGCAACGAGGAGAAGGGCTCCGGCGATACGCCGCGCAGGCTCGGCAACGAATTTCTGTTCCAGCAGCTCGCCGCCGAGAACATCGCCCTATTCGATAAATACGGGGTGAAACGGATCGTCACGGCCTGTCCGCACACGTACAACACGCTGAAGCATGAGTATCCGGACTTCGGCCTCGGCCCCGATGTGGAGGTACTGCATCACAGCGAGCTGCTGGACCGGCTCGTAAAGGAAGGACGCCTTCAGCCTCGCTATGAGGTGCGCGAGCGGATTACGTATCACGATTCGTGTTACCTCGGCCGCTACAACGGCGTCTATGAGCAGCCGAGAGCCGTGCTTCGCGCCATTCCCGGGGTCGAGCTGGTGGAGATGGAGCGCTCCCGGGACAACGGAATGTGCTGCGGAGCCGGCGGCGGCATGATGTGGATGGAGGAAACGGCCGGCAAACGGGTCAATGTGGCCCGCACGGAGCAGGCCTTGGCGGTGCAGCCGACAGTCATTTCCTCGGCCTGCCCGTATTGCCTGACGATGATGGAGGACGGCACGAAGCTGAAAGAGATGGAGACGCAGGTGAAAGCCCGCGATATCGCAGAGCTGCTTGAGCAGGCTGTCTTCGGTCCGGCTCCCGCTCCGCTGATTTCATAGTTGATCCAAACCTTACCAGGAGGTGGAAGCTCCATGAACAGATCGATTCGCAGTGCAGCCGTGATCGGCTCCGGCGTAATGGGCTCCGGAATCGCCGCTCATCTCGCCAATGCGGGAATATCCTGCTGGCTGCTCGATATCGTACCCGGCGCATTGACGCCGGAGGAGGAGAAGGCCGGGCTGACGCTCGAACACCCGAAGGTGCGCAGCCGGCTTGCTCTGCAAGCGATTGCCCGGCTGAAGAAGACGAATCCGGCGCCTCTGTACCGCGAAGCTTTCGCTGATCGCATCCGTCCGGGCAATGTGGAGGATCATTGGACCGAGCTGGCTCATGTCGATTGGATTATAGAAGTCGTCGTGGAACATGCGGACGTGAAGCGCGCTCTGCTGCAGCGCATCGAGACGGTGTGGAAGCCGGGCACGATCGTTTCCTCCAACACGTCGGGCATTTCGATCGAGGCGATGAGCGCCGGATGCGGGCCGGAGCTGCGGAAGCATTTTCTCGGCACGCACTTCTTCAATCCTCCCCGCTATATGAAGCTGCTGGAGGTCATTCCGGGCCGCGATACGGATCCGGAGGTCGTCCGGTTCATGACGCGGTTCTGCGAACGGACGCTCGGCAAAGGCGTCGTAACCGCCAAAGATACGCCGAATTTCATCGCCAACCGGATCGGCACGTATGGCTTGCTCGTCACACTTCGGGAGATGGCGGCGAACGGCTATACGGTGGAGGAGGTCGACGCGGTGACGGGACCGGCGATGGGACGGCCGAAGAGCGCGACGTTCCGTACGCTGGATCTGGTCGGACTCGATACGTTCGTGCATGTGGCGCAAAACGTGCATGACCATGTTGCGGACGAGAGCGAGCGGCGCGTATTTGAGGTGCCGTCCGTACTGCGGGAGCTCGTGGCGCGCGGCTGGATCGGCGAGAAGAGGGGGCAGGGCTTCTACAAAAAGGTGAAGCCGGCTGGAGGCGGAGCGTCGGAAATATGGGCGCTCGATATGACGACGATGGACTATGCTCCTGCGAAGAAGCCGGGCGGAGCGGCGATCGAAGCGGCGAAGGCGGCCAAGGGAGCGGCCGGGAAGCTGAAGGCGCTGCTCGGTGCAGGCGACCGGTATTCGGAGCTGGCATGGAACGTATTGAAGCGGGTGCTAGTTTATGCGGCGGAGCGGCTCGGCGAAATCGCGGATTCGATCGTCGATATCGACAACGCGATGAAATGGGGCTTCAATTGGGAGCTCGGGCCGTTTGAGACCTGGGATGCGATCGGTGTCACCCGCTCGGTACAGCGGATGGAAGCGGAAGGCGTCGTCGTTCCGGCTTGGGTAAAGGAGTGGCTGGCGGCCGGGCATGAAACGTTCTACCGCCGGGAAGGCGGGCGCTTGTCGGCTGCTTACGGCGGTGCCTACATCGATGTGGAGCAGCGACCCGAGCATATTTCGCTAAAGGCGCTCAAGGAGCGGGGGAAGACGGTCAAATCGAATGCCGGCGCCAGCTTGATCGATATCGGCGACGATGTCGTCTGTCTCGAGTTCCATTCGCCGAACAATGCGATCGGGGCCGATATTTTGACGATGGTACAGATGGGCGTGGAGGAGGTGCGGCGCAACTGGCGCGGCCTCGTCATCGCGAACGAAGGGCGGCATTTCTGCGTCGGCGCGAACCTGATGCTGATGCTGATGGAGGCGCAGGACGAAGAGTGGGATAATATCGACTTCATGATTCGCCAGTTCCAGGGCGCGATGATGCTGCTCAAAGGACTGGAGAAGCCCGTCGTTGCGGCGCCGCACAGCATGACGCTCGGCGGCGGCGTGGAGGCTTGCTTGCCCGCGGACCGGATCGTATTTGCCGCAGAAACGTATTTCGGCCTCGTCGAGACCGGTGTCGGGTTGATACCGGCGGGCGGCGGCTGCATGCAGATGGCGCAGCGGCAAAGCGAGCTGCTGCGCGCCGTGCCGGATGCCGAGCTGCAGCCGCTGATCAATCAAGTGTTCGAGACGATCGCCATGGCGAAGACGACGACGAGCGGCCATGATGCGGCAAGGCTCGGGTATATGCGAAGCGGCGACACCGTCGTCATGAATCCGGACTACCGGGTGTTCGAGGCGAAGCGTCACGTGCTGGAGCTCGATGCCGGAGGTTATGTGAGTGCGCCGCAGGAGCGCATCCGCGTCGTAGGCGATACCGGGAAAGCGGTACTGAAGATGGCGGCATACACGATGAAGCGCGGCGGTTATATCAGCGATCACGATTATGTGATTGCGAGCAAGCTGGCGCATGTGATTGCCGGCGGGGATGTGCCGGAGGGAACGCTCGTAACGGAGCAGTATTTGCTGGATCTGGAGCGGGAGGCGTTCCTCAGCCTGTGCGGCGAGGCGAAGACGCAGCAGCGGATGCAGCATATGCTGGCTACAGGAAAGCCGCTTCGCAACTAATGAGCCGGGAGGAGGAACGAATATGAGGGAAGCAGTTATCGTTTCCATCGCACGCACGGCGGTCGGCCGCGCCAAGAAAGGCAGTCTTGCCCATACGCGGGCGGAGGATCTCGGCAAGACGGTGCTGGAGGCGGCTGTCGCCAGGGCGCCGGGGCTGGACAAAGCCGATGTGGAGGATGTCATTATCGGCTGCGCGATGCCGGAGGGCGAGCAGGGGCTGAACTTCGCCCGTACGATGTCGCTCTATGCCGGGTTTCCGGTGACGGTGCCGGCCATTACGATCAATCGCTTCTGTTCTTCGGGGTTGCAGGCGATCGCCTTCGCCGCCGAGCGGGTCATGCTCGGTCATGCGGACGTCGTGATCGGCGGCGGCGTGGAGAGCATGAGCCATGTGCCGATGACCGGCTTCAAGCTGTCGCCGCACCCGGGTATCGTCAGCGAAATGCCGGAGGTATATATCACGATGGGCCATACGGCGGAGGAGGTGGCGAAGCGGTTCGACATTTCCCGCGAAGACCAGGATGCGTTCGCTGCGGGAAGCCACCGCAAGGCGGCTGCGGCGATTGCGGCCGGCAAATTCCGCGAGGAGATCGTCCCGGTTGCGGCCCGTCTGCACGGTGTCGACGAGAAGGGCAGGGCGTGGACGAAGCCGCTCGTATTCGACACCGATGAAGGCGTGCGGCCGGATACGACGGTGGAGGTGCTGGCCGGGCTGAAGCCGGCATTCGCACTGGGCGGTACGGTGACCGCCGGCAACGCGTCGCAGACGAGCGACGGGGCGGCCGCCGCCGTCATCATGAGCCGCGAGCGGGCGGCCGCACTCGGATTGAAGCCGCTGGCGACGTTCCGTTCGTTCGCGCTGGCCGGCGTTGAGCCGGAAATTATGGGTGTCGGCCCGGTGAAGGCGATTCCGAAGGCGCTGCGCATGGCCGGCATTACCCCGGAGCAGGTCGATCTGTATGAGATTAATGAAGCGTTCGCGTCGCAATGCGTGCACATCGTGCGCGAGCTCGGACTTGACGAGAGCAAGGTGAACGTGAACGGCGGGGCGATTGCGCTCGGTCACCCGCTCGGCTGCACCGGCGCGAAGCTGACGGCAAGCCTCATCTATGAGCTGCGGCGCAGAGGCGGGGGCTTCGGCGTCGTGTCGATGTGCATCGGAGGCGGCATGGGCGCGGCCGGGGTGTTCGAGGTGCATGCAGGGTAGGCGAAGCATACGAAACTATCCGAAGGAGCGATACTCTATGGCGACAAATGGTAAAATCATCGGCGGCAGCTTCATCATCGACGAGCTTGACGCCTCCCGCGTGGCAACGCCGGAGGACTTCAGCGAAGAACAGCGCATGATCGGCGACACGACCCGCGATTTTATCGAAGGCGAAGTGCTGCCGAACGACGAGCATATTGAGAAGCTCGATTACGAGCTGACCGTCAAGCTGATGCGCAAAGCCGGGGAGCTCGGCTTGCTCGGAGCCGACGTTCCGGAGGCTTTCGGCGGACTCGGTCTGGACAAAATCAGCTCGACGCTCATCAACGAAACGCTGGCCAAGGCGTCCTCATTCGCCCTTTCGATCGGCGCTCATGTCGGGATCGGCACACTGCCGATCGTCTTCTTCGGTACGACGGAGCAGAAAGACAACTATTTGCCCAAGCTCGCTACCGGAGAGCTGATCGCCGCCTATTGCCTGACCGAGCCGACCTCCGGCTCCGACGCGCTCGGCGCCAAGACGACCGCCCGCCTGAGCGACGACGGCCAGCACTACATCCTGAACGGCTCCAAGCTGTATATTACGAATGCCGGCTTTGCCGACGTGTTCATCGTCTATGCCAAGGTGAACGGCACGGATTTTTCCGCATTCATCGTGGAGAAAGGTACACCCGGGTTCACGCTCGGACCGGAAGAGAAGAAGATGGGCATCAAAGGCTCTTCGACCCGCCCGCTGTTCTTCGAGGACGCGCACGTTCCTGCCCGAAATTTGCTCGGTGAAGTCGGCAAGGGGCATTTGATCGCATTCAACATCCTTAACATCGGCCGGTTTAAGCTGGCGGCCGGCTGCGTCGGAGCGGGGAAGGAGGCGATCGAGCTGTCGAGCCGGTACGCCAACACTCGCCAGCAGTTCAACAGCCCCATCGCAAAATTTCCGCTCATCGGTAAAAAATTGGCGGAAATGAATATAATGACTTATGTCATGGAAAGTATGGTGTACCGCACGGCCGGACTGTTTGACGAAGCGCTCCAGCATCTCGATTATACCGCTCCCGATGCCGGTACGCAGTCGGCCAAGGCGATCGCCGAATATGCGCTCGAATGCTCCATAAACAAAGTGTTCGCTTCCGAGGCGCTCAGCTTCATAGCCGACGAGGGCGTGCAAATTCATGGCGGCTACGGGTTTATCCAGGAATACAAAATCGAACGCATTTACCGCGATTCCCGCATTAACCGGATCTTCGAAGGCACGAACGAAATCAACCGGCTGCTCATTCCGGGAACGCTCGTCAAGAAGGCGCTTAAGGGCGAGCTGCCGCTGCTGCAGAAGGTGCAGGCGCTGCAGCGCGAGCTGCTGTCGATCGTCCCAGTACAGACGTTCGACGGCGTGCTGGCGGAAGAAGTGCATCTGCTCGCCATGGCCAAGAACATCTTCCTGATGGTCGGCGGCATCGCTGTGCAGAAATACCAGATGGCGCTCGAGAAGGAGCAGGAAGTGCTTGCGAACCTTGCCGACATCATGATCCAGGTGTTCGCTTCGGAAAGCGCCCTGCTGCGCACCCGCAAGCTGATCGCCAAATCCGGTGAAGCGAAGGCGGCGAATGCGATCGATATGACGCAGGCGTTCATCCGCGAGTCGTTCGCCATCGTCGAAGCACGTGCCAGGGAAGCGCTTTCAACGATGGAAACGGGAGACACTTTGCGTACGCAGTTGTCCGTGCTGAAGAAGCTGACCCGTATGAATCCGTTCGATACCGTAGCCGTTAAGCGCCGCATCGCCGCCCGCGTCATTCAAGGAGAAAAGTACATCGTGTAAAGAGCATACCGACGACCGCATGTCAACTTATCGGAAAGGGATGATCGTGCGATGGCCTCTGCTAAGCCTTGGCTTGAACATTATCCCAAAGAGGTATCTCCGACTTACGATTACCCGAAAATGAACGTAGCTTCGATGCTGCTCGCTTCCGCGCGAAGGTACCCGAAGCATCCGGCGCTGTATTTTTTAGGAAAATCGATCGACTACGACCGGACGGCGAGGGAGGCGGCCCGCTTCGCCAATGTACTGCGATCGCTTGGCATCCGGCACGGGGACCGCATCGCCATTATGCTGCCGAACTGTCCGCAAGTTGTCGCCGCGACGTTCGGCACGCTCATGGTCGGGGCCGTCGTCGTCATGACGAATCCGCTGTATAAGGAACGCGAGCTGGAGCACCAGCTCGCCGATTCCGGCGCCAGGCTCATCGTGACGCTGGATTTGCTGCACCGGCGGGTGCTGTCCGTCAAAGCGAAAACGAGGCTGGAACGCATTATCGTTACGTCGATTAAGGACTACTTGCCGTTCCCCAAAAACCTCCTTTATCCGCTCAAAATGAAGCGGGACGGCACCGATCTAACGGTTGCCTACAACGACGAGGTGCTCAGCTGGACGAAGCTGCTGCATGCCGCATCGCCGTCGCCGGAAATCGCGCCCGTCGATGCCGACAACGACTTGGCGCTGCTGCAGTATACGGGAGGAACGACCGGCATAGCGAAAGGCGTCATGCTGAGCCATTCGAACTTGATTGCCAATACGGTGCAGAATGTCCACTGGGCGTACAAATGCGAGGAGGGGAAGGAGCGGTTTCTGGCCGCTCTTCCGATTTTTCACGTATTCGGGCTCACTGTCATTATGCTGCAGGCCGTATATCGCGCGGCGGAAATGCTGCTGCTGCCGAAATTCGAAACGAAGCCGGTGCTTGAGCTCATCGCCCGCAAACGGCCGACCTTGTTTCCGGGAGCCCCGACCATGTATGTCGCGCTGATCAATCATCCGGACATCGCAAGCTACGATCTGTCCTCGATTCGCGCTTGCATCAGCGGGTCGGCGCCGCTGCCGCACGAGGTGCAGGAGCAATTCGAGAAGGTGACGGGCGGACGGCTGATCGAGGGCTACGGTCTTACGGAGGCGTCTCCGGTTACGCACGCCAACAACATTTGGGAGAAGCGCAAGCCCGGCATCGGCATTCCGTTTCCGGATACGGATGCGAAGGTTGTCGATCTGGAGACCGGCGAAGAAGCGCCCGTCGGCGAGCTCGGCGAGCTGATCGTCCGCGGGCCGCAGGTGATGCTCGGCTACTGGAACCGTCCGGACGAGACGGAGAAGGTGCTGCGCGACGGCTGGCTGCTGACGGGCGATATGGCGAGAATGGATGAGGACGGGTTCTTTGAAATCGTCGACCGGAAGAAGGATTTGATTATTGCCGGCGGGTTTAATATTTATCCGCGGGAAGTCGAAGAGGTGCTGTTCGAGCATCCTGCAGTGAAGGAATGTGCGGCGGCCGGTATTCCCGACAAATACCGGGGGGAGACGGTCAAAGCGTTCATCGTCCTGAAGGAAGGCGCCAGCGTCACGGCGGAGGAGCTCGAGAAGCATTGCCGGGAGAGGCTGGCCGCATTCAAAGTGCCGCGCCACTACGAATTTCGCCAGTCCCTGCCGAAAACGATGGTCGGCAAAGTACTGCGGCGCAAGCTGTTCGAGGAGGAGCAGAAGGGGGAGTAACGATGGCGGAACGGATCGACGACGGCAGAAGCGAGGCCGCTGCAGAACCTCTTCGATATACGCAGGAACAGTGGGTGCGTCGTCTGCAGACGATGGGAGAGGCAGCCGAGCCCACCTTCTGGGGGTACCTCGGCTGCCGCTTCGTCTCGGCGGAGCAAGACGGCAGCCGGGTCGTCATCGGGCTGGACATCCAGCCGCATCATCTGAACATGCTGGGCATCATTCATGGCGGCGTGCTTTCGTCGCTGCTCGATAATGCGATGGGAATCGCCGTCATGCTGGCAAGACCCGACAGCAAAGTCGTGACGACGAATTTAAACGTCCACTTCGTCTCGTCGCTCCGCGGCGGCAAGCTTACGGTCTCGGCCGAAATCGTACATCAGTCGCGCCGCATGATTACCGCTACGGGATCGGTGTACGGCGAAGCGGGACAGCTGACAGCGATGGGGACGGGAACGTTTCGGATTATCGAATAACGGATTAGCATGCTGCCGCACGAACGGGGAACCGGCGTGCGGCAGTTTTTTTGTTGTTTGCGCGCCTGGCCAAGCTAGTCATAACCAGCCATGTCCGATCGAGGCAAGAGCCAAGTCACCTCGTAGCTGACAGGCATCTTGTGGAGAAATCCTAAGGCTGCCTTCTCCACGAAGAGGCGTCTATGGATGCGTAACTCAAATGCCTGCATGTTCACAGTCATCAAAATCGGGCAATCTGGCTGTTCGAGTGATTCCTGGTTGTATGCAGGCTTTGATGGCTATCCGCTTTTCTTGTGAATCACAAAGCCCGATCTTGATAATCAAGCAGAGGAACCGATTACCGATAATCAATTATCCGTTCGGTTTAAAGGAGAGCGGCTGCTTTACTCAAATCGAATGATTTATAGTACTTCCATACCGGAAGTCCGTTAACCGTTCAAGCAATTTTTGAAGACGGCACCTACAAGGAAACCAAACGGGAACTTGATTGGGACAACGGCGATACGCCTCAATACCCGGTGACCCGACTTTCCATTTTCGGCTTTTCCATTATGAAGAAAGACACATGTTCACTGGCAGGTCGTCATATGACCACGACTTTTTTCTACAGAGGTTTGGCGTGGCTGATGCGTTCGTTAACGGATTTGGAGGGACTTACTGTAGGGCATCAAGTCTCGAGCCAAATAACGGTTCCGGAAACCGTTAAAGCTCACAAGGTTTTCCGCATTCCATACGAGAAGGATTCGAAAAATGAGACGTTAGGGCTAATCATTGTCCAATGCGGCGGGACTATGGTTGGAAGGACTTGGTGTGCAATTTGACGAGTTTTTTCGCAAATGAAGTTTCCAAGTACCTAATGAACCGTCACAATTTGCTTGGGCTTCGTAGGGCAGGGAGATCGTTTAATAAAAAATTTGAATATCAAGTTGCCTCAGCAAATCCTTCACATGCGAACATTTGTTTGATATATT